>CAZPJM010000135.1:0-12984 GCA_964586865.1 uncultured Enterobacteriaceae bacterium
ACGATATCGTTTCACGTGACTGGAGTTCAGACGTGTGCTCTTCCGATCTCGGTCGTGGGGATCCGCCGGGGCATGTCCGACCGGGACATGGAGCGGGTGCTCGGCCCTTCCGAGGGGACCGGCTCGCCCTACTGCCGCACCGGCGAGCTGGCCCGGAGCTTCCGGGGCGGCAGCATCGTGGTGTGCCGCGCGGTCATCGGCGGGGCCCGGCGCATCCAGGTCACCCGGGGGGCCACCGCCCACGCCGCGGATCTGCCCTTCGACCCCAAGATGCAGCTCTTCCAGCTCGACCGGGACCAGCTCGAGGCCACCATCGGGGCGCCGAGCTCCCGGGGGGACGGCACCCGGTGGCGCTACGACCGGGGCACCGCCATCGTGGACTTCGCCGGTGGCCGCGTGCGAAGCCTCCTGGTGGAGCTCTGAGGGTGGGTCCTCCCCTCTTCGTGTACGGCACCCTCCAGTCCGGCGAGGAGCGGCATGGGCTGGTGGCGGGCCTGGCGCGCCGCCCGGCCCGGACCCGGGGTCGGCTCTACCACCTCCCCGCCGGCTATCCGGGCCTGCTGCTCGACGGCGACGGCACCGTCCATGGCGAGCTCCTCGACCCCCCCGACGACCGCCTCCTGGGGCTCCTCGACCAGGTGGAGGGGGTGGACGAGGGCCTGTTCCGCCGCGTCCTGCGCCCGGTCTCGGTGGGCCTGCGACCCTACCGGGCCTGGGTCTACGAGCTGTGCACCCTCCCGCGGGGAGCCCGGCTGGTGGCCGATGGGCGCTGGCGGACCCGGAGGTGGCGGTGAGCGGACCCTTCTCGGCCCTCCTGGGCGCCTCCGACGAGGTGGTACGGGTCCGCGAGCAGGCCCGCCGGGTGGCCCCGACCCCCCTTCCCATCCTGGTCCGCGGCGAGACCGGGACCGGCAAGGAGGTGCTGGCCCGAGGGGTGCACGAGGCCTCGGGGCGGCCCGGGCCCTTCGTGCCCGTCGACTGCGCGGCCCTCGCCCCGAGCCTGGTGGAGTCCGAGCTCTTCGGACACGTCCGCGGCGCCTTCACCGGCGCCCGGACCGACCGCCGGGGGCTGGTGGCCCACGCCGACGGCGGCACCCTCTTCCTGGACGAGGTCGCCGAGCTCTCCCTCGACCTCCAGACCCGGCTGCTGCGCCTGGTCCAGGAGGGCTCGTGGCGACCGGTGGGCTCGGAGACCCGGCGGACCGGCGACATCCGGATCGTGGCCGCCACCTGGCGCGATCTCCGCGACGAGGTCCGCGCCGGACGCTTCCGCGAGGACCTCTTCCACCGCCTGGCCGTGGTCGAGCTGGAGCTCCCGCCCCTCCGCCGTCGGGGGGCCGATCTGCTCGAGCTGGCCGCGCACTTCCTGGAGCTGGAGGCCCGCCAGGCCGGGCGCTCCCCGCCGCGCATGGCCCCCCGCCTCCGTCAGCACCTGGTCCGGCTCGCCTGGCCCGGCAATGTCCGGGAGCTCCGCCACGCCATGGCCTACCTGGCCGTGGTGCCCACCTCGGCCGAGGTCGACGTGGAGGACCTGCCCGCCCGACTGCGCCGGGTCGTCCAGCCTCCCCGCGAACCCGGAGGCCCGCCGGTCCGCACCGACCTGCCCTACCTGGAGGCGCGGCGCGTGTGGCTCGACGCCTTCCAGCACCGCTACATCGCCGCCATCCTCGATGAGCACGACGGCAACGTCTCGGCCGCCGCCCGGGCCGCGGGCCTGGACCGCCGCACGATACAACGCGTGCGGGCCCGCCTGTTCGAGGCGCAGCGCGGCGAGGACCCCGACAGCGGCAGCCAGGGATAGGTCCGTCATGGACGACATCACGAACGTCATCGCCAAGGCGCGGCGGCTCACGCTGCGTCGGATCCGCCTCCGGGTCGAGGAGGGCCCCGACGCCGGCCTCACCCTCGAGGTGGACCGGGACGTGATCCACCTCGGCACGGCCGAGCGCAACGACCTGGTCCTCACCGACGACACGGTGAGCCGCGCCCACGCCGAGATCGTCCGCACCGCCGACGGCGTGCTCCTCCGCGACCTGGACTCCACCAACGGCACCTTCGTCGGGCCCATCAAGATCCGCGAGGTCTACCTGCCCGACGAGCAGCGCTTCCGGCTCGGACGCACCGAGATCACCTTCGAGTCCGCCGACGAGGTGGTGGACATCGTGCCCTCGGAGCGGGAGCGCCTCGAGGGCCTGGTGGGCCGCTCGGTGGCCATGCGGGCCGTCTTCGCCATCATCGAGCGGGTGGCCCCCACCGACCTCACCGTGCTCGTCACCGGCGAGACCGGGACCGGGAAGGAGCTGGTGAGCCGCGCCCTCCACGCCCGCTCCCCACGCGAGGACGGGCCCCTCGAGGTGTTCGACTGCGGCGCCGTGGCCCGATCCCTCGTCGAGGCCGAGCTCTTCGGACACGTCCGGGGCGCCTTCACCGGGGCGGTCCGGGATCGGCCGGGCGTCTTCGAGCGGGCCCACCGGGGCACGGTCTTCCTCGACGAGCTGGGCGAGCTGCCCCTGTCGGTCCAGGCCGCCCTGCTGCGGGTCCTCGAACAGCGCGAGGTCCGCCGGGTGGGCGGACGCGACGTGGTCCCCGTGGACGTGCGCGTCGTCGCCGCCACCAACCGCGATCTCCGCGCCGAGGTCGAGGCCGGCCGCTTTCGGGAGGACCTCTACTACCGCCTGGCCGTGGTCGAGCTCGAGCTGCCCCCCCTCAGGGATCGGCTGGAGGACCTCCCGATCCTCGCCCGCCACCTCCTGCGCCATGCGGGCTTTCCCCACCCTGTCTCCGAGATCCACCCCGACGTCCTCGAGGCGTTCGCGGCCTGGCGCTGGCCGGGCAATGTGCGGGAACTCCGGAATGTCCTGCTTCGGGCCCTCCCTTTCGTCGACGGATCCACCCTCGGCCTCGAGGCGCTCCCCGACGCCCTCCGCCGCCCCTCAGCCGGCCGGGGACGCCCCGAATCCGGCGAGATCCCCCTCCCCGGGCCCGATGTGGCCTTCCACGAGGCCAAGGACCGCATGCTCGAGGCGTTCGAGCGCAGCTACCTCGAGGGCCTGATGGAGCGCGCCGAGGGCAACCTCTCCCGGGCTGCCCGGATCGCCGGGGTCGATCGCAAGACCGTCAGCCGGCTGCTCAAGCGCCACGGCATCCGGTGAGCCGGGCGGACGGTCCCGACGGCGACGCTGCCGAGGCGCGTTGACGCGCCGGATGGGGCGGTGCTACGGTCCCCGGGCGCCCGCCCGGGAGGGGGGCCGCGGAGGCCCGATGTCGACCGATGCCGACCGACTGCACGCGATCCAGGGTGAGCTGGAGGAGGTCCTCGAGACCCGCCTGACCGAGCTCATGACCACCGTGAAGGCAGCACAGGCCGTCAACGCCCGGCTCGCGGCCACCCAGGCCGAGATCCAGCGTCAGGAGCACCTCCGGACGGCCCTCGAGGCCGACCTGGAGCCCCTCGAGGCCCGCAGCGAGAGCCTGTCCAGCGACAACGACAAGCTCCAGGCCAAGGTCGAGCAGCTCAAGGCCAACATCCGCCAGATGCGCGCCCGCCGCCAGGAGCTGGTGGGCACGGCCAAGCAGCTCTCCGCCGAGGCCAAGCGTCAGGGCAAGGGGTAGGCCCCGGTGCATCTGGACGACGACCCCCTGTTCGAGGCCAGCGACACCCTGGCGGACACCCTCCTCGCCGCGCAGCGGGCCATCGAGGCCCTGGCCGCCGATGCCCTGCCCTTCGCAGCCCAGCTCCGGATCCACCGCGAGAGCACCCGGCGCGCCCGCGAGTGGATCCGCGAGCACGTCGACCTGACGCCCCTGCCCGCGGCCCCCGGGCTCCACCCGTCCGGTCCGGTCCGCGACGAGCACACCGACGAGATCCTGCGCCGCACCCTCGAGCCCGACGAGGGCGAGCCCCTGGACGAGGGCCCCGAGGGCACCGCCGAGGACCTCCGCCCACCCACCGAGGAGACCGGCGAGGCCCCCGTCGACCCCGACGCGCTCGTGGCCTTCGACGACGCCCTCCCCGAGGACGACGAGCCCACCCTCACCCTCCGCGGTGCCGACAACCCGGGCCTCGGGACCGGGGACGGCACCGAGCACGGCCACGGCCTGGTGGAGATGGACGACGACTCGAGCGAGGGGCTGGTCGAGATCGACGACGCCGAGCTCTCGGCCCTCATCGCCGATGACGGGGCCGACGACCTGGACGACCTGGACGACCTGGACGGGGGCGCCCTCGCCCTGGAGGACGCCGAGCTGGACAGCGACATGGGCGTCCTCGAGCTGGGCGGTGACGAGGACGTGACCTCGGCGCTGTCTGGCGACCTCTCCAATGTGGACGATCTCGTCTCCTTCGACAGCGACTCCGAGCACGACGACGATCTCGTCACCCTGGGCGGCGACGACGGCGATCTGGTCACCCTCGGCGGCGACGACGACCTGGTCAGCTACACCGAGGACCTGGAGGGCGACGAGACCCTCGAGCACTTCGAGGACGACCCCACCCCGGCCACCCCCCAGAGCGGAACCGGGGGGGACGCCACCGAGCAGACGCTGGTGACCGACCTGGAGAGCCTGGTCCAGCTCCAGGACCTGCTGGAGCAGGAGGACGCCGCCCTCGCCGAGGACGACGAGGAGAAGGAGCCCCCCCGGGGGCCCGGCGCGCCGCGGGCCCGCACGACCCTGACCGAGGAGGACCTGGGCCGGCTCGGCTTCACCTCGCCCGAGGAGCTCGTCGCCCCCGAGGGCTCGGACGCCGACCCCAACTCGGACACGGGAAGCAAGCCCCGGATTCGTCTCAACACGCCCTCCGACCACGGGGTGCGGCTCGCCGACCCCGGCCGGGGCACGCCGGCGGCGGTCCAGACGCGCACCAGCGGCGGGGCCAGCGCCCGGCTCTCCATCCCCACCATCCGCGACGGCGGGGAGCGGGGGCCGTCCACGCGCCCGAGCGCCGCGGCCATCCGTATCGACCCCGAGGGCGGCGGTGCGGTGGTGGACAGCGAAGAGGACGCGCCCCTGGCCCTGGGCGAGGCCGATGATGGCTGGGACGAGGAGGGCAGCGGCCTGAGCCTGGGGGTGGAGGAGTACGAGCTCGTGGACGAGGACGAGGTCGAGGAACTCCCCGAGATCGAGCCGGAGCCCGCGCCGCCTCCCCCCATGCCCGAGCTCTCCGGCGACGAGGCGGTCCAGCTCCTCCGCCGGGCCCACGCCGCCGCCGAGCAAGGCGACCTCCAGTCCGCCGCCCAGCTCTTCTCCGATGTCCTGGACTTCGACCCCGACAACGTGGAGGCCGCCCTCGGCCGCGGCCGCGTCTACCTGGACCTGGGCGACTATGCGCGGGCCATGAGCGACTTCACCGTCGCCGAGGACCTCCGCCCCGAGGACGCCGAGACCAACTCGGCCATCGGCGAGCTCTACTACGCGCGCAAGGACTACGGGCGGGCCATCGAGTACTTCAATAAGGCCCTGGACGCGGACGCCGGGCACGCCATGGCCTGGTTCCGCCGCGGCATCGCCCACTACTACCGCAAGGACTACGCCCAGGCCTACGACGACCTGGTCAAGGCCCAGAAGCTCGACGACAACATCCGGAACATCCGGACCTACATCGGCATGGTCAAGAAGAAGCGCCGGTAGGGATGGCCCGCCGGGGGGGCACGGACCGGTCGACCCCGCGAAGTGCGAAGTCCATTACGCACCGCAACCCGTGGCACGCGGTCATGGGCTTCGCACCTGGGCCGCGTGCCACGGTCGAACCTCCTTTATGCGCCTCATGACACTGGCATGACCGTTGCATCCCCGTCTCTCCCACCGCCCGACGGAGGCCCACGATGCTCGCGACCCACACCCACGAGCTGCTGCGCCATCGCAACCGCACCCTCGCCAAGAGCTTCTACCGCCAGCTCAAGTCCGAGGGCTTCTCCCACGAGCAGATCATCGAGCTCTCGGCGGCGCTGCTCGACCTGGTCAACCGGGACATGCGCGAGGAGCCCAGCTCCTCCTGAGCCGGTCGTCCGGTCGATTCTCCGGTGCGAGCCTGCCCCTCCGGGCGGGCTCGTCGTGATCGGGGACCCGCTCCACGGACCGCCTCGCCCCTCCGGGCCCCATGCAGTAGGCTCCCCTCCACCCCCGGGAGAGCCGGCATGAGTGACCTCGACACCTACGCCCGCGCGGGCATCGAAGCCGTCAACGAGCAGAAGTTCGACCTCGCCATCGAGAACTTCCAGAAGGCCCTGGCCATCGACCCGGATCGGCCGGATCTGAACAATGCCCTCGGCATGGCCTACATGAACCGGGGCGAGGTGGTCTCGGCGGTGCCCCACCTCGAGCGGGCCATCACCCTGGCCGAGCCCTACGACGCCCCCGAGCACCAGGACATGAAGCGGCACTTCGAGACCGCCCTGGCCACGGCGTACACGGTGCTCGACCGCATCCAGGACGCCCGCCGGGTCTTCGAAGGGGCGGCCCGACGCTGGCCCGGCGACCTCGAGACCCGCATGCAGCTCGGCTCGCTCCTGGTCAGCGCCTGCATGCCGCGCGAGGGGCAGGCCGTCTACCGCGAGATCGTCGAGGACGAGCGGTTCGAGGACGAGATCCGCGAAGCGGCCGACGCCCTCTCCGGGGCCATCGACGCCTTCCTCGACGACGAGAACCTCCAGGCCTCGGTCTTCCTCGAGGCCCACGCCGAGAGCTACGACACCTTCTTCGCCCAGCACACCCACGAGCTGGTCGACAAGGGCTTCATCGCCGAGGCGGCCCGGATGGTGCGGGGCGAGGACGGCGAGCCCAAGCCCATGCTCCCGGAAGGCGCGCGCCCGTGGGCCTTCGAGCGGATCGATCTGGTCGAGCCCGGCGAGAACAACGTGGCCAAGGTCGGCGATGAGCGGGACCCGCTCATCGTGGCGGTCAACGGGCTGGAGCCCCTGGCCCAGGTGCCGGTGGCGCTCCCCTGGGAGGGTCACCCCTTCGAGGTCTTCGTGAGCAGCCGCTGCCCCTGGCACTGGCTCACCATCGCCATCCAGCTCCGGGACCCGCGCGATCCGGACGGCCTCGTCGAGGCCGTCGACGAGACGGTGGGGGCCTGGTACCTGGCCGGCTACAATGGGGACTTCGGCGAGGCCGACAAGGGCCGCTTCCACTTCGCCACCGCGCCGGACTTCATCGGGGACCGGGCCATCGCCTACACCGTCGACCTGGGCCGGACCCGCTTCGAGGCCATCTCCGACCTGCTGAAGCGCCTGACCATCCTGCACGACCGCGTGCCCCTGCAGCGCGTCCTCTTCGGGCAGGGCCGCCTCCCGGACGCCTGAGGTGGCGGCCGGGGGCCCGGTGCCCCGGGTGCTGCTGGTGAGCCTGCGGGACCCGGACGATCCCATGGCGGCCCACGAGGCCCGGTGCTTCGCCGCCCGGGCCGGGCTGCCGGGGAAGGCGCTGCACGTCCACCCGGTGCCCACCGGTCCCCCCGACCTGTCCGGGACGTGGGACGCCCTGCTCTTCGGGGGCAGCGGGGCCTACTCGGTGCTGGACCCGGTGCCGTGGATCGGTTGGGGCCGCGACGCCGTCCTCGAGGCCATCGATCGCCGGATCCCCACCTGGGCCTCGTGCTTCGGCTTCCAGGCGGCGGCCCACGCCCTGGGGGGCCAGGTCACCCACGACCCGTCCCGCGCCGAGATCGGTGCCGTGCAGGTGCACCGGACCCCGGAGGGCGCCCGGGACCCGCTGTTCGCCGACCTCCCCGACACCTTCTGGGTGCAGCAGGGCCACCAGGACCACGTGGATCGGCTCCCCCCGGGCACCCGGCCGCTGGTGCGGGGCTCGGACGCCGTACCCCACCAGGCCCTCCGGGTGGACGGGGCGCCGTTCTGGGCCGCCCAGTTCCACCCCGAGCTCACGCCGGCGGCCACGGTGGACCGCCTGCGGCACTACGGCACCCGCTACGTGGCCCCCGAGGCGATGGCGGCCACCGAGGCGGCCATCCGTCGCGGCTCCGACACGCCCGCCCTCGCGTCGCTGCTCGCCCGGGTGGTGCGCTGGGGCCGGTGAGCCCGCCGAGGGGGCCCCGTCAGGGCTCCGGCAGCCGCGGACGGGACAGGTCCACCTCGGGGAGCGGCACGAGGGGCGCCGGTCCGTGGAAGGTCCGCCGCGCGGTGAAGCCCTCCATGGAATCGGCGACCGCCTGGGTGTCGGTGTCCTCGAACCCGCCGCGGGCCGCGAAGACCTCGAGCCACGCCGCCGCCTCGGGGTCGGGGGCGCCCCGCTCCCAGCCCTCCTCGGTGCGGCCCGCCGCCGCCGCCAGGATCCGCACCACGGGAAGCGCCAGCACCTGGTGACGACGCCACACGCCGCCCCGGGTCTCGAGGCACTGGACCCGCCCGCTCACCCGGCCACAGAGACGGACCTGCTCGATCGGCACCTCCAGGGCCTCGGCCACCGCCCGGCGATGGCGCGCCTCGAGACCCTCGGGCACCCGCCCGTCCACCAGCACCCGATCCTTCGGACCCGGCGCGGCGCCGAGCGGCCCCGCGGGGTGCCAGCGCACCTCGACCTCGGCGCCGTCGGGCAGCACGTCCTCGGCCCGGCTCGCCAGGGCCTTCACCACGCGGTCGTGCCGGGCCCGGGCCTCGGGATCGGCCAGCTCGCGCGGAACGCCCAGGTACGATCCGGCCAGCCGCCACGCCACCGGCAGGGCCGCCCGGGCCCTCCGCTCGGCCAGGAGCTGCACCTCGGCCCCCAGCTCGTCCACCGTGTCGTCGTCCCAGGATGGATGCTCGTCCAGGTGCGCCATCACGTCGCGCTGGACCCGCTGGGCCACCGCCGCATCGCCCACCGTGGACAGGCCGCGCAGGGCGATCCGGGTGATCCACGGCGAGGATCGCGGGTCGAAAGCGATTCGGGCCAGGTCGTCGGCCAGGCCCTCGCCGCCGCGCACCTCGAGCACGTCCACCACCACCTGCAGCAGCCGTGGCTCGGGCCGCACCAGCAGGGGCCGGGCCGCCTCGACCCAGCTCCCGGGCTCCAGGGTGTCGAGGGCGTGGAACAGGCTCCAGAGCACCTGCGGATTGGCGTAGCGGACCTCGCGGGCCAGCGCCGGCACCGCGTCCCCGTCGCCCAGCGCCCCGATGAGCTCGATGATCCGGATCCGCACCGGATCGGGCGCCAACCGCGCCACCGGCACCGGGGCGGGGGGGCCATCGGGCTGGCGGGGCCGGGAGAGCAGCGGCAGGAGCATGTCCACGACGGCATCGGCGCGGAGCTGCAGCAGGGGGACGGCCAGCGAGGCCACCGTGCGGTCCTGGTCCAGGAGGGCCTCGACCAGCAGGGTCCGGGCCTCGGGCCGGTCCAGGTGGCGGCTGGCCAGCACGGCGGCCGCCGCGCGGGTGGCGGGGTGTTCCGTCGCGCCCCAATCCAGGATGCGGTCCGTCCACCGATCGTCGCCGAGCAGGTGCAGGGTGGCCAGACAGCGCGCCGCCTCGCCCTCGTAGAGCGGATCCTCCAGGGGCGGGGAGGGACGGCGATCCAGGCAGGCCCGCGCCCGCTCCAGCGCTTGGGAGACGGGCTCGCCATCCCGGTGCACCTGGAGCATGGCCCGCAGCAGGGACTCCCAGTCCGCCGGCGCCATCGGGGGCCCGAAGATGCTGTCCGAGGTGGCGAGCAGCCGCACGTGCACGCCGTCCTCGAAGCGAAGCACATCGCCGATGTGGGGGGTGGGCGGTGCGAAGGTCCGGCCCTCGGGGGTGGGTCGTGGGTCCGACGTCCAGGGCATGGCCAGCGGATCGGGCAGGGGAGGGCCCATGGGCTCCAGGAAGAGCCACACCTGATCGCCGCTGCGCAGGGCCTCGATGGCCAGGGCATCCGGCGGGACGATGGGGTCGGCGAAGCCCACGACGGTCAGGCGATCCGCGGGCGGGGCCCCGGCGTAGACCTCCTCGACCTCCACGTCCGCCTGCCAGACCCCGCCGTCCACGACCCGGGCGCGGACCACCAGGTCGGCCTCGCGGAGGAGGGTGGGCCAGTCGACGGGCTCCTGGGCCCGGGCGACCGGGCCGACGAGGAGGGCCGGGATGGCGAGGGCGGCGATGGGGGAGGGTCGATGCGTCATCGTCCCACGGGCGCGGCCTGCCGCGCGGCGCCGGCGGCCGGTCAGAGGTAGATGTTGAGCTGCCCCATGATGCTGCCATCGTGCCACCGGTAGTAGTTGGTGGCGTAGGGCACGCTGGCACCCAGGTTGACCTCCATGAAGCCGTCCGGCTGACCGGGGATGCTGGGGTAGAGCTTCAGGCCGAAGCTGGCGACGGGGAAGCGGAAGGTGTTGCCGCGATCCCAGGTGAGCCCCTTGGCGTTCACGTCGGTCTCGAGGAAGACCGCCACCCGCTCGTCGATGCGGAAGGTGGCGTTGGCGCCGCCGATGATGCGCAGATCCGCGTTGGCCCGCAGCTCCCAGTCCACGCCGACCTGAGCCTGGAGGTCGACCGGACCGATCATCTTGCCGAAGGCGACCTGGGGACGGAGGGCCAGGTAGGCCGGATCGGTGGCGAAGCGGAAGTCCATGATGCCGGTGAGGAGGGTCTTGGTCCGGCTGGACTTGATGAGGGCGTAGCGGGCGCCGAACTCGATGTTCCAGGTCTGGAAGCGGTTGCGCAGGCCGCCGTGGACCGAGAACTCGCGGGTGATGCCGTGCTCGTAGTCGAGCATCAGGTTGATGTAGTCGGGCAGCCCCCACTCGAAGCCGGTCTGGACCCGGGTGGTGGGGTTGATGTTCTGCAGCAGGAGGGCGTGGCTGATGGGCACATCGCGCTGGTCGGCGTCGAGGCGGTCCTCCTCGTCGTCGGCGCGGCGCTCCAGGTAGAGCATCTCCTCGAGATCATCGAGACGACGCTCGATCCGCTGGCGGTAGAGCGTGTTCGGGTACTCCTGCAGGTAGCGGTCCCAGGCGAGCATCTCCTCGTCGGCGGCCAGCTCGGAGAACTCCTCCACCGCCTCGCGGTAGATCTTGGAGTTGTCCTGACCCTCCTGGTCGATGGTGTCCTCTTCGACGTTCTCGCCGAGCAGATCCTCGTCCGGCTCCTCGCCGGTGAACTCGATGTCGTCGAGCTCCTCCTCCTCGCCGAGCAGGTCCAGCTCGTCCTCCTCGGTGTCGGGGCGCTCGACCTCTTCCGGGGCGCCGCCCTCGTCCTCGAGGTCGTCCCCGGCGTCCTCGGTGGCATCGTCCTCGGCCTCGGGGTCCGAGCCCGAGTCCTGGGCCAGGGCGGGGGAGGAGAAGGCGAGGGCCGTGGTGAGCAGGCCGGCCATCGCCGGGAGAGCGAGGGCCCGGGCCAGCGAGAACCGCGTCATGATGCGCTCCGCGTCGATCCAGAAGGCGCCGGATGATAGACCGACGCCCCCCCGCCAGCAAGGAGGGCCAGGGTGGCCACCGATCCGGGTGAGCAGCGACAGCGGGCGGCCGAGGAGGTGCGCCGGCACCTGGTGGCCCTGCGCGGCGGGGCGCCCTTCCTCTCGCCGGACGACGGGGTGCTCCTCGAGAGATGGCTTGCGGACGGGATCACGGTGCCCACCATCGTCCATGCCCTCGAGCGGGCCGCCGACGCGCGCCGCAAGCGGCCCTCCCGGATCCCCCTCTCCCTGCAGGCCGCCCGTCGGCACCTCCACAAGCCCTCCCGGGGCGCCCTCCCCCGGGCCCGGCTGGCCCGTGCGGGCGGGGATCATCCCCTGTCCCCCCTCGCCGGGGCCCTCCGCGAGCGCGCCCGCGACGACGTGAACCGGGAGCGCCTCGAGGCCCTGGCCGGGGCCCTGCTGGCCCTCGACCCCGCGGATCGGGGGACCCTCGAGGCGGACGCCCAGGCCCTGATCCGCGACTTCCTGCTGGCGACGTGGGAATCCCTGTCTCCCTGGGAGCGCGAGGCCCGCCTGACAACAGCTCGTGAAGAGTTGGGCACGCTGGCCGAAGCCCTCTCGCCCCAGGCCCTCCAGGCGTCCCTCGAGGCCATCGCCCGGGACCACATCCGACGGGACCACCCCATGCTCACCGCCGCCACCCTGCGCCAGGTGCTCGACCGATGACCGACGGCCTGCCCCGCCACCCCGGCATCCGCCCCGACTGTCGACAGTGCTCGGGTCGCGGCTTCGCCATCACCGCCGCGGGCGAGCACGCCGTGGCCGGGCTCTGCGCCTGCGCCTCGGCCGGCCCCTGCCCGGCCTGCCGGGACACGGGGTGGGTCCGACCCCAGGGCGCCGGGACGCCGGTCCAACGGTGCGCCTGCTTCCACCTGCGCCAGCGCCTGGCCCGCTTCGACCGGGCGCGGCTCCCGGCCCGCCTCGCCCACTGCACCTTCGAGGACTACATCATCGAGGATGTGGAGGCCCAGGCCGGCGCCTTCACCACCGCCCGCGCCCTGGCCGGCGGCTTCCGCCCCGGGGGCGTGAACCGCGGCTTCGTCCTGTGGGGGCCGGTGGGTCGCGGCAAGACCCACCTGCTCGTCGCCACCCTGCGCAGCCTGACCCTGGAACAGGGGGTCCGGTGCCGCTTCGTCGAGTTCAGCCACCTGCTCTCCGCCCTCAAGGGTCGGTTCGACCGGGGCGAGGGCGCCGCCGCGCTGCTCGACGAGCTGGTCGAGGTGGAGGTGCTGGCCATCGACGAGCTCGGCAAGGGCATGCTCACCGAGTGGGAGCTGTCGGTCATCGACGAGCTGGTGAGCCGTCGGTACAACGCCGCGCGCACCATCCTGGCCACCTCCAACTACCGACCCGGGCCGCCCTCGGGGATCGCCCGCCCCAACCTGGCGGATCCGGACCCCCGCCGGCAGCCCACCCTGTCGGACCGCGTCGGGGAGCGGGTCTACAGCCGGCTCGCCGAGATGTGCACCTTCCAGCAGCTCGGCGGGCAGGACTGGCGCCGTCGCACCGGGCGGCGGGGGTGAGGGGGGCGCCCGGCGTGCGGAGCCCGGGCGCCCGCGTGGGCCGGGATGCGCCGGCAGCCTGGGCCGCCGGCCGTCGCCC
>CAZPJM010000136.1:0-11048 GCA_964586865.1 uncultured Enterobacteriaceae bacterium
GCTGGCCGAATCCGGTCGCCTCCGGGCGCCGGCGGCGGCCCTGCGCGGCCTCGAGCCCCTCCCCGCCCGCCCCGCCCCGGCCTGGTCGCGGGTCGAGGGCATGCTCCTGGGCCTGGCCCTGGGCGATGCCCTCGGCAACACCACCGAGGGGCGCCCCCCCCACGTCCGTCGCTCCGAGCACGGCGAGATCCGCGAGTACCTGCCCAACCGCCACGCCGATGGCGCCCGGGTGGGCGTGCCCTCCGACGACACCCAGCTCGCCTTCCGGCTGGTCGAGGTGCTGCTCGAGCACGGCAGGGTCGAGCCCTCCGCCGCCCTCGACCGCTTCGGCGGCGCCCAGGTCTACGGCATGGGGGGCACCGTCCACGCCGCCCTCCGCGCCTGGAAGGAGGGCCGCGCCTGGCCCGAGGTGGGCCAGCCCAGCGCCGGCAATGGCGCCCTCATGCGGATCGCCCCCGTGGTCCTGCCGCACCTGACCGGCGGCACCACCGGGCTGTGGCGCGACACCATCGTGGCGACGGCCATCACCCACAACGACCCCATGGCCATCGGCACCGCCGTGGCCTTCGTCGACCTGCTGTGGAGCCTCCTCCACGCCGACGGCCCCCCCGAGGCCACCTGGATCCTCGACCGGTGGTCGGCGGTGGTGCGCCCCTTCGAGCCCGACCTGGTCTATGCCCCCCGGGGCGCCGCCTGCGTCCAGGCCCCCACCTGGCGCGCCGCCCAGGTCGACGTCCGGCGCGCCATCGAGGGCGGCCTGCCCACCCTCACCGCGCTGCAGCGCTGGCAGTCGGGCGCCTACCTCCTCGAGACCGTCCCGAGCGTCCTCCTCTTGTTGGCCCGCTACGTGGACGACCCCGCCGAGGCCGTGGTCCGGGCGGTCAACGACACCAAGGACAACGACTCCATCGCCGCCATCGTCGGCGCCGCCGCCGGGGCGCTGTACGGCCGCGACGCCTGGCCCGAGCGCTGGATCCGGGGCCTCACCGGGCGCCTCGGCTCGGACGACGACGGCGCCGTCCAGGCCCTGCTGGCCCGGGCCGGCACCCGCTTCGGCGGCGGCGGATCCTCCTGATCGGCGCGCATCACCCTCCCGTGTGAGCCGGATCGCGCTCCCCGGGCCCCTCGTGGAGATCCCGGGCCTGCGCGGCTAGCCCAGCGGTGGAGGTCCCATGCCGCTCTTGCTGCCCCTGCTCGCCCTCGCCTCGGGCGCCCCCTCGGTGAGCTTCGAGGATGATGGCGGCGTGGTGGCCACCGTGGGCCTCGACGTCTCGGCCGACACCTTCAAGGCGCGGCTGGCCGATCCGGTCTGGATGACCGAGATGGGCGGCGGCGGGAAGACCCGGGTCCAGGTCACCGGCACCGAGGGCGCCTGCCGCACCGTCGATGCGGTCACCGAGAGCTCGGTGAAGACGGTCCGGATCACCACCCGGCAGTGCCTGGTGGACGATGGCCTCGACATCACCATGGTGTCCTCCGAGGACTTCGACCGCTACGCGGCCTCCTGGCGGATCACCCCGGGGGACCAGGGCGGGATCACCGCCACCTACCAACTCGACCTGGAGCCCTCCATGTGGGTGCCGGGCTTCGTCATGAAGCGGGCCATGCGCTCCAGCCTGGAGCGGCTGCTCACGAACCTGAAGGCCTGGGCCGCCGCGCACGACGGCTGAGGGCTCAGCGCCAGCGCGCCATGTCGCGCCGCAGCCGGGCCTGCTCCAGGTGGGCCAGCAGCCGTCGGAGCCGGGGACGCCCGCGGACGAAGCCGTAGATGGCCCCGTACAGGGCGCCGCCGAGGTGGGCGGCGTGGGCGATGCTCGAGGTGGGGTCGAAGAGCCCGAAGAGGTCGAGCCCCACGTACAGCCCCACCGCCACGAAGGCCGGGATGGGCAGGATGAAGAAGAGCAGCAGCCGCTCCCACGGGAAGAGCACGGCGTAGACGACGGCCACCGCCATCACCGAGCCGCTCGCCCCGAGGGCCGGGGTGCCATCGCCGGTGGCGAGCCCCCACGCCACGTGCCCGATCGAGGCGACGATACCGCCAGCCACGTAGAGGTGGACCATCCCCAGCCAGCCCGTGACCACCTCGACATTCCGGCCGAAGACCCACAGGGCGAACAGGTTGAACGCCATGTGCTCCACGCTGGCGTGGGAGAGCGCGCTCGTGAGGAGCGTCCACACCCGCCCCGAGAAGACGTGGCTCGGGCTCACCAGGAAGTGCTCCGCCATGAGCGAGTCGGGGCCGAGCACCTGCCAGGCCGCGAAGACCGCCACGTTCAGGGCGACGAAGACATAGAGCGCCACCGGGCGCGACGGGGTCACGGGACGTGTCAGCTCGACCTCCTGCGCAAGGGTAGGCCCCGGTCGGCGCGCGTCACGGGCCCACCCCCTATCCGTGGGCGGCCTCGTGCTTGCGGAGCACCTTGTCGACCTTGCCCACCGCCTCGCGCACCCGCTCCACCAGCGGCGGCCCCCCGTCCGAGACGTGGAGCAGCGACTTCGTGTGGGCCGCGCAGAGGTGGTCCACGCCCTCGCACAGGGTGAGCAGCTCCTCGGTCCAGGCGCGGAACTCGGCCACCGCCCCGGCCCGGGGCTGCAGGACCTTGCCCAGGGTCGGGTGGAAGCGCACCCCGCCCACGAAGGGCAGGGAGGTGTACATGAGCGTGTCGTCCACGTGCATGGCGCGGGAGGCCCGGTGGACCACCAGGACCGAGGCGAAGTGCAGGTTCTCGTCGTCGGGGATGAAGGCCACCCCGCGGGGCACGGTGAAGGCCAGGTCGTCCGCCAGGCGCGCGTGGAGCGCCGGATCCTCGGCGTGCTCGGGCTCCCAGGGCAGGTCGGGGAAGAGGCGGTGGTGGCGGGCCGTGCCGTACAGCTTGGCCCCGGGGAACTGCTGGTGGGCCGCCTCGACGTGGAGGGTGTGGAAGGGGTGGACATGGAGGATGGCCTCGATGGCCTCGCCGCCGTCGGTGTGGGCGCGGACCGCGGCCAGATCCTCGTCGTCGAGGGTGTAGCCGTCGAGCAGCAGGAAGCGGCCGTCGGCCTTGCGGACCAGTGAGCTGTGGGTGCCCAGCTCGAGCAGGCCCTTGAACTTGTAGCTGCCGCGGATGTTCCAGAAGTCGTCGGCGATGCGATGGATGGGACCGGACACGGGGCCTCCGGGGCAGGGGATCCTGTCCTACCCCGCAGGGGGCCTCCCGCACGACCGATCCCGGGCCGCGGGCGTGAGAACGTGGAAGGGTCCCCCCTGCCTTCGGGACCGCTACTCGGATCCCCAGCCCGGAGGACCCCATGCCGCGCGCCATCGCCCTCGCTCCCCTCCTCGCCCTGCTCGGCTGCTCCGAGACCGGCGTGAGCTCCCTGGACCGACCCGTCGTGGAGGACGAGGAACCCATCGGCGATCCCATCCTGGTGGTCCAGCCCTCCTCCGCGACCTTCCCGGACACCCTCATCGGGGAGGCCGCCACCGCCGCGGTCACCCTCTCCAACCCCGGCGAGGTCCCGGTCCGGCTCCTGGACACGGCCATCCTGGGCGACGGCCCGTTCCAGGCGGCCATGCCCCCCGGCGAGCTGGCGCCGGGCGCCTCCACCGTCATCGAGGTGCGCTTCGCCCCCACCGAGCACGGCATGGTCGAGGACGCGCTGCGCGTCCAGAGCGACGCCCCCGCCACGCCCACCGCCACTGTGGCCCTCTCCGGCGACACCCTCCGGCCCGAGCTCACCGTCACGCCCGGCATCCGGGACTTCGGCGCCGTCCCCCTGGGCGATGTGGACCAGGTCGACGTCCGGGTCGACAACATCGGGGAGGCCCCCGCCACCTTGTTGGCCCTGGCCTTCGCGGCGACCTCCGAGGAGCTCGCCCTCACCGACGACGGCGGGCTGTCGGCCGGGCCCCGGGTCGTGGCTCCGGGCCAGTCGGCCACCTTCACCGTGATCTACCAGCCCCGCGATGGCGTCCCCGACGAGTCCACCCTCAGCATCTCCACCGATGCCCCGGGCCAGTCCACCCTGGTGGCCGAGCAGATGGGCGTCGGCCGGGCCCTGAGCACCTGCGACCCGGCGGGACGGCCCTTCGGCGGGGGCCTCGGCACCGAGAGCGACCCGCACATGCTGTGCGCCCCCGAGCACGTGGATGCCATCCGCACCGAGCCCGAGGACCACTTCCTCGTCGAGCAGGACATCGACATGGCGGGCTTCGCCTTCACGCCCATCCCCCGCCTGGCGGGCTCCCTGGACGGTGCTGGCCACGCCCTCTCGAACCTCGTCATCGACGCTCCGCGGACCGACGCCGTGGCCTTCGTGGTCACGGTCGACGAGCACGCCACCCTGCGCGACCTGGTGTTCCTGGACGCCTCCGTCACCGGGCGGCAACGGGTGGCCACCGTCTTCTGGGCCAACCGTCCCGGAGCCCGGGTCGAGGACGTGGTCGTCGAGGGGGGCCGGGTCGAGGCCCTCCGCGGGATCGCGGCCGGGATCGGGGACACGGTCGCCGGCGGGTCGACCCTCGAGGGCGCCACCTTCGTGGGTGACGTCATCGCCCGGGGCGAGGGCTACGCCGCGGGGATCGCGAATCAATGCCACGGCACCTGCCGCGATCTCATCGCCGAGGGCACGGTCCGTGCCGACAGCTGGAAGGCCGGCGGGATCGTGCACATCATCGCTCATGGGGGACTCGTCGAGAGCTGCGTGTCACGGATGGACGTGAGCAGCCCGAGCCGGGTGGGCGGCATCGCCTCCATGCTCTCCACCGGCACCATCCGGGACTGCTACAGCGAGGGCGACCTGACGGGCGACAACTGGGTCGGAGGCCTGGTGAGCGAGAGCTATCGGGGCTCCGGCCGCATCGAGAGCAGCTACGCCTCGTCCCCCATCTCGGCCGCCTACGCCTCGGCCGGGTGCCAGCACGGTGGAATCATCGCCTGCCGCTCCGGGGCCACCATCGTGGACACGGCCTGGGACGTGGACCGCAGCGGGGTCAGCATCACCTCCTCGGACGGCGGCACGCCCCTCTCCACGGCCGAGATGCGGGACCCGGGCACCGCGGTCTTCTCCTCGTGGGGGCCGGCCTGGGTCTTCACCGCGGGCGACCACCCCCGACTGGCCATCGAGTAGCCGACGGCCCGCGGGCGAGGCCCGCTCCGGGCAGCTGCGGACATCGGGTAGGGTCCGGGGCGCCCCCGGAGGGCCCTGGCCCGGAGAGCCCATGACCGTCCCGCGACAGGACCGGAGCTGGAGCAAGCGCACGGATCGGTCCGACTTCGACCACATCGTGGTCGGCTCGGGCATGGGCGGGATGACGGCCGCCGCCATGCTCGCCAGCCTGGGGCACCGGGTGCTCGTGCTGGAGCAGCACTACACCCCAGGCGGCTTCACCCATGCCTTCCGGCGCCAGGGCTTCTCCTGGGACGTGGGTGTCCACGCCGTCGGCGAGGTCAGCCACCACAGCCTCACCGGGCGCCTGCTGGCGCGCCTGACCGGCGGTCGCCTGCAGTGGGCGAGCCTGGGCGCGGTGTACGAGGAGTTCCACTTCCCCGACGGTCTGCGCATCGACTATCCCGACCACCCCGAGGCCTTCCGGGAGGCCCTGGTGCGGGCCTTCCCGAGCGAGGCGCCGGCCATCGACGCCTACCTGGGCCGGGTCCGCGAGGTCGCCCGCGCCATGAAGGGCTACTACCAGGCCCGCGCCCTCCCCAGGGCCCTGGCGGGCGTGGGCAGCTTCCTCCTGGCCCGCAAGGCCCAGGCCGCATTCGAGCAGAACACCCGGGACGTCATCCACGGCCTCACCGACGACCCCCGCCTGCGCACGGTCCTGGCGGCGCGCTGGGGCTACTACGGCTCCCCGCCCAGCCGGTCCTCCTTCGCCATCCAGGCCCTCGTCGACAAGCACTTCCAGCACGGCGCCTTCTACCCGGTGGGCGGCTCCTCGCGGATCGCCGTCGAGCTCCTCCGCACCGTGGCCGAGGCCGGAGGGTGGACCCGGATCTGCGCCGAGGTCGACAGCATCCTCGTCGAGGGTCGACGCGCCGTCGGGGTCCGGCTCGCCGACGGCGAGGAGATCCGGGCCCGTCAGGGGGTGATCTCGGCGGTGGGGGCCGTGGCCACCGCCCGACGGCTCCTCCCCGAGGGTGCCGCGCCCCGGGAGTGGGTGGACGCCCTGGCCCCGCTGCCCTCCGCATCGGCCCATGTCTGCCTGAACCTCGGGTTCCAGGGCGATATCGCCAAGACCGGCTGCTCGGGCGCCAACCAGTGGTTCTTCGAGACCTGGGATCTGGAGCAGGAGTTCTGGGACGTCCACCCCGACCGTGCCGTCGGCCGCGCGCCCCTGCTCTACTGCAGCTACCCGAGCCTCAAGGACCCGGACCACGACCCCGGACCGGAACAGCGCCACACCGGCGAGGTGGTCACCTTCGTGCCCTGGGAGAGCTTCACCCGGTGGCAGGGGACGACGTGGCGGCAGAGGGGCGAGGGCTACGAGACCTTCAAGCGGACCCTGCACGACGCCCTGCTGGCCCAGTTCCTCGATCACCGTCCCGAGCTGGAGCCCCTCATCGCCCACAGCGAGATCTCGACCCCGCTCTCCACCGATACATTCGTCCGGCCCATGCGGGGCAGCATCTACGGGGTCGAGCCCACCCCAGAGCGCTTCCGAAACCCCCACCTCCGGCCGGCCACCCCCATCAAGGGCCTGTACCTGGCAGGCAGCGAGGTCGCGACCGTCGGCGTCATCGGCGCCATGATGGGCGGGGTGCTGGCCGTCATGGCCGCCGAGCCTCGGGGGGCGCTCCGTCTCCTGCGAACGGCCTGACCCACGACCCGCGGCATCCCTCGTCCCGGGCGGCCCACGACGGACCCGACACCGATGTCGCGGACACAGACACCTGGCAGCCGCCCCCCGCCGGCACGTTCACCTTCGAGACCCTGGATGGACCGATCCCCGGAGAGCACTGGACCCTCGAGGCCGACTACTACCCCGCCAGTGAACGCGGGCGGCCGGGACTCGTCATCCACCCTGGCCAGGTGCCGTGGTGGGATGACCAGCCTTGCGGCCGGGCCCACATCCCCCCGGGGGCCATCCAGGCCTTCACCGACCGGGACTGGTCGGTCATCGTTCCCGACACGGTCGGCTGTGGCCGCGACCACGAAGGCCGCGAGCGGTGGAACGACCACGGCCGGACGGCCAACACCCTGGTGCCCCTCACCCGCAAGCTGAAGGCCGATGGATACGGGCCACTCACCATCATCGGGGGGGACATCAGCTGGTACATGATCCATGCCCGCGGGCCCGACGTCCCCCAGCTCGAGGTCGGCGTGGCCCCAGGTCGCGTCATGCTGCCCTCGGCGGGCCCCGAGCCCGGTCAAGGCTACAGGCTCGAGGACACCCTGCCGATGGAGTGGCTGATGTTCCATCTCGGGGGAACCCCCGAGGAATACCCGGAAGCTTGGGAACGGTTCTTCGAGTGGCAGGGCGGGCCCCATCCCGAGTGGACCTTCTGGGCCGAACCGGGGGGAGGGACTTACGTGTACGAGTGGTCCGACGAGATCTGGGTCCGCATCGCCGACTGGCTCGAGCCACGCTTCGAGGCAGCGATGGAGCGGCGCGCCGCGGAGGACTGATGGCACTCGGGTGGCCGGACATCGCGCCGGCCGTCGGTCCGTGTCGGTTCATTCGTCGCAGTCGACCCCTTCAGCCAGGGCCAGCACGCAGTCCTCGCAGTCATGGCCCAGGTTCCAGGTGTAGGCATCGAATGCGGCGACGGCGAAGGCCACCCCCCGGAGGCGGCCCTCCAGGGGGTCTGCGCCCGCGAGCAGGTAGCCGGAGTCGGTGACCGGTCCGTCGGGCCCGTCACGAACCAGAGAGACACCCACCCGGCGCTCGTCCCCCCCACCCGGGAAGGTGAGGTCGTCGAAGAGGACGGCGCCGTCGCGGGACAAGGCCGAGGGCGTCGTCACCACCAGGTTGGCGTCGCCCAGGCCGGTGGCCGTGCAGGCACCGCCTCGGGCGAGCTGGCCGACCCCCACTGGCGCGCTGGCCGTCACCCGGGTGGGCGCCGTGAGCGGTCGCCGGAGGACCTGGCCCGCATCGAGCTGCCGGACCTCCCCGCAGTCCAGCCGCACCTCGGTGCCGTCTCGGTCCGCGACGACCAGGAGCACATCCCCGCCCTGGCCATGAAGCGGGACGACCCGGGTGTCGGTGCCCCACCGGCGGATGGGCAGGAGCTGGTCCCACGCATGGCTCGTGGCCTCGCAGTCCACCGCCGGATCCGCCCCGCCGCCGAACACGGCGATCCGATCGCTGGCCTCGATCAGGCTCCCCGACAGGTCGCCCCGGCTGTGGATCTGGTAGGTCTCGCCCGCATCCAGGCTCACCTCGATGGGCTGGCCTGCCGGGAAGAGCGCGGTGGTGTCGGCGGCCGGGACGATCCGGACCACGGTGCCGTCGGACGTGGCCGCCACCATGAAGCTGGATCGGTTTCCGCCTGTCGCGTCTTCGGCCGCCAGCACCCGATAGCGACGCCCCAGCTCGCCCACCGGCAGCACCCGCGTCGCCTCGGAGAAGAAGGGGCGCCGGTGGAGGCCCAGGACCTCGATCGGACGGTCCGATGCGATCTCGAGACCGTGGATCCCCACCACGTCGCTGCCCTCCGGGTAGAGGACCGCCTCGGGGAGCTCCAGGCGGACCCACCCGCTCCCGACCGTCCACGACTCCGAGAAGCCGGTGTTGGGCGCCGAGACGGTGACCACCGCCTCGGTCCGGGCCCGGGCCACCACCGCGAAGGAGGGGGGGCCATTGGCGGGGAGCGCCAGGTTCTCCATGTAGGCCAGCCAGAACCGGGTTCCCCAGGTCGAGGCGTCGGTGCCGGCTGGCACCTCGTCACTCTGGGAGAGCGAGACGTCGCTGCCGCAGGCCATCCCTCCCGCGAGCAGGAGGAGCAGGAGCGGCCGGCGGGGGCAGGGGGTCGGGCGCATGGGGCCTCCCCTCCCGGTCTACCCCCGGCGTCGGCCGCTGGCGCGCCTCCCGAGGTCGGATCCGCGTAGGAGGTCGATCGTCCAGGGCCCTCCTACATGGAATCGAGCACAGGGAGTGCCCATGAAGCAGCGAAGGAAGCCATCCTCGGGAGGAAGCCCCAGGTCGTACCCATCGTCCTGCCAGGGGGCGGTGCACCGGCCCGTCCGCAGCAACGCCCTGGCGCAGGAGGGGGTCCAGCGCCAGGGTCGCCCCCTCGCCGAGGTGGCCACCCCCATCCTCGACGCGGTCGGCGCCCACAAGAGCCTCGGGCCCGGCACGGGCATCCGGATCTCGCCCGGCGATGACAAGGACCCCGGCATCGTGATGTACCGGCCCGGCATGGGCCCGGTCGGTCACCCCTTCGTGGATGCGGCCATCGAGGCCCTCGATGCACTGCTCTACGGTCCGGGCGCCGATCCGGAGGGCCCCCAGACCGACATCGCGGACGTGCACATCGATGTCTTCGCCGATCCCCGCCAGACCGGGACCGGCGACAAGGTGCGCGACCCCGAGGCGGTGCATCGCTGGGTGCAGCACCCGGGGGTGAACGGGCTCCCGGCCTGGCGCGACCAGGTCGACGCCCAGCGGGTGGGCTTCTCGGGCAACGTGGTGGCCGACTACCTGCACGCCGATCCTCAGCAGGACCGGGAGGCCGGCCGGTTCTCGAAGAAGACCATCACCATCTGCCACGCCGACCTCAACGGGGGTCACCCGGAGTGGCTCGGGGGCCCGGAGGGCACCCTGTACTGGCTGCCGGACGTGGGGATGGCGGCGACCTCGGGCCCCGATGACGGTCTGGTGGCGCCGCCGGCCATCACCCTCCGACACGAGCTCACCCACGCCTGGATCGACCATCGGCTCGACCTGTCGATCGTGTCCGACGCCGCCGACGCCCAGTTCCGAGGGATGGCCTTCGACCGCCAGCAGAACGCCACCCTCACCGACGAGCAGCGGCGGGCCGGCGCCGATCCGGAGCGGGAGGGCCAGCTCGACTACGACGCCCTGCGCGACCTCTGGGATCCGGACCGGGAGCTGGACCTGAACGACGCCCAGTTCGCGGCGCTGGTCAATGCCCAGGTGGCCTACCCCCGGGGGATCGACGCGGACCGCTTCCTCGTGCCGCCCACCGACCTCGAGACACCCCACCACACCGACACCGGGGTGGTGGGGTTCAACGAGGAGGAGCTCAACACGGACCTGGACTACGAGGCGACCCACCGGATGATCGACTGGGCGCGGGAGAACGCCCCGGAGCTCCTCGAGGAGGGCGGCCCGCTCGGTCGGATCGGCAATCGGAGCGAGTACAACGAGTGGAAGGCGGTCCCGGTGGAGGGCCCCCTGTCGACCCGGTGAGGACGCGCCGGACCCTCGTCCGGGCGGCCCTCACGGCCCGTGGGAGTCGTGGACCGCCGCCATCTCGGTGCAGAGGGCCTCGGTCTCGAACACGAGCCACTCGTGGTCGCCGACGGAGCAGCGGTGGTGGGGCTGGTCGCGGATGCCGAACAGGTCACGGCCGGCGTCGGAGCGACACGCCGCCCCGTTGCCCGCCATGGCCTCGCGCAGCTTCCTGGTGAGCGGCGCGCAGCGTCCGCCCTCCATGGTCGAGATGAAGCCCCAGTGACCCTCGAGGGCATCGAGGGCGCCCGGCGGATCCGCGGCGGCGGAGGGGTCAGCGGCATCGCCCTCTCTGGCGACCGGCCGCTCCGCCGTGGCGGCCGACCCGGCCTGGGACCCCGTCCCGTCCCCGCTCCCGCCGAAGCACGCGAGGCTCGCGGCGCCGAGCGACACCAGCAGAGCACCATTCATCGCCGCCCGCATGGAGCCTCCTTCGCCCGCGCGGAGTCTACGCTGGGAGACCGGTGGATGGGCGGGTCATGAGGGGTCCGTCGCGGGGGTGCGCAAGGCGTGGCCCGAAGCGCGCAGCGCCCCGGGCGACGGCCCGGGGCGCGAAGCAACACGCAAGCAAGGGCCCCCGAAGCGGGGCCCGATGCGCGCAGCGCCCCGGGCGACGGCCCGGGGCGCGAAGCAACACGCAAGCAAGGGC
>CAZPJM010000136.1:11148-12850 GCA_964586865.1 uncultured Enterobacteriaceae bacterium
CGAAGCGGGGCCCGATGCGCGCAGCGCCCCGGGCGACGGCCCGGGGCGCGAAGCACCAGGATGGAGGCGGCGGGAGTCGAACCCGCGTCCGAAGCAGCCCGATGGAAGCGTCTACGTGCGTAGTTCCTGGTGTTCATGGCCCGGCTCCCCCAGAAACCCAGGAGCCGAAGGGCCTGTCAGCGACTGAAGGGTGTTTTTCGTCCCCTGGTCGGCGCGCTGCGCTCCTCCCTCAGGACTAGCCAGGATGAAACGCACCCGGCCGGGACCCCTGGCGGAACCCGTCCGGACGGCTGGACCCTCTCGGGTCGGAGCCGCAGCTGATGGGCCGTCACGAGGTGTGACGGCGGATCATCAGGCCGCGGCCCGCGCAGCGAAGAAGCTGTTGTTGTTGGCAGCTATGAGGTTTGCAAGCGGATTTACGAGGTAGCCTGCACCTCGGCACGCAACTCCACATCTGTCAGCGACCCCGTCGAAACCGGAGCGCCCCCGTACGTGAAAGACCAGGGCGCTCTCGCGCCCGCTCCTGTGGATCTACCCCCGGCACGGGCCGCGTCAAGGGCTCAGGGGTCCTCCGAGAGGCGTCGGAGGGTCTGCTGGATGAACTGACGGGAGACGCCGAGGAGCCGACCGGCCCCCCGCCGGCTGCCGCCCGACCGCCGCAGGGCCTCGTCCACGAGGGTGCGACGCACGTCGGACTCGATCTCCTTGAGGGACTGGTGACCGATGCTGGCCCGCAGCGCCGGCCGCGGGTCGGGCGGCACGGTGAGGGCGTGACCGACCGCATCCCCGAAGGCCTCGAGGGTGAAGGGCTTCTCCAGGTAGGCCCGGACGCCGAGCTCGCCGAGGTGGAAGGCCACCTGGGGACCGGCCACGGCGCTCATGGCCACGATGGGCGGCACCGGCGGCACCCGGTGCAGCAGCTCCACCAGCTCGTCCGCGCGCCCGTCGGGCAGGTCCACGTCCAGCACCACCAGCCCGGGGTTCCAGGTCGCCAGCACCTCCTCGGCCTCGACCAGGGATCCGGCGCACCGGACCTCCCCTCCCCACCGACCGCAGAGCTCGACCAGGACCTGCGCCAGCTCGAGGTCGTCCTCGACGACGAGGATGCGGGACACCGCCGGGGCCTCGGTCATGGGCACCTCCGGGCCCCAGGCTAGCCGAGCCGTCGACCGTGCAGGGGCAAGCCTCCTTGCCCCCCCGGATCCCGACACGCCCCTTCGACCCTCCGGTACCATGGCGCCATGGACGCGCCCGCCCTCCACGCCCCACCCCAGGTCGACGCCCTCATGCTGGCGGCTGCCAGCCGCGCCGAGGCGGTGCTGTCGCTGGTCCGCATCCCCTTCGCGGTGGGTCTGCTGGTCCGCTACATCGCCATGGGCGCGCCCTGGGACGGCGCGCCGCACGCAGTGACCCGGACCGCCGCCGAGATCACCCTGACCGCGCTGGCCGTCGGCCTCTCGACCTTCTTCCTGGCCCATGTGCTGCGGCACGGGCGCCTGTCGTGGCCCTGGCTGGTCGTCTCGGTCATCGTCGACACGACGGTGGGCATGAGCCTGCTGGCCTCCAACAGCCTCTTTCCCGGCGACGCCTACCGCGGCATCCTCTCCGGGCACGACCTGGCCGCGGCCCTGGTGCTGGTGGCGGCGGCGGCCCTCCGCCTGTCGGTACCCATCGTCCTGCTGGCCGCGGCCATCGTGACCGC
>CAZPJM010000137.1:0-12678 GCA_964586865.1 uncultured Enterobacteriaceae bacterium
GACCACCGAGATCTACACTCTTTCCCTACACGACGCTCTTCCGATCTCCTGGAGCGGGAGGGCGCCGATCCCTTCCGGGCCCTGGCCCACGCCACGGACCTGGGCGAGCGTCACGAGCTGCCCGGGGTGGCCGCCGATCGGTGGACCTGGGCCCGGTGGGCCTGGGAGCGCGGGCGGGTGGCCGAGGCCCGGGCGGCGTGGGGGCGGGCCCTGGCCCTCGATCCGGAGGGCACCGGCCTCGATGGTCATGACCTCCCGGCCCCGGCCCTGCGCCAGGTGGCCCGGGTGGCCCTCGAAGCGAACCGCCCCGCCCTGGCCGCCGAGGCCCTGCGCCGCGCCGTCGAGGACGCCCCCCGCGACCCGGCCCTCCGGCTGGAGCTGGCCCGGGTCCTGGCCGAGGAGGCCTCCCGGCCCGGCGAGGCGGCCGATCTGCTGGAGGGCACCGCCGATGCCCTCGACCACGACGCCCTCGACCCCCCTCACCCCGAGCGGTGGCGGCTGTGGGTCGACGCGGCCGCCCTCCGGGCCCGGGCCGGGCACCCCGACGCCGCCCGCGCCGCCCTCCGCGAGGCCCTCGCGGGCGACTTCCTCGTCGCCGACGCCTACACCGCCGTCCACGAGGCCCGGCACACCCACCTACCCGCCGCGAAGAGGGCCTTCCTTTCCCACGTGCGCCGCCTGCTGGTGGGCGGGGAGGTGCCCGAGGGCGCGCCCCTGCCCCCCCTCGATGCCGTGGACGACGCCACCCTCGACGGGCTCCACCTGGGTGGGCCCGGCTGGCTGGAGCAGCTGCGACACCGCCTCGATCCCCCCTCCCCGCCCTCCTTCGACGCCCTCACCCGGGGCCTGGATCGCCTGGCCGAGGCCCGCTTCGACCAGGCCGTCGACACCCTGGACCGGGTGGCCCAGCGACTCTCCCTCCCCACCCCCCCGGCCGGGCACGTCTTCCGGGGCCGCGGCGCCTGGGGCCTGTCCGCCTGGCCCGCCGCGCCCCCGGTGCTGCTCGTGGGGGTGGAGCACCTGCGCCCCGAGGGCCCACGGAGCCTGGAGCCGGCCGAGCTCACCTTCGCCCTGGCCGTCGAGCTGGTGCACCTGCGCTGCGGGCACCCGGTCCTCACCTTCGACCAGACCTGGCTCGGCACCTCCAGGAGCGTCTACGACCAGGTCAGTGGCTGGACCGGCGCCGCCGAGACCGTCTTCGACATCGTCACCCTGCTGCCGGGCCTGGACCAGGCGCGCAAGATCCAGACCGTCCTCCGCCTGGCCCGCGGTGTCTTTCGGGCGCGCGGGGTGGTGGACCGGGCGGTGGGGCTGGCCGAGCCCGTGGCCCGTCGCCTCGGCGCCCTCACCGACGAGGCCGGGCCGCGCGGCCTCTCCCGGGAGGGCCTCTCCGGCGCCGCCCTCCAGCTCCGGCTCCAGGCCGATCGGGCCGCCCTGCTGCTCACCGGCGACCTGCGGGCGGCCGCCCGCGCCATCCTCAAGACCTCCACCACCGCCGCCGAGGCCGTGCCCCGGCTCGAGTCCGACGGCCTGCTGGCCCTCCTCGCCGAGGAGCCCGACGGGCCCCTCACCCCCGAGGAGACCCTCCGCCTCACCGCCCTAATGGAGTTCGCGGGCACCCGCCTGGCTTGGTGGGGGCGCGGCGGGGATCCGGTCGAAGACGGCATCTAGTCCCTGAGACCCCGCGGCCCTCCTTCGGCCGCGACGCCCTGTGGCACCCGGTCCTCGGGGCCCTCGGGTTACACGCGCCGCCATGGACTCCGAGCCGCTTCCCGCGCAAGAGGGCGCCGCCCCCTCCCAGGTCACCGACGCCACCCCGCGCGCCGGCTGCCTCTTCTTCCTGCTCCCCGTGGGCTTCGCCGTGGCCATCTTCCTGGCCTACATCGCCCTGTTCACGGTGGGCAGCGTCGGCGGCAGCGCCGCCGGGGCCCGGGTCGCCATGACCTTCGAGACCTGCCCCGAGGCGGCCTCCCTCATCGAGGCGCGCAGCGACCAGATGGGGCTCGGTGATCCCGTCCTGGAGCCCGTCGAAGGCGGCCTCCGCCTCACGGCCACCCTGCCCGACACCCCCGCCGCGGACACGGTGCCCGAGACCCTGGCCCGGGGCGGCGATCTGCGGATCCGGGCCGGTGAGAGCGCCGACGGCGAGGTGGTGGTGGGCCACGACGGCGTCGAGGAGGCGGAGCTCTCCCTCAAGGAGCTCGGCAACCCGCTCGTGGTGCTCACCCTGACCCGCGAGGCCCACCGCACCCTCGAGGCCCACATGGAGGCCCACATCGAGGGGCAGATCGGCCTGTGGATCGACGACGAGGTGATCCTGGTGCGGCCCAACGACCCGCCCTTCCGGCGGCAGGAGATCGATCTGCGCGCCGAGGGCGAGGACGGTGTCGACAACCTGCGGCGCGCCGCGGACTGGGCCATCGTGGTCAGCCATGGACCGCTGCCGTGCCCGACCTCGCTGCGCCAGGTCAGCCCGGTGGGCCGTTAGCAGGCAGTTGGAAGGCAGTCAGCCCGCAGTCGCCAGCTACTCCGCGGCGACCTCGGCGAGGAGCTGCACCGCCCGGACGGCCGAGGGGGAGCCCAGGTCCAGGAGGAGCTGGGCCTCGTGCAGGCCGGGCTCCGGATCGGCGAGCCCCACCCGGACCTCGAGCAGGCCGTCCGCGGGCACGACGGTCCCCGGAGGGGGCGTCTCCACGATCCGAAAGGCGCCGCGGGGGTCGTCCAGCGTGGCCTCCACGAAGAGGGGCTCCGGGCCCTGGCAGTCCAGCTCGGCCTCGATGGCGATGAAGCCCTCGACCTGGCCGTCCACCAGATCCAGGCGCTCGGGCGTCACCCGGGCACAGGGCGGCAGCGCCTCCCCGGTGGCCGTGTCCCCGGGAAAGGGCGGCTCGACGCCCGGGGCTTCGATCTCCACCGAGGACAGGGAACCGCACCCGGCGGCCAGCAGGCCGAGCCACAGCAGAGGACGCATGCAATCTCCCGGTGCCCTTCCCGAGGGTAGCCGAGACGCCCCCGACCTGCCCGATCAGAGGCTTCCGTACAGCAGGGTGCAGATGATGACCGCGCCGATGACCCCGGCCACATCGGCCGTGAGCGCCGAGGGGAGGCTGTGCCGGAGCCGACGCACGCCGACGGCCCCGAAGTAGACGGCGATCACGTAGAAGGTGGTCTCGGTGGAGCCCTGGAAGGTGCTCACCAGGTAGCCGGTGTAGCTGTCGGGCCCGACCGCCGGGTCGCTGATGGTGTCGATCATGACCCCCATGGCGCCGGATCCGGAGAGGGGGCGGAGCAGGGCCATGGGCAGCGCCTCGGCCGGCAGGCCCACGATGGAGGTCCACGGGCCCACCGCCGTGGTGAAGGCCCCCATGGCCCCCGAGGCGTCCAGCATGGCGATGACCACGAGGATCCCGACCAGGAACGGGATGATCTTGACCGCCACGTTCCAGCCGTCCTTGGCCCCGGCCACGAAGGTCTCGTAGACGGGCACCCCCGACGCCCAGCCGTAGGTGAGGAGCCCGGCGATGAGGGTGGGGATGATCCAGGGGATGGCCGCCTCGACCCCGGGCCGGGTGGCCGGGATGACCGCGAGGGGCACCACCGCCACGATGGCCGCGATGGCCAGGCCGCTCACCCAGCCCGGGTAGGCCTGGGAGGCCTCGGGCGGCAGCGCCTCGCCCGTGTCGTCGGGTGCATCCGGGGGCGCCTCGGCGATCCCCTCGACCCCCTCGGCGGCGGCCTCGCCCGCCGTCTCTCCCGCCGGGGCCGGCGCCGGTCCGCCGATCCCCCAGGCCTGGTAGAGCTTGGTCGCCACGATGGCGACGGTGGTGCTGCAGATGGTGGCGAACAGGGTGGTCACCAGGATCCCCCCCGGATCGGCGCTGCCGTTGATGGCCCGGAGCACGATGACGCCCGTGGGCAGCAGGGTCACGTTCGAGGTGTTGATGGCCAGGAAGAGCGCCATGGCATTGGTGGCGGTGCCCTTCTGGGGGTTGAGGGTGTCGAGGTGCTCCATCGCCCGGATGCCGAAGGGCGTGGCCGCATTGCCGAGCCCGAGGGCGTTGGCCGCCATGTTGAGGATCATGGCGCCCATGGCGGGGTGGTCGGGGGGCACATCGGGGAAGAGCCGGATCATGATGGGGCGGATGAGCCGGGCGAGCACCTGCATGAGCCCGCCCTCCTCGGCCACCTTCATGGCGCCGAGGAAGAGCGTCATGCCGCCGATCAGGGGGAG
The DNA here is from genome assembly GCA_964586865.1 of uncultured Enterobacteriaceae bacterium. GTDB lineage: Bacteria > Myxococcota_A > UBA796 > UBA796 > REDI01. The sequence goes on from CAZPJM010000137.1 coordinate 4,232, forward strand.
GACGATCTTCATGACCGCGTCCTCGGCGCGGTCGAGCATGGCGGCCCCCATCCGTCCCATGGGCGAGGCGGGCTCGGTGTAGCTCCAGGTCCCGGCCTCCCCCTGCAGGAAGCTGGCGCCCAGGGAGCCGCCCCCCACCGCGGTGGGCCGGCCCGCCACCACCATGCCCACGGCGCCCACCCGGGCATGCTCGAGGGGCGCCGTCGCGGTCCAGCTGCCGGAGACGTCGCGGATCTCGGCGGTGTTCACCGCGTCGAGCCGCGGCCCGCGCACCCCGCCCCACCACGTCCCCTCGGCGCCCACCCGGCCCTCGCCGCCGATGGCCACCACGCGCCCATCGGGGAGGGCCACCACCGCCGGGTCCAGCCGGGCCGAGGTCATCTGGCCGGCGCTGCGCCATACCCCGGTCGCAGGATCCCAGGCCTCGGAGGTGCGGAGCATGCCGAGATCCGGGTTCTCGCCGCCCACCAGCAGCACCTCGCCCGAGGGCAGGGTCACCAGCGCATGACGCAGGCGCGGCAGCCGCGGGCCGGCGGTCCGAGACCAGATCAGCGTGTCGGCGTCGAGCCGCAGGGCCTCGCTCGCCGGGGCGCCGCCGGGGCCCAGCCCGCCCACCACCAGCAGATCCCCGTCGGCCAGGACGGTGATCGCCCCCTGGGTGCGGGCCTCGGGCAGGCGGGGCAGCCGCGCCCACATGCGGGCCTCGGCGTCGAAGCGCCACGCGCCGTCCCGGGGACCGTCCGGGCCCTCCCCGCCCACGATCACGGGGTCCTCGCCCAAGGTCGCCACCATGGGCGCGGCCACGGCCTCGGGGAGGGGATCCACCGGCACCCATCGATCCCGACGCGCCTCCCAGACCTGGGCCGAGGAGGTGATCTCGAGGGGGACCGTGGCGAACAGCCCCCGCAGCCAGGCGAGGGCGGTGGCCGGGGAGGCGTAACCGCCCGCCACGAGGGCGTCGCCGCCGGGCAGGGCCGCCAGGGCCGCCTCCTCGCGGACGTGGCCCACCGCCCGCCTCCCGTCCTCGACGGTCCGGCCGGTCCAGGCGGCGTCCCGCCAGGCGGTGCCGTCGTACACCCCGCTGGCCCACGGCCCCACCACCAGCGCCCGACCATCCTCGAGCCGGACCGCCGAGGCGCCGGACTGGGCGCCGGGCGGTCGCCAGGTCAGGTGCTGCCAGGCGGCGAACGCGAAGGCGATGGCCACCAGGGCGAAGAAGATCCGGTTCATGGCGGGACTCGGGCGGGGGGAGGGGGCCGACGCGGGAGGCCGGCCCGGAGGGGCTCCCAGCCTATCGCGACCGGCAGCCGCCCCGCCTTCCCTGAGGTACAACCCCCGCCCGCCGAGGTGCCGTGCGCCGGATCCTGCTGCTCCCCGCCCTTCTCCTGGCCCCGACCGCCCTCGGGAGCGACGCCGGGCTGCGCGCGGTGAGCCCTCCCACCCCGCCTTCGGAGAGCCCCACATCGACCCCGTCGGGGCCCTCCCCCGCGGGCCCTGCGGTGCGCCCACGAGACCCCGGCCCGGTGGACGTCATCGACGAGGCCCTCTGGGCGCGCTTCGCCAGCCACCAGGGCGAGGACTGGTGGCTCCACCGCAAGGTCATCCGCGACGGCGCCGGCCACACCCAGCTCGACAACGCCCGCTACATCGTCCGCCGCTTCCGCGAGGCCGGCCTCCCCGACGCCCTGGCCCTGGCCGCGGTGGTCAACAGCCTGATGGAGTCGAGCCTCCTCTCGGACCGGGTCCACCCCGTCAGCCGGGCCACCGGGCTCTTCCAATGCTGGCGGAACCCGCGCGTGGAGAAGAACCTGCCGCGGGGCGGGGCCGGCAACGGCACCCCGGGCTTCGACTGGGGCAACGGGGATGGCGTGGACGCCACCACGGCCCAGATGAAGGACCGGGACCTGAACACCGACCGGATCCTGTTCGAGCTGCTCCACGTCCGGAACACCACCGGCCGTACCTTCTTCGGCGTCCCCCCCGGCGAGGCCTTCGGCGCTCCCATCCTCGCCCGAGCCGCCGAGGGGGCGTCGGTGGCCGAGCTGGCGGCCCTGTGGGGCCAGCGCATCGAGCGCTACCGGCCGGGTCCGGGCGGGACCTACGCCTTCCGCGGCAAGGTGGCCGCCCGCCTCTTCGGGGAGGAGATCGCCTACGCCGACACCTCGAGGTGGCGGCAGAACCGGCTCCCCGAGCCCCCCCTCTGCCCGCCCCCCACCGCCTGGAACGGCCGGGGCCTGGCCCACCGACCCGCGCCGGTAGGCGCCTGGGTGCCCGTCCAACCCTGGCGCGGCCAGGACTCGCTGGTCGATGTGTGGCTCGGATGGGGGGAGCCCGCGCCCGGGTGTCCCTGACGCCCCAGGGGGGTCACCCTATTTCCGTATATAAATACCTAAATTCGGATCTCGCTGGTCCGACTCCACGTCCGTGGGGCGACAGGTCCCGAGAGGAGGACGAGGATGAGCGAGACCATGGCGGCCACCGGCCTCTCGAGCCCGATGGCTGCGCCCGGCCCCTTCAGCGGTGATGCCACCCTCGCCTTCGAGGTGCTGGGCACGGTGATGAGCCTGGAGGGAGCCGTCGGGGACCTCCACGCCCTCCACGCCGTCCTGGAGCAGACCGTGGAGGCCTCACAGGGCGCCACCTCGGACACGGGCCGGGCCGTGGACACCATCGACGGCGAAGTGGACGCCGTCCGTGAGGCCTGTGCGGCCCACGAGGATCAGATGGGCGGCGTGGAGCACGCCACCGACCAGGCCCGAGAGCTCTCCGAGCTGGCCGTTCGCCAGCTCCTGCGCTCCCGGGAGGCGCTGGACGCGCTCGACACCGCCGCGCGCAGGATCCGGGACGCCACGCAGCTCATCCGCGAGCTCGGCCGCCAGACCGACCTGCTGGCCCTCAACGCCACCATCGAGGCCGCTCGGGCCGGGTCATCGGGTCGCGGTTTCGCGGTCGTGGCGCAGGAGGTCAAGACCCTCGCCCGGCGGACCGGCGAGGCCACCCGGGCCGTGGAGGACGGCCTGGACCAGGTCACCTCGGGCGGCCGACAGGTGGCGGCGGCGGTGGGGACGGTGGAGGAGGTCCTCGAGCGGCTGGACGCGAGCCAGGCTGCGATGCGGGACCGGGTAGCGTCGTCGAGACGAACCACCGCGCGCATCGAGACGGCGAGCGAGAAGGTGACGCACAGGACGAGCGCGCTGCGGGAGGCCGCCTGCCTCGCGGAGTCACATACGGCCGAGACCGCCCGGGCGCTCGACGCATTGCAAGGCGTTCGACTCGGCATTCAGGACATGGTCGACCGCCTCCAGACCCTGCTGGACCGGTCGTGACCCAGGCTACGCTGCCGCTCGGGGCGAACGCCGATACCATGCCGTCCTACCCACGGGAGGTCCCTGTTCGCCTGTCGCGCGCGGCCACCTATGCCCTGTACGCCGGGGCCCACCTTGCCGCCCTGCCCGAAGGTGGTCGGGCCTCCGTGCGCGAGGTCCACCGCGCCTGCGGCATCCCCGAGCAGCATCTCGCGAAGGTGATGAAGGACGTGGCTCGCGCGGGGCTCTTCGACAGCCTCCGAGGGCCCACGGGCGGTTTCCGGCTGGCGCGCCCGCCTTCGGAGATCACCCTGCTGGCCCTGGTCGAAGCCATCGAGGGCGCGACCGATCCCATCGAGCCCGAGGGCGCGCCTCCGGCTGTCCTGGAGGCGGCCCGCCGCGTGGGCGACGCGCAGAGGGCCATGCGGGCGATCCTGGCGGCCACCACCCTGGCCGATGTGGCGTCGCGGGTCGGATGACGCCACGGCCCGGACGGGAACGTCGTCCCGGACCCCACACACCGCATCCGCGGATCCCGTGAGCCGGACTGCGGATGTTCCTCCGCCGATCCGACTAGAATTCCGACACCGATATCCTTTTTCAGGGAGATCCCCATGGCCGCCATTTCCCGGACCGCAGAGACCTGCGCTGCCTCGCTCCCGGCGCCCCTGCTGTGGCTCGACGGAACGGGGCGGGTCGTCGGCATGACCGAGCAGCTGGCGACCCAGCTCGGCGTCCGGCCGGCGGACTGGATCGGTCAGACCCTCTCCAGTCGGGTGGTCGGCTCGATGCGGGCTCGCGCATCCGGCTTCGTGCGAGCGGCGGCCACCGGATCGGCGGAGGTGGTGGTGGCGGTGCCCGACCCGGCGGGGCCCCCTCGTGAGGCCCGGCTCGTCGCGACGGGCCCGGACCCGCATGGCCTGATCGCCGTGGGCTTCACCCTGGTCGACGGCGCCCATCGTGCTCGCCGCCTGCAGACGGTGTTGGAGCGGACGGAAGGCGCCTCGGTGGTCCCCTTCGAGATCGACGGGGACCCGGGGCGCCAGTGGTGGGGCCCGGGGCTCGACCGCCTGCTGGGGGGCTCGTCGAGGGGCGGGACTGGCCTGGACCGGGTCCTCGCAGCCCTGGTTCCCGACGATCGACGCCGGCTCGAAGGCGTCCTTCGCCGAAGCCGGATCACCCGCCGAGATCTGGACGCGACAGGCCGGCTGGCGGGGACGGCGGAGCCCGGCAGTTGGGTGCGGCTGCAGGCGGGCTGGGTGCCGGGCGTGGACGGACCTCGGCTCGCGGGTCAGCTCACCGAGGTCACCGCCCTCCGGCGAGCCGAGCTGGCCCTCGACCATGCCACGAGGCTGGCCTCGGCGGGCGAGTTGGCGAGCGGACTGGCCCATGACTTCAACAACCTGCTCTCGGTGGTGCTCTCCAACGCCGACATGGTCCGGAGCACCACGCAGGGGGCGGACAATCGGGCCGCGATGGACGATGTCATCGAGGCCGCCGAGCGCGCCGCGGAGCTGGTGCGACGCCTCCTGGCCGTCGCCAGGCCCCGCCCGACGCGACCCGAGCGCGTGGATCTGCGGGAACGGGTCCGGCACTTCGCCACCATGGCCCGCGCCGCCCTGGGGCCCACCATGACCCTCGAGGTGGAGCTGGGAGCCGAGCCGATGCCGGTGGTGCTGGACCCGGTCCTGCTCGACACGGCCCTCCTCAACCTCTGCCTGAACGCTCGGGATGCCCTCGAGGCATGCGGTCGGGTGCGGCTCTCCCTCGCCCGCCGTACCACGGCCGACGCCGGGCATGACCTGGTCGCCGTGACCGTCGCGGACCGCGGACCCGGCATCCCCCCGAGTGTCCTCGACCGGCTGTTCGAGCCCTTCGTGACCACGAAGGGCGAAGGCGGCACCGGCCTGGGCCTCGCCATGGTGCGCCGCTTCGCCCGCATGAGCGGTGGTCGGCTCCACGTGGCGACCGAAGCAGGCGCGGGGACCGCGGTCACCCTGCTCTTCCCCCTCTGCCAGGCATCCCGGGCGACGCCCCACGCCCATGCCCCCCGACGCGTGGCCTGCCTTTCGCCCCTGGTGTCGGAGGACGCCCGCCAGGCCCTGGAGGCGGCCCGGGTCTCCGTGGTGACCTGCGACGGGGTGCCGGCCCTCCGGCGTGAGCTCCAGCAAGACCGTCTGGACGGAATCCTGGTCCCCTGGCCCGGCCCCCCCGGGCTGCTCCACCTCCTGTTGGACCTGGTGCGCGCACCGGGGGCTCCCCCCACGCTTCTCATGGAGGCAGAGAGCCCGACGGCGACGCCCCCACCGCGTGGATTTCCTCGCCTGCGCCGCCCCTGGACCGCGCCGGACCTGGTGGACACGATCCGGGAGCTGATCGACGCGGACCGCGACACGCCCACGCCCATCACCGCCGTGGTGAGTCGGAGCGGAGGTCGACTCGTGGGGCTCCGCGGGGGTCGCTGAGGCTGCTCGGGCCCTCACGCCTCCGGTTCGGCGCACAAGGTCCGCACCACGGCCGCCAGGGCCGCGGGGGTGAACGGCTTGGCCAGGAAGGGGAGGTCCGCCTCGTCGAGGCGCAAGCGGGCCCGAGCGTAGCGTGGGAAGCCGGAGGAGAGGATGATCCGAGCCTGGGGAAACCGCTCCCGCACCTGGCCGGTGATGTCGATCCCGCTGCCGTCGGGAAGAAGCAGGTCCAGCACCACCACGTCGGGGGCGGGGCCACGATCCAGCCGGCGTCGGGCGGCGGCCAGGTCCGAGACGGCCTCGACGGCGTAGCCGAGCCTCTCCAGGCCCATGCGCACGCCCGCGCTCACCCGCTGGTCATCTTCGATCAGCAGCACCCGCTCGGCCCCTCGAAGGGCAGGGAGCCGTTGTGGCTCCGGACGGCGGCCGACGGGCGCTGTCAGCGACAGGCTCCCATCGCCGGGCACCAGGAGCAGGCCGTGCGTCGTCACACGCTGCAGCAAGGCTTCGGAGACGGCACCCTGGGGTGCCCCCTCATCCGGGACCCATGGGGCCAGCAGGATGGTGGTCGCCTCGCCATCGTCGCCGGTTCCGCGTTCCAGCCGGACCTCGACCTCCACCCGCGGCGGTCGGGCGCGGCCCACGACCTCCACGAGGACCAGCAGGGTTCGCTCCAGCACCCCCTCGGGCAGGTGGACCGGACACGGGCCTGGACCGTAGGAGAGCGTCAGCGCGGTGCCGGGGGGCAGGACCCCGTGCAGCAGGGGCTCCAGCCGGGCGATGGCTTCTCCCGCATCGCGCCATCGGGGCACACCGGCCTCGCCCCGCAGCCCGTGGAGCGCTGCGATCACCCCGGCCGCCGCCTCGGCCGAGAGCATGAGCCCGTCCAGCTCGGCGTCGGAGGCGCTGCCCTCGGGTAGGGCCAGGTGGAGGGCCTCGGCGTGGATGAGCGTGGCCTCGACCAGCCTGGCCAGCACCCGACCGAACGGCTCCACCAGACGCGCCAGGGCCGTCTCGCTCCCGTCGGGCTCCAGCGGAAAGAGGGGTGGAGAATCCGTCACGTCCGCTCCCATCCGGGAGCGGGAGGACCGGTGCATGCGCTGGCGGGGGGGATGCGCATCGGGGAACTCCGGAGGGGGAGCGTAGCACCCGAGCCCGACGGTAGACATGCGCCAGGTCTGTCATCGTATGTTCAATAGCGACGTCGTCGAAAAACCGATCCCATTCGGTACCGCGTGTCTCACCATCGCCCCCGCCCCCTCCGGTCCCGACGGGGGCCCCCGTGGCGCCCGGAACGGGCCCGGCGACGGTCGGGCTCCTCGCGCAGGATCCGGCCCGTGGGCACCGAGCCCACCACCCCGGCCTCGGGCGCGAGCCGCAGGATGTGGCCATTGCGGATGCGCCAGGCCGGCAGGCCGAGCGCCTCGGCGAGCGCGGCGTGAGCATCCAGGTGGGCGGGGGTGCCGTGGACCGGGACCACGCTTCGGGGCTGCACCCAGCGGTAGAGCGTGCGCAGCTCCTCCCGCCGGGGATGGCCGCTCACGTGGACCTGGGCATCCCGCTCGTCCACCACCTCCACGCCCTTCTCGCGGAGCAGGCGCTGCACCCGGTCGATCCAGGTCTCGCAGCCCGGGATGCGCTTGGCGCTGTACACGACGGTGTCGCCGGGCTCCAGGTACAGGTCCCGGAAGCTGTCCTCGGCCAGGCGGGACAGGGCCGCCCGCGGCTCGCCCTGGGAGCCGGTGCACAGCAGCATCACCCGGCCACGGGGGAGGAAGCCGAAGTCCCGGTCGTCCACCAGGACATCGTCCAGATCCTCCAGGTAGCCGGCGGCCCGGGCAGCCTCGACGGTGCGACGGAGGCTGCGGCCCAGCAGCACCACGTGCCGCCCCACCCGGCGGGCCACCCGGACGAGGGTGTCGATGCGCGCCACGTTGCTCGAGAAGAGGGCTACGGCGACCCGCTGGTCCCGATCCCCGATGGTCCGGGCCAGGGGCTCGAGCAGGCTGCCCTCGCTGGGGGTCCAGCCCTCGACCAGGGCGTTGGTGCTGTCGCTGACGCACGCCGCCACGGGCTCGGTGGCCAGGGCCCGGAGGCGGTCCTCGTCGGTCAGCCGGCCCACCCGCGGGTCGGGGTCGAGCTTCCAGTCGCCGGTGTGCAGGACGGTTCCCGCCGCGGTCCGCAGGACGAAGGCCCCCATCTCGACCGTGCTGTGGGTGAGGGGGATGCGCTCGAGCCGGAACGGCCCGATGTCGAAGGCGGCGTCCTCCTCGACGATGCGCAGGGAGACCCGCCCGTGGAGGCCCACCTCGCGCAGGGGGTCGCGGAGCATCTCGGCGGCGAACCGGGTGGCCCACACCGGCGCGTTCAGCCGCGGCCAGAGATCGCGGACGGCCCCCAGGTGGTCCTGGTGGGCGTGGGTCAGCACCACCCCCTCGATGCGGTCCCGCTTGTCGTCGAGGAAGCGCACATCGGGGAACAGGGCCCGCTGGCCCTTCACCCCGAATCGCTCGAACATCACCCCGCAGTCGACGATGAGCCAGCGCCCACCGGTGTGGTAGGCGTTGAGGTTCATGCCGATCTCGCCGGTACCGCCGAGGGGCACGAGGTGCAGCGCGTCCTGTCTCACCCGAGACCCGTAGCCGATGGCGCCCCCTGGAGCCGCCCCCGCCACCCC
>CAZPJM010000138.1:0-12651 GCA_964586865.1 uncultured Enterobacteriaceae bacterium
GCCGCATCGCCGAGGCCCGACGGGGCCTGGCTGCCGTCCGCGATCCTTCCGTGCGGGACCGCCGCGCCGAGGCGCTGGAGCGCTGGGAGGCGGTCCTCGACGCCGAGCAGGCCCTCCACGACGGCCTGGAGGCCCGCCTCCACGAGGCCAGGGACGGGGCCCTCCGCCGGCTCACCGAGGCGGCCGATCTGCGCGCTGCCCTCGCGGGGTGGGCCTCCGCCGAGGCCCGGGCCGCCGACCGCGATCGCCGCCTCCCCGAGCTCCTGGACGAGCTCTCCCTGCTGGTGCCCACCGTGAGCGCCACCTGGCGGGACCGGATCACCGTGCTGGTGACCGATCCCTGGGCGGCCCTGGGGGTGGTGGGGACCGCCACCATGGGCCTGCTCTCCCTCCTGGGGGCCGGGGTGGTGTGGCTGCTGGCCCGCCGTGCCGTCCCCCTGCTCATCCCGTGGGTCCTTCGCGAGCTCGACCGGCGCAGCCTGGCGCGCATGGCCGATCTCTCCCCGCTCCGGGACCCCCTCCGGCGCGCCCTCGTCACCCTGGTGGACGTGGTGGCGGCCACCGGGCTCCTCTTCCTGGTGCCGACCGGGCTCCCCGAGCTGGCCGTCCTCCTGGTGGCGGTCTTCGAGGTGCAGCTCGTCCGCCTGGAGGTCGCCCTGTACGAGCTCCTGGTGGCCCGCGCCGGCCGGGTCCGTCCGGCCGTGATCCACCTGGGGGAGGGAGCCTGGCGGACCGGTCGCACCACCGTGCTCGCGCTGGGGGCGTGGGTGGCGGTGCGGCGGAGCGCGGTGGCCCTGGCCGGCGACGTGCTGCACGGCTTCGCGGCCGAGCAGGTCGTCCGGTGGCTCCTGGGCTGGGCCCTGGTGGTGGTGGTGCTGGTGCTCCTGCATCGGTGGGGCCCCCACGTGCGCCGGCGCATCGCCCGACACCCCCGCGAGAGCTGGATCACCCGCCTGCTGGGTCGGGATCCGCCGACCCGCCTGCTGGACGGGCCCCAGGCGGCCGGCGGCTTCCTCTTCCTGGGCTTCGTGGCGCTGCGGGATCTCTCCTTCCGCGTCGCCCGCCTGGGGGCCCTGTCGGGGTGGTTCACGGCGGTGGACCGCCTGCGCCTGGGCCGCGCCGCCGAGGCCTCCACGGGACCGCCGGCCACCTTGGATCCGGCGGTGCGGGCGGCCCTGCTGGAGGACGCGGCGGAGCGGGCCTTCCAGGAGCGCCCCAAGGCGCGGGAGGGCCTGCTGGACGCCATCACGGCCTGGAACCGGGACGAGCACCAGGGGGTGCTGGCGGTCTTGGGCGATGCGGGGGAGGGGCGGGCGACGGCGCTCCGGAGCTGGGCCCCGGCCTGGGAGGCGCGAGAGTCCCTGCCCACCCGCTGGGTCTCGGTGGACCGGCGGCTCCACGGCCGGGAGGATGCCCTCTCGTGGGTGGCGGAGGCCTTCCAGCTCCCGGTGGTCCCGGCCGACGAGGACGCGGCGGTCCGGCTGCTGGGGGAGCGCCTGGAGCCCGCCGTGGTGGTGGTCGAGGGCCTGCACCTGGCCTTCCTGCGGGCCGTGGGCGGCTTCGACGCCCTGCGGGCCCTGCTCGAGATCTTCCACGGGGACGGCTTCGCCCGCTGCTGGATCCTGTCGCTGCACCGGCCCGCGTGGCGCTACCTGGAGCGGCTGGGGACCGGCCTGAACGTGCACCTGGTCCGGGCGGTGATCGACCTGCCGCCGCTCGACGCGGCCGCCCTGCGCGCCCTCACCGAGCGGCTGGCCGAGCAGGCGGGCTTCGTCCTCGACTTCGAGGGCCTGGCCAGCACCGGCGCCCTGGCCGGGGATCCGGAGGTGGAGCGGGAGCGGGCCATCGAGACCTTCTACCGCCTGCTGGCCTCGGCGAGCAGCGGCAACCCGGCGGTGGCCCTCGAGCTGTGGGTGCGGTGCCTGGGGCCCGCCGCCGAGCCGGACCACCTGGCCGTCCACGTGACCCGCGACGTGCGCATGAGCGGCACGTCGGACCTGAGCGACGACCACCTCTTCCTGCTGGCCGCCGTCCGGGTCCAGGGGGAGCTCTCCGAGGCCGAGCTGGCCGAGGTCCTGAACGTGGGCGCGGGGCAGGTCCGGGCCCTGGTCCGGCAGATGCTGGCCGCCGGGGTGCTGGAGCGCTGCGCCCGCGGCGTACGGGTCTCGCGGCCCCACCTGGCCGCCGTCACCCTCACCCTGAAGCGCCGCCACTTCCTCCACGGGGGCTGATCCATGGACGAGTCCGTCAACGTCACCGAGGTGCTCCGGTTCGTGAACTGGGGCCTGGTCCCCTTCGCGCTGCTGGTGGTGGTGGGGGCCTTCGTGGCCCAGGGCGTGCTGCGGCGCATCCTGGACGACCTGGGCGAGCGCTTCACCGAGCGGCGGCTGCTCCTCAAGAAGGTCAACGCCATCGCCCGTCTGCTGCTGGTGGTGGTGGCCTTCGCCATCGCCGTGGCCTCCACCCTCGACCTGCGGAGCGAGGCCCTCTTCGCCGTGGCCGGCACCATCGGGCTCGCGGTGGGCTTCGCGGTCAAGGATCTCCTGGCCTCCCTCATGGCCGGGGTGATCCTGCTGGTGGACGAGCCCTTCCAGGTGGGGGATCGGGTCAGCTTCAAGGACTACTACGGGGAGATCACCGAGATCGGCTTCCGCTCGGTGCGGCTCGTGACCCTGGACGACAACCTGGTCACCATCCCCAACGCCGCCTTCCTCACCGAGGCGGTGGCCTCGGCCAATGCGGGCGCCCTGGACTGCATGGTGGTGGTGCCCTTCTACGTGGCTGCGGCCGAGGACTTCCGCGCGGCCCGGCGCCTCATCACCGAGGCCGGCGCCACGTCCCGCTACGTCTACCTCCAGAAGCCGCTCACCACCGTGATGCGGGACGCCTTCCTCGGGGAGCGCTTCGTCACCATCATCGAGCTCAAGGCCTACGTCTTCGACGCCCGCTACGAGAAGGCCTTCGTCACCGACGTGACCGAGCGGGTCAAGCTCGCCCTGCGGCGGTCCGGGATCCGCACCCCGGACCAGGCCTACCGGGACCTGGCGGTGGCGGGCCGGGAGGTGGGGTGAGCCCGCCGGAGGGTCCGGGGCTGTTCGGCGGACCGGTGGGCCCGGCACCCGTCCCCGCGCCCATCCGCCGGGTGGCCGAGGCGCTGCCGTCGCAGGTGCGCCTCGGCACCTCGTCCTGGTCCTTCCCGGGCTGGAGTGGCCTGGTGTGGGATCGCCCCGCCGACAAGCGCACCCTCTCCCGCCACGGGCTCGGCGCCTACAGCCAGCACCCCCTGCTGCGCGCCGTGGGGGTGGACCGCAGCTACTACGCCCCGGTCCCGGCCGCGGTCTTCCGGGACTACGCCGCGCAGGTCCCCGATGGCTTCCGCTTCCTGGTCAAGGCCCACGAGGCCCTCACCATCGCCCGCTACCCCCGGCATCCCCGGTACGGCGAGCACGCCGGCCGGGACAACCCGCGCTTCCTCGACCCCACCTGGGCCACCGAGCAGGTCGTGGGGCCCACCGTCGAGGGACTGGGGGACAAGCTGGGGGTCCTCCTCTTCCAGCTCCCCCCCACCCCCGCCCAGCGGGTGGGCGGCGCCCAGGCCTTCGCCGAGCGCCTCCACGCCTTCCTGGGCGCCTTGCCCCGGGGTCCCCGCTACGGCGTCGAGATCCGCACCCCCGCCCTGCTGGGGCCGGCCTATGCCCGGGCGCTCACCGAGCACGGTGCGGTGCACGCCTACGTCTCCCATCCCCGCATGCCGCCCATCCCGGCCCAGATGAAGGCGGTCCCGGGGGGCGCGCGCCACGGGCTGGTGGTGCGCTGGATGCTGCGCCCGGACCTGGACTACGAGGGGGCGAAGGGCCGCTTTGCCCCGTTCGACGCCCTGGCCGCGCCCGACCCGGAGGCGCGCGGGGCCATCGCCCGGCTGGTGAGGCTGGCGGTGGATCGGGGCAAGGACGTGATCGTCATCGTGAACAACAAGGCCGAGGGCAGCGCGCCGCGCTCGGTCATCGCCCTGGCCGAGGCGGTGGTGGAGGACGCCTGAAGGCCGGGTGGGATCGTCCGGGCCCGCTCAGGGATCGGCGCAGCACCGGAAGCCGGTGCTGTAGTCGTGGTAGCGGCGACCGTGGGCGGTGGTCCGGTACAGGCAGCCCGGCCCGTTGATGGCCGCGTCGGCGTAGAAGCCCCCCCGGAAGGTGCCCGAGGCGTCGTCGACCCACTCGTGCAGGTTGCCGTGCAGGTCGTGGACGCCCTCGGGGGTGCGGCAGTCCGGGTAAGCGCCCGTCCGGGCCACCGTGCCCGGCTGCTGGTTGATCCCCGGGTGGTTCATGGAGGTGGGGTCCCAGATCCCCTCGGTGCGGTCGAAGAAGTCGACCACCGGGTGCCGCCCGCCGTACCGGTCGTTGCAGGCCCCGGCGAGTCGGGTGGGTCCGTAGGGGAAGGTGCGATCCGAGGGGCCGCGGCAGGCGGCCAGCCACTCGGTGGAGGTGCACAGGCGCTTGCCGGCGGCGGCGCAGGCCAGGGCGGCCTCGTCGGCCGAGATGTAGCCCTGGGGGACCACCCCCGGCTCGGAGACGGCCCGGACGGCGGTGGGCGCGGCCCGCTCGCCGAGAGGTCCGTACGGGGAGAGGGGCACCCAGGCCCCGCCGTCCCGCACGTCGAGGCGCGCCTCGTAGCGGTCGATGCAGGAGGCCGACCCGGGGATGGCGGCCATGCCGGCCGGGCAGGTTCCATCGCCCGTGTCGCCCGTGTCACCGGTGTCGGCGGTGTCTCCCGTGTCGGCGGTGTCGCCCGTGTCGCCCCCGTCCCCCGTGTCCCAGCCGGTGTCGCGCTCCTCGTCCGTGTCGTCGAGGCGCGGATCCGTGTCGCGCGGCTCCGAATCGGTGTCGCCCGGGCCCGGAGGGGCGCGCCGGACGGTGGACGGGCCACAGGCCAGGAGCAGCAGGGGGAGGAGGGTGCGCACGGCCGGCCACTAACCGATCGGCCCGACGGAACCACGCATCGGATGCGGGATTCAGTCGTCCGAGCCCGGGCAGCCCGGGGGCGGGCCCGGGTCGGCGGGCACCACCTCGCTGTTGCGCCAGGTGACCCGGACGGCGTCGCGGACGCGGGTACGGAGGGCGCACCGGTCGGCCGTCAGGGCCCACAGGTCCACCCGATCCAGCTCGCCGCGGTCGGTGGCGATGACCAGGGCGTCGGGGAAGGGGAGGAAGTGCTCGACCGTGCCGGGCAGGCGCCCGCCGAGCAGGTTGCGGCCCGTGTCCGGGTGGACGAGCCGCCAGCTCCCGTCCTCGCTCCCGAGGACCAGGGTATCGGCCGGTCCGGTGGCCAGGGCGGTGATGGGCACCTCCTGGGCCGTGGCGAGGGGGATGGGGCGGGGGCCCTCGGCCCGGAGCCGCCAGAGCTCGCCGGCCTCCGTGGCCACCACCAGCTCGCCGCCCATCCAGGTGGCCGCCACGATGGTCTCGAGCATGTCGTGCTGGAGCCCGTCGGGGCTCGCCACGGCGTCGCCGGTCGCGAGCACCGGGCCCTCGTCGGTGGAGAGGACCGCGTCCACCCCCGGCCGGATCTCGGGGGGGCCCGTGGGGCGCAGGACGGTCAGGGTGTCGTCGTCCAGGATGGCGCAGCCCTCGGGCAGGGCCACCCATCCCGCGCCGTCGGGCAGGGGCACGCCCTGCTCGGCGCCGCCGTCCCGGGCCAGGGTCACCAGCCGGCCTCCCTCCTGCAGGCAGAGGGGGCCTCCGGCCCGTGATCGGGTGCGGCGGGCGGCCTCGACCCGGCCGCGCCACGCCGCCTCGGGGGGGGCGCCGCTCCAGCCCCGATGGGTGAGGGCCTTCCCGTCGATCCAGGCCTGAAGGCGCCAAGCGGCCCGTCCGGTGTCGGCCTCCCACACCCGGACGGTGGCGTCGTCCCCCGCCGAGGCCAGGCGGCGGCCCGAGGGGCTCCACGCCAGGCCCGTGACATGGGCGCCGTGGCCCGCCGCCACCACCTCGGCGCCGTCGGAGCGGGTCCAGGAGAAGCGCAGATCGGGCCTCACCCCTGCCGGAGCGAGCCCCGCCGGGTGGATGGCGATGCGGCTCACCTCGCGCAGCTCGCCGGGCTGCTGTTCGAAGTCCGTGGCTCCCGGGGCGCGGGTCCAGCGGATCCCGTGCTCGGTGAGCGCCCAGAGCACGCCATCGGTGGGGTCGACCTCGACCTGGAACACCGAGTCCCCCAGGTCGCTCCGCTCCAGGATGGCTCCCTCGCCGTCCAGGGTGACCACCCGCCCGGTCCGGGTGGCCACGTGGATCCGGTCCCCCGCCGTCGAGACCGCCAGATCGTAGGCATTGTCGCCGATCCCGGTGCGCCAGGTCGGCATGGGGAGCCAGGTGTCGCCACCGGGCGCCACCGCGGGGGTCAGATCCCAGCGCGCCACGTGGCCCCCCCAGTCCACCGTGAACAGCACCGGGTCCTCGCCGGGGAGGAAGGTCACGTCCGTGGCGTCGCGGACGTGGGGCAGGACGGCCCGGACCCGTCGGGTCCGTGCCTCGATGAGGCGAACCGTGTCGTCGTCACCGGCCGAGGCCAGCCATCCCCCGTCCACGTGGGCGGCCAGCTGGCCGACCCGGGCGTCGTGTCCGGGCAGCTCGGTCAGCAGGGCGCCCGTGTCCGCGTCCCACAAGCGCACGACCCCGTCGGTGCCCCCGCTCGCGATCTGGTCCTCGCCGAGCCAGGCCACCGCCGAGACCCAGTCGGGGTGCCCCTCGTGGCGGGGGGGCTTGCCGACGGGGTCCAGCACCATCAGCCCCACATCCGAGGCGTCGCCCACCGCCAGGTGCCGGCCGTCGGGGCTCGGCAAGGCCTGATCCAGGCGCTGGCCCTCTCCGAGCAGCGGGCCGGCGTCCAGGGTGTGGACGACGGTCCAGGTGTCCGGGTCCACCACCAGGACCCGCCGGTCCTCCAGTGCCACCACGATGGAGGTGGGTGTCCACGCCACCCGGCGTGCCGCGTCGGGGAGCGGCAGGATGGCGGCCGGCCCCCCCTCCCCGGTCAGGTCCAGGCGCTCCAGGCTGCGCCCCGCGAGCACGGCGGCGGTGCCGTCGGGGTGGACCGCCACCCCGGTCAGGCGCTCCTCGGCGGTGATGGGGCGGAGCAGCTCGGGCGGCGCGTCCGGGTGGGCCAGATCGTGGGCCAGGACCGCCCCCTCTCCGAGGGAGAGGGAGAGGAGGCGACACCGGCTGGGGTCCAGCGCCCAGCGCCCCTGGCGCGGCGGCAGATCCACCACCGCATCCGGTCGCCCTGGGGTGTGGACCACCAGCCGCGGGGTGCGCGCCAGATCCACGGCGACCAGGTGCTCTCGGCAGGCCAGCAGGTCGATGGGCAGCTCGAGGGGGAGGTCGAGCGGGGTCATCCGGCCTGTCTCCTGGTCCAGGACCCGGACGTTGCCGGCGTAGTCGGTGGATGCGATCCGTCCGGGGGGCCAGGGGGTGACGGTGCTGATCCGGTCGGGCCACTGGTCGATGCGGGTGATGGCGGCGGTGTCCACATCCACCAGCGAGAGGCGCCCCTGTTCCTCCCCCACGAGGAGGCTCCGGCCATCGGGCATCCACTTCAACCCGCCGTTCGAGTGGGCCAGGCGACGCCGCCACCGGGCCGGCGAGGTGGAGATCCGGGTCCAGGTGGCCCGGGCCTCCAGATCGTCGTCGGACTCGAGGGCGGCTCGGAGCTGGGCCCGGCCCTCGAGCCAGGCGCCCCGCTCATCGGAGAGGCGGGCGCTGCGGGCCAGCGCCAGGGCTTCCCCGATTCGGGCGGCCTGGGCCTGGGAGCGGGCCTCGGCGCCGAGCCAGGCGAAGCCCGCGGCCGCGCCGAGGCCCCCGACGCCCAGGAGGACCGCAGCCACCCACGAGGCCCGACGGATCCGCCGGGCCCGGCGGGCGTCCGAGGCCGCGGCCTCCCGGCTGGCGTGGAGGAATCGGCGGGCCCGCGGGGTCAGCAGGTCCTCCACCTCGGGTCGGCGGGCGTCCGACAGCTCGGCGCCCCTCCACAGGGAGGAAGCCGGTCGGCCCCGCCGCTCCCAGGTCGCCGCCGCCTCGTCCAGCTCCCGGGCCACCCGGGTCTCCACCCGCGCGGCCTCGATCCAGCGCGCCAGCCGATCCCACTGGACGGCCAGGGCCTCGTGGGAGAGCTCCAGGGTGTCGCCCCGGAGACCCCGCCGGGCCACCAGCAGGCGCGCGTCCACCATGGCGTCCACGAAGCGCCGGGCGGCGGGCCCCCGGTCCTCCAGGATCTGCTGGCGCGGCAGGATCCGGCGGGTGCCGTCCAGGGCCACCAGCCGCAGCATGATCCCGCGCGCCGCCTCGCGGGCCTCGGGGTCCAGGCGCTCCAGGGCCCGCTCCGCTTCCCGGGCGATGGCCCCGCCCACCCCTCCGAGCCGTTCCCAGGCCGCCCGGGTGAGCAGGGCCCGCTCCACATCGCGGGCGGCCCAGAGCTGTCGCCCGGCCACCTGGAGCAGCGGCAGCGCCGAGGCCCGCCCCGCCAGGTCGTCGGCCACCTCCCGCACCATCTCCGGGTCCTCCCAGCGGACGCCGGTGCCCTCCAGGGATCGGGTGAGGATCTCGATGAGCAGCGGCGGGTCGGGGAGGGGCACCGCGTGCAGGCACGCCGGATCGGCGCCCGGGGAGCGCGTCCAGGTCCCGATGCGGTCGTCGCGGAGGGTGAAGATCACCCGGATCGGGTCCTCCGGGTCGGTGGCGGCCCCGTGGAGGGCGGCCAGGAAGGCGTCCCGGTCCCCGTCGGTGATGCCGGGTGAGAGCGCCTCCTCGAGCTGGTCCACCACCAGCAGCACCCGGGCCTCCCGCTCCCGGGCGAGCTCCAGCAGCAGCAGGTGCAGCCGCTCGGGGGCGAGGCGGAGCTGCTCCGCGAGGGTGGTCACCGGATCGACCGGCTCGGGCTCGTCGTCCTCCGGGGGGCGGGTCGGGGTGTCCCACAGATCCACCAGGGAGCTGCCGTCCAGGGTGAGGGTGGACGCCGCGGCGCGGGAGGTGGTGCTGGAGGTGGACAGGGCCCGGGCCAGGGCGAGCAGCGGGTCCAGGCCGGGGCGGAGGGTGCGGATCACCCAGGGGTCGGTGCGCCGCAGGGCCGGCAGCAGGCCGGCACGCACCAGCGAGGACTTGCCGACCCCGCTCGGCCCCACGATTCCCACCCGGGCGGCGTTGCGCAGGCGCTCGACCAGGCCGGCGATCTCGTCGTCCCGCCCGAAGAAGCGGCCCGCATCCTCCGAATCGAGGGTCACCAACCCGACGAAGGGGGCGTCGACGCGCTCGCGGGCGGTGGGATCGGCGGAGCGGAGCCGCGCGGCCACGTCGGCCGCCGCCGGTCGCTCCTCGGGGGCGGTGGCGAGGCAGTCCTGGATGACCTGGACCAGGGCGGCGGGCAGGGCCTCGGCGCGGGGCCAGTCGGGGAGGGGGCCGCACACGGCGGCGGCCAGGGCCTCGGTCCCGTCGGGCTCCACATGGGCCCAGGGGCGATACCCGGTGAGGGCCTCCCACAGCAGGATCCCCAGCGCCCACACGTCCGAGGCGGGCCCCGCCGGCCTCCCCAGCCAACGCTCCGGGGGGGTGTAGGGGGGGGTGCCTGCCTTCACCGGGCCGTCCTGCTCCGCCTCCAGGCCCGCCAGCCCGAAGTCCAGGACCCGGACCCGGCCCTCCGGGGTGACCATGACGTTCTCGGGCTTCAGGTCCAGGTGGAGGAGCCCCGCCGCGTGGACCGCCGCCAGGGCGCCCGCGATGGCGGTCCCCCAGGCCGTCACCGTCGCCACCGGTACCGGGGCCTCGAGGCGTTCCCGCAGCGTCTCCCCCTCCACCAGCTCCATGGCCAGGTAGGGGATGCCCTCCTCGACACCGAAGCCGTAGACGGTCACCACCGAGGGGTGGTCCACCCCGGCCAGGGATCGGGCCTCGCGGAGCAGCGCCTCGGTGCCACCCTCCCGCGCCCCGAGGTGGTGGAGGAGCTTGACGGCCACCCGACGGCCCAGATGCACGTCGCGGGCCAGCCACACCTCGCCCTGACCACCCCGACCGAGGCGGCGGCGCAGCAGGTAGTCGCCCAGGCGGCGGGCCGGGGCGTCCTGGGGGAGGGTGGCGATGGCCTGACTCCGGGTCGGGCGTCAGGATAGGCTCGCCGGGCCCCCCATGCGCACCACCCACACGCTGGACACGCCGGACTGGCTCCGGACCGCCGACGACGCGGCCACTCCGAAGGCCGCGATCGTCCTCGCCTGGTCGCTGGACGAGCCGGAGCGGGTGGGCGAGGTCGTGTTGCCCGGACCCCGACCCGCGGTGCTGGGGCGGGGCGACGGGGTGGGGCGCGACCGTCTGGGCTTCCTTCGGATGCGCCCGGGGCGGAACCAGCCCACCGGCGGCTTCGGGAGCGCCCGCATCTCGCGCGCCCAGCTCGAGATCCGGCGCGATGGGGCCGAGGCGCTGGAGGTGCGGAGCGTGGGGCGGGGTGGCCTGGGGGTCGACGGCACCCCCGTCCAAGGCGAGGGGCCGGTGCGGGTGGTGCCGGGCCAGGTCCTGACGCTCCCGCGCCGGGCCGTGCTCCTGGTGGTGCGCCGTCCGCCCGTCCTGCCTCTCACCGAGGCCCTCGAGGCGGTCCGTCCACGCTGGCCCGACTTCGGCGCCCCGGACGAGGACGGCATCCTGGGCGAGTCCCCCGCGGCCTGGGCCCTGCGGGACCGGGTGGCCTTCGCCGCCGCCCGACCCGCCCACGTCCTGGTGCTGGGCCCCAGCGGCGCCGGCAAGGAGCTGGCCGCCCGGGCCATCCACCGGCGATCGCCCCGGGCCGGCGGCCCCTGGGTGGCCCGCAGCGCCGCCACCCTGCCCGAGGGCCTGATGGACGCCGAGCTGTTCGGCCACGCCCGCAACTACCCCAACCCCGGCATGCCCGAGCGGCCCGGCCTGGTCGGCGAGGCCGATGGAGGGACCCTCTTCCTCGACGAGATCGGCGAGCTGCCCGCGGCCCTGCAGGCCCACCTGCTGCGGGTGCTGGACGAGGGCGAGTACCAGCGGCTGGGCGAGTCGCGGCGCCGGAGGAGCGACCTGCGGGTCCTGGCCGCCACCAATCGTCCCGTCGAGGCGCTCAAGGCCGATCTGGGGGCCCGCTTCGCCCTGCGGGTGGCCGTCCCGCCCCTCGCGGAGCGCCCCGGCGACGTGCCGCTGCTGGCACGCCACCTGCTGCAGGGGATGCTCGCCGACGCGGATCTGGAGAGCCGGTTCACCGAGCCCGATGGCCGCATCCGGGTGGCGCCGGACTTGATGGGCCGCCTCCTGGCCCACCCCTGGCCGCTCAACGTGCGGGAGCTCGAGGGGGTGCTGTGGGCCGCGGTGCAGAGCAGCGAGCGGGGCGTGGTCGAGGCGACCGGGGCGGTGGAGGATCGGCTGGCGGCGGGCCTGCGGGCGGCCGCATCGGGCGACGGTGCCGCGCGGGTCGGTCCTGGCAGCTCCCCCTCGCCGACCACCGGGCCGGGACCGGACGGAAACGCGCCGGACCGGGGCTCCACCCGGGACCCCGCCACCGTGGGGGCCGACGAGCTGGCCCGGGCCCTGGAGGAGGCCGACGGGGTCGCCGAGGCCGCCCGCCGCCTGGGCCTGCGCAGCCGCTACCAGGTCTACCGGCTCATGAAGCGCCACGGAATCGACCGGTAGCCGCCCTCGCGGCACCGGCTGCCCGGCCCGCCCCGCCGCGAGGGGAAGCCCGCGGCCATCCGTCCCCGCGCGGCCCCCCGCATGCCGTCAGGCGTCGCCGGAAGGCCCGTCGATCAAGGGGTCGCCGCGCCCCACCCCGTGGACCCGGAGCGGCAGGTCGAGGGGCGGCGGCGGCTCCAGCGCCCCCCCGTCGAGGGCGCCGGCGAGGGGCGTGTGGCCAGCGCGCCCCACCGCCTCCAGGACGGCCTCGACCCGGCCGAGATCTGCACGGTCGATGGGAAAGCTCACGAGGGTGCCGGTGGACGTGAAGTAGAGCTCGGCCCGCACCACGCCCGGCTGATCGTGGGCGCGCAGGATGCGATCGGCGGCCCAGGCATAGGTCAGGAGCTGCCGGGCATGACCCGCCGCCGCCGCCCGGGCGGCCTCGGGGGTGGGATCCACGTGCTCCGACTTCCAGTCGAGCACCACCCAGCCGCCGGCCTCGTCGTCGCGCCAGAGGCGGTCGATCTGACCGGTCAGGACCACGCCGTGGGGTGGGGGAGCCCCGTCGGGCCCGGGGGCCGGGTGCTCGAGGCGGAAGCCCACCTCGGCCATGCCGGGCGCGTCGAGCCTGGCGCGGACCCGGTCATCCGAGCGGGTCCGGCGGAGGTGCTCCAGGAGCCGCGCCGCCCCGGCCGCCCGATCCTCGGCCTCGGCCCCGGCCGCCGTGGCCGCCGCCTCCCAGCGGGCCCGGGCCGTGGGCTCGTCGTGGGCGATGTCGTCCTCGAGGAGACCGTGGATCACGTCGCCGCGGACCCCGGCCAGGCGTCGGATCAGCTCACGGCGCCGCTCGTCCTCGGAGCCCGGACGGGGGGGCACCCCCAGCCGGTGGGCGCGCAGCCACGCGCCCGGGTCCTGGGCGAAGCGGTCCAGGCTGGAGGGGGTGACGGGCAGCCACCCCCGGGATGGCGCCGGCAGGGGCGGGGGTGCGGGG
>CAZPJM010000139.1:0-12433 GCA_964586865.1 uncultured Enterobacteriaceae bacterium
TCATGGTCGAGGTGCGCCGATGAGCCGCCTCCTCCCCGTGTGGCTCGCGGTCGCCTGCGCCGCCCCCGCCCCCGACACCGATCCGCCGCCCGACACGGACCCGGTGCCCGGGGGCACCGACGGTCCCCCCCGGCCCCCGCTGCCCCTCCCCCCCGAGGCCGAGGATCTGGACCCCGCGCCCGATGTCCTCGAAGTGCGGCTCGAGGCCGCGCCCCACACCTTCAGCATCGGCGGCGAGACCGTCGAGGGCTACGCCTACAACGGGTCGGTGCCCGGTCCCACGCTGCGGGCCCGGGTGGGCGACACCCTCGTCGCCACCGTCATCAACCGCCTGGACGTGCCCACCACCGTCCACTGGCACGGCGCCGGCGCCCCCTACCCCATGGACGGCGTCACCTGGACCGAGGATCCCATCGCGCCGGGCGAGACCTTCGTGGCGACCTTCCGCCTCACCCGGGCCGGGACCTTCTGGTACCACCCCCACTTCGACACGGCCCGGCAGGTCGATCTCGGCCTGTACGGGGCCCTCATCGTCGAGGATCCCGACGAGCCCGCCGTCGACCACGACGTGGTGGTGCTGGCCGACTCCTGGGGCGAGGCCGGGTCCCGCACCCCGTCCGAGGGCGCCGACCA
This sequence comes from uncultured Enterobacteriaceae bacterium, assembly GCA_964586865.1. GTDB lineage: Bacteria > Myxococcota_A > UBA796 > UBA796 > REDI01. The sequence continues at coordinate 634 of CAZPJM010000139.1, forward strand.
CCACGGGCTCGACGGGGCCGATCTGGCGTGGACGTTCAACGGGGCGCTCGACCCCGTGCTGCCGGTGGGGGCGGGCGAGACCGTGCGCCTCCGCCTCATCGACGTCTCCAACACCGGCTACCTGGACCTGCGCACCACCGAGGGCATCCGCTTCGTGGCCGGGGACCAGGGCCTGTGGGGCACCCCCCGCGCCCAGGCGCCCGTGATGGGCCCGGGTGATCGTCTCGAGGCCGAGGTGCGCCCCGGCGGGGCCCCCGAGCACCTGGAGCTGCTGCCCTACAGCCTCTATGGCGGCCCCACCGGCGAGGGTGACCCCGTGGCGCGCCTCTCCGTGGTCCCCGACGGCCCCGCCCCGCGCCCCGCGCCCATCGCCTGGCCCATCGCGCCCGCGCCGCCCTCCCCCGATCCGGGCCGCACCGACCTGCGCTTCGTCCTCCAGGGAGACGCCACCGAGCCCGCCTGGTTCATCAACGGCGAGGTCTTCCCCGACGTGACCGTCCCCCGGCTCGCCCTGGACGACGACGTCATCGTCGAGGTGCGCAACGTGAGCCCCACCGAGCACCCCTTCCACATGCACGGCCACGCCTTCGAGATCCTGAGCCGCGATGGCGTGCCCGCCCTCGAGCGCCAGGTCGAGGACACGGTCAACGTGCGGATCCGCGAGACCCTCCGCCTGCGCTTCCGGGCCACCCTGCCGGGCTTCTGGATGACCCACTGCCACATCCTGCCCCACGCCGACGGTGGCATGATGACGGTGGTCGAGGTGCGGTGATGCCAGGCTGGAACCTCCACACCCCGGGAGCCCTCATGCGCTGGATCCTCGCCATGACGGGCGGGCTGGCCGCGTGCGGCCCCGTCGATGGGCCCCGCCTCGGTGTCGGGCTGCCCTACCACTTCGCCGACGAGGATCCCTACACCGTCGGCAGCGAGGACCGGGAGGGGTGGCCCCGGCCCGACCTGACGCGCTGTCCCGGCCCACCGCAGCCCGCGCATGGGCTGCCCGACACCCTGCTCGGCCATCGGATCACCGAGGGCCAGCGCGCCTTCGGCCGGGTGGTGGTGGGCGACGGCACCTTCCTGCCCGAGACCGCCCTCGGGGCCAACGCCTACGACGGTCGATGGACCCTCGGCGTCGCGCGCTCCCGGGACAGCCTGCGGATGCTGTGGCTCGCCGAGGGGAGCCGGTGGGTGCTGTTCGATGCCCTCACCGGAGGCGTGGTCCGCACCATCGAGGAGCCGGGGATCCCGGTCGAGGAGCTGGCCTGGGACGCGGCCACCGACCACTTCGTCGCCCTGAAGCGGGGCGAGGCAGGCCGGAGCACGGTGGGCTGGTTCGACCCCACCGACGGCCACTTCCTGCCCATCCTCCGGCTGCCCCCGGACCGGATCGTCCTGGTCGACAGCGCCGGCATGGACTGCCTCGGACGTCACTACGTGCTCGGCACCTACCGCCCGGCCGACGGCGGCCTCCACGGCACCTACGCCGTGTGGGTCATCGACGTGGACACGGGCGAGGTGGCCACCGTGCACGAGGACGTCTACCCCATCAGCGACACGACCTGGGATGGGATCCACCAGCGCTGGTACGTCACCGTGGGCACCGAGGACGGGGTGCGCTCCCGCTTCGTGGACCTGGACGGCGACGCGGCCGGGCTCGGCACGCCCGCGCCGTGGGCCCGCCTCTACCCGCCCCGGGGAGGGCACTACGACGTGGCCCACGGCATGCTGATCCGCTCCTGCCTGGGGGAGGACCGGGGCCGTCTCTGCCTGCACGACGTCGCCACCGACTCCCGCCGCCTCGCCTTCCCCCGCCCCTCCGGCACCTTGGCGGTGATGGCCGCTCCGTTCGAACCGTAGCGTCCTACTCCTCGGGGAGCTGCGTCCCCACCCCCACCGCCTCGAAGCCCACGGCCCGGGCCTGCGTCAGGATGTCCACCGCTGCCTGCACCCGGGCGTCCCGATCGGCCAGGAGCACCAGCTCGTCGTGATCGGCGGCGCGGACCGCCAGGACCTCGACCAGGCGCTCGGGCTCCACCGGCTCCCCGTCCACGGCGACCCGCCCCTCGGCGTCGAGCTCCACCACCACCGCCTGGCGCTCGGGCGCCGGCTCGGCCCGGGCCTCGGGCAGATCCACCTCGAGCTGCCCCTCCGCCTCGAAGCGTGCGGTGAGGATCACGAAGATCAGCAGGATGAACATCACGTCGATGAGGGGAGAGAGCGTGATGTTCGGGGACGGGTGCTCGGGGGGCGCGATCTTCATCGGTCGCGCCGCGCTGCGTCGTCGCGCGTCTCGTCCAGCAGGCGGCCGACGGCCAGCTCCAGGCCGACGCGCAGGCGGTCCAGGCGCCGGCGGAACCACAGGTGGGCGGCGAGCATGGGGATGGCCACCAGCAGCCCGGCGGCCGTGGTGAGGAGGGCCTTCCAGATGCCCCCGGACAGGGCCCCGGCCGAGACCTGGTCGCCCGCGGCCTCGAGGACGCCGAACAGCTCGACCATGCCGATGACCGTCCCGAGCAGGCCCAGCAGCGGGGCCACCTGGGCGAGGAAGGACAGCCAGGGCAGCCCGGCCCCGAACCGCTCCAGGGTGCGGACCGCCGCCCGCTGGGCCGCGGCCTCGGCGCGTGCCGGGCTCGGCTGCTCGAGGGCCACCAGCAGGACCGGCCCCAGGGGTGAACGATCTGCCCGGGCCAGCGACGCCACCGCGTCGAAGTCCCGGCGGCCGAGCGGCTCATCGAGCTGGCGGAGCAGGCGCCGGCGCCCCACGCCGTTCCACGTGAAACGCCATCCCAGGAAGAGGATCACCGTCCAACCGACGATGGAGCACAGCCACAGGGGCAACAGGGTCCAGCCGGCCGCCCCCAGCATGGTCGACAGGGACAGGGTGTCCAACGGGCCTCCAGATGGGGTGAGGGCGCCGAGGTAACGCGCATCCACCCCCTCGGGGCCGCCGGGCACACCCTGCTAGTCGCAGACGCACTCGGAGATGTCCCAGAAGTCGAGCTGCTCGTCGCAGTAGGCCTCGCTCTCGTCCAGGTCGTCGAAGAGGCAGTAGGAATCCTCCTCCCCACAGGTCGCACAGCAGTCGTCGTAGTAGTCCTGAAGGGCGACGCAGGACGGCTCCGGGTCGGACCCGCAAGGCACCGACGGCTCCCCCGTCTGGCGGTCCCGGGCTACCTCCAGCGCGCATAGACGAGGCAGTCCCGCGGGACGGGTCCGAGGTTGGGACCCGGGAACCAGCGGTGCAGCAGCCCCTCCTCGGTGAAGCCAGCCTTCTGGAGGGTCCGCGCGCTGGCCCGGTTCTCCGCATCGAGGAACGCCCAGACCCGATGCACCCCCTCGACCTCGAGGGCCCGGTCCGAGAGTGCCCGCACCGCCTCCGCCATGTAGCCTCGGCCCCACTGGGACGGGGCGAGGGCGTAGCCGAGGATGACCCCGTGGACGTCCCGCCGCGCGCCCAGGGTCCCGAGGATGCGGGGGTCGTCGTGGAGCGCGAGGGCCCAGACGTGCTCCCCGCTCCCGGTCCTCCAGGTCTCCACACACCCCTGCAGGAAGGCCTCGGTCTCGGAGACGTCCCGGTGGGGCTGCCAGGTGAGGTAGCGGGTGACGGCCGGGTCCGTGCACCACCGCGCGAAGGCGTCGGGGGCGTCGGCGAGGGCCGGGCGTCGGAGGACCAGGCGGGTCGTCACCAGGGATCGGGGCGGCCAGGCCGTGGGCAGATCCCCCAGACCGGCCACCTCCTCGGCATCGAGGCGGGCGACCAGGCGGCTGCCGTCGCGCGGATCGACCGTGAGCCGCCACCCCCCCTCCTCGGCGTCGAGGTGCCAGTCGGCGCCCGCGAGGACAGCGGACCGGGCCAGCTGGAGGCGGGGGGTCATCGGGGGCTCCACGGGCGGGGTGGGCGCCATCGTGGCACAGGACGGAGGGCTTGCAGGACCGTCGGCCCGGACCTCGGGGGCCGGGCGCGGCCGGAGCGGCTGGCCGGTATCCTCTCCGGGGTCCGCCTCGGGCACCATCCACGGATCGGTCGAGCTGTGAAGGAGGCCGGGGGAGCGGTCGGCCCCCTCTCGGCGAGTACGACTCCGAATGGCATGTGCCCGGGTCGGATGGGCTACGCGAAGGATGGACCGGTGAGCAGTTCCTTGACGTCGTCCACCACCAGCTCGACGGCGCTCTCGGCGCCGCGGAGCAGGTCGACGTCGTAGGTGATCGTGGCCGAGCCTCCGACGTCGGCGCGCACCTTCAGGCCCGCGGCGGCCGAGGCGGACATCTGGCCTGCCACGCCGACCTCGAGGTGGGCATCCAGGCCGGTGCAGGCGTCCGACAACGCGCCCGCGACCTCGTTGGCGTCGTTCAGCAGGCCATCCGGCAGGGTCCCGGTGGTGAACAGGGCCACCACCTCGTCCTTGAGGGCGTCCAGGCCACCGCGTCGGCTGGCCATGCCCTTGAGCGTACCCACCAGGTCCTGCAGGTCGGCGCGCGACAGCTTGGACTGGAAGTCGATGGCGCCGGTCACCTGCAGGCCGGTGGTGTCCCCCTGACGGCGCAGCACCGGCAGGCGGTTGAGCTCGCCACGCAGCCGGCGGCTCACGTGCTGCACCGCGATGCGCTTCGTGAAGGTCACGTCGCCCATGCTCTCGACGAAGGCATCCAGGGTGTCCCAGTCGAGCTGGTTGAAGTCCGCGAGCGACATCACGGTCTCCGACGCATTGCCCACGTAGCGGTCCATGTCGCCGGACTTCAGGTAGACGAAGATCTGCGGCTCCGACCACTGGGCCTCGTCCGTGCCGGGCGCGCCCTGCACCGAGTAGCTGGCCTTCACCCCGACCCCCAGGTCGAGGGCGGCCTGGGGGAGGGGAATGGGGACCGGCAGGCTCCCCCCGATGGCCACCACGCCCGCGGCCTCTCCGTAGATGTCCACGTCCGCCGCGGTGACCTCCCCCTCCGTACGCTGGAGGTTGCTGATCTGCATGCCGCCACCCACCTCGGCCGAGAGCTGGGCCCCGACGCTGGCCTGGATCCGCAGGAGCCGCTGGAAGAAGCCCGGGCCGCCGCGGGACTGGTCGGACAGCATCTCGTCCTGGCCGTGGCCGAAGCGCTGGGAGCTCGAGGTGGCGCCCGAGCCGTCGTCCATGCCGGGCGTCAGGCTGGCGTTCGCCTGGGCACCGCCTTCGGCGTAGGCCTTCACCTCCATCTTGACGCTCGAGAGGTAGGCCGAGGGGTCGAGCACGCCGCTCTGCCCCGTCAGCGCGTCGATCATGGTGTCGGCCCCGGCGTCCAGGCCGTTCATCACGCCCATGATGAGGGAGAGGAAGGCGCGATCCTCGACCAGCTCGAACCGGTAGGTCTCGTGAACGAGGGTCTTCACGCCCGCGCCGGCCTGGGCCCCCGCGTGGGCGCCGAGGTTGGCCCTGGTCCCCGCGCCGGTGGGGCGTCCCGCCTGGAAGCCGACCCCCACGCCGACGTCCACGCCGACCTTGTTGATGCCCCCACGGACGAGCTCGAAGACCCCGGGGGAGCTGTGGCTCACCCTCATGTACGCCTCCCGCCCGACGTGGATGGGGACACCGAAGGTCGCACCGGCCAGGACCTCGAGGGAGATGCCGTACCCCTCGGGCCAGATCTCCATGTAGATGTCGCGCACGAACTGCTTGAAGGCATCGGGCGCCGCCTCCCACAGGGCCAGCACGATGTCCTCGGCCAGGCCGCCGATGATGGGGTGCTGCTTGGCGTGGTCGAGCAGGAAGAGTGCTCCGGCCAGCACCGACATGCCGACGACGGCCGCGATGACCTTGGCACCGGTCGTGATGAAGTCGATGACCTGGTCGACGGTGAGGTTGCTGATGAAGTGGAACAGCCAGGTCGCCGCGTCGGCGACCAGGCCCAGGACGTAGCCGAGAATGTCCCCGTAGAGCGGGTGGTTCAGGGCCGACTGCAGGTACTCCTCGATGACCCCCCGATGGGAATCCCAGAAGCGGCCCACCAGGTCCAGCGCCGCGTCGACGCTCATCTCGGCGAGGTGCCGGAGCAGGTCGTCCAGTCCGCCGAGGGTCTCGATGACCGTGGCCTCGACCGCGGCCGCGAAGGAGTCGTTACTCTGGGCGATCGCCCCCAGGTTGCCGGAGAAGGGCCCGGCGTCGATCCGCCAGCAATCGTAGGCTGCCTGGTAGCCGTTCTCGCGCAGACCCTGCTGGACGATCCACAGGGCGCTCCGCTCACGGCCGGGGACGCTGGACTCGCTCAGCCTCCGAAGGACGTACTCCTTCTCGGGCCCGGTCGTGGCCCCGTCCATCATGCTCCAGACGTGGTCTGCGTCGAGCTCGTCGCGCCCGGCGTCCCGCACGCACGCCCCGACCACCACCTCCAGCAGATCGATCTTCTGCGGGCTGAAGTCGTCCTGCTGGTCCTGGAGCCGCACCTCCAAGTCCAGCTGCCGCTCGTCCCCGTCGTACAGGCCCGCCACATCCTCGGGCAGGTGCTGGCGCAGCACGGCCAGGAGGTAGGCCCGCTCCCGGCCGACCGCGTCCTCGAGACCCGGGGGATCGGGGCGGTTGACGTTCGGAACGCGGAGGTCTCCCATCTGCATGTAGAACTTGTCCGTGTCCGTGCTGGCCCATCGGCCAAGGCGGGTGGCCTGTTCGAAGGCCGCGGCCCATCGCTCGACGGCGTCTTCGACGAACGCTTCCCAACCCCTCATCCGCTCCGCGAACGTCGTACCCGACGGGGGCTGCGTGCCGGCGGCCCGGCCCTGGAACCGTTCGGTGCCGCGCGGCCCCTCGTAGTGGTCGGGGTACCAACCCATGTGGAAGGCATAGGCGAAGCCGGAGACCCACAGCTCGTCGAGCACGAGGTTCAGCGCGTCGACTTCGCTCAGATCGAAGCCCTGGCTCTCGAGGACCGTTCGGATGGCATGCCGGTCGTGGAAATCCTGCCAGGCCTTCATCATGAACTGGTCGAAGAGCTGCGAGGCCTCGAGCAAGGCGATCCCATCCCCTGCGCGCAGGGCGGCCTTGGCCTGGTCGCGGATCAGGGGCAGCGCCTCGGTGCTCAGCGAGGCGGCATCGGCCTTGCGACCCTCGAGGTCGGTGATGGCCTGATCGTAGACCGCCGAGTCGGACTCGAACCCGAAGCCCGATGCGTCCTCCGAGAAGTCCATGCCGGGCTCCGCGTCGGCGGACATGGGCTCCATGTCGCTGAAGTCCATGCCTGCAACGTCGGCGGCGGCGGCGTCCAGGACCGGGGTCTCTGGTCCGGTGGAGCCTGCATCCAGGTCCTCCGAGGCCGCCTGGTTGCCGTGCGCAGGGGAGCCGCCAGGGCGCGGGCGCGCCGGCTGAGGTGCGGTGGACGAGGAGGAAGAGCGAGAGCGGGTGCGGGCCAAAGGGACCTCCACTGGGGAGGTCGGCGTATGGGCCGGCCTTCTCCGGGACCAAGGCCCAAGGTGGGGTCTCAGGCGACCTCAGGCTTGCTCAGGCAGGGCGAACAGCCCGCCCATCAGGAGGGGCTGCTCTCCCGGACGAACCAGATGCACGCCTGGGCGCTCGGGCGCGCGGCCTTCGCGCTGGCCATGGACGGCTGTGCGCTTGGCGGCTAGCCTTCGGCTGGACGGTGGGGTCTCGAGCTGGTGCTTGCACCACTCCGGAGTTGCTCCGGGGTCCAGGAACGCTCATCTTCGCAGCGCTGGGGGCGGCCGACCAGAGCGGCCCATGCGCTTCGTGCGGAAGGCTCAACGCACCGGAACCTGGGTCGCAGGGTTCAGATCCTCGTTCGGGTCGGTGACGAGGCCTGCGGGAAGAGCGCAACCCCCACCCCTCTCCTGCATCCCTCCTCCACGGAGGCCCCATGCTGCTCGCGGTGCTCGGTACGCTCGCGCTCGCCCAGTCCCCGGCGGAGCTGATCGACGGCACGCCGGAGTTCGAGGGCTGCCTGGGCGCCAGCGGCTGCAGCGACCCGTTCTACCGCTTCCTCTCCGAGTCCATGGTCGAGCAGGGCTTCACCTTCCAGCCCGAGGCCGCGCTCACCGCTCCCACCGTTCACCGCGGAGAGGGCGGGGTGGTCGGCGTGCGCCTGACCACCTTCCCCTTCGGACCCCCTCCCGAGAACCTGTCGGGCAAGGAGGAGAACACCTCGCCGGTGCCGGTGCTGCCGCGACTCGTCGGGGGCTGGACCGGACCCGTCGCCGATGAGGTCCATCTGGGGCTCGGCGCCTCGGTGCTGCCTCCGATCCCTGTCGCCGGGGCCTCCGCGTTCGCCGCGAGCCTCGACGGGGCCCTCTCCGTCGATGTCTCGGACCGGGTACGCGTCGGGCCCGAGCTCGACCTGGGCTACAGCCGAGCCCGCGCCGCCATCGTCGCCAGCGAGGAGCAGTACGAGGCCCGCGACAGCTTCGACAACCCCTCGAACCTGCTGCCGGAGACCTACGAGGCGGTCTGCGATCCTGCGCCGAACGGCTGCATCGACACGTTCACGGTGGCCACGGCCGGCCTGCGTCTCGCCGCCTCCGTCGACGCCGGCAAGGGCTTCGCACCCTACGCCCGCCTGGGCCTGGGCTGGGTCGACCAGCGCCTGTGGGTCATGTACGACGACACCACCTGGCGGGTGCGCGGCCTGCAGCCGACCCTGGGCCTGGGCAGCACCTGGTCCCACGAGGGGGGCGCGACGGCCCACCTGGGAGCCACGGTCGCGCCCCGGTGGGCCTCTATCAGCGAGGACGGCGCCGGTCTGTTGTTCAGGGCGCAAGGCGTGTTCGGCTGGCGGTTCTGAAGGCGACCTCGGAGGCGCCCGCATCAGGCGCGCCCGGCATCGTGTAGCACCGTTCACAGCAGGGCCGATCCGGACGGACGCTGCGATGCCTGGCGAACACACTGCGCGTGGAGGTCTCATGAACCGATGGATGGCGTGCGTGGCCCTATGGGGACTCGTGGGGTGCGGGAACGGGGCCGCCTCCGAAGTGGAGAGCGACCTCGTCGACCCGGAGGAGCTCGACCTGGCCGAGGTCCTCCCCGGCACCTGGACCGGCGTGGAGGAGTCGCCGACGATCGGGCAGCTCACAGCGACCTACGTCATCTCCGACGAGGGAGCGGGCCGACTCGACGTCACCCTGGAGGGGCAGACCCGCCGCAAGTTCTTCGTCGAGGTCGGCCTGGGGACGCCCGACTCCGCGTTCGCCCGGGTGCCCGAGCAGATCTATGCGGAGGGTCAGACCGGACCCGTCGAGATCGTGCTGGTCGGGACAGGCGCGTTCGGCCAGGATGCCGCGGGGGGCCCGTATGACGCCGTGTACCGGCTGGCAGAGGATGCTTTCTCGCTGGAGGGTACGGTCACGACCCGTGGGAACACCGAGGCGTTCACCTTCGACTTCACGCGCTGACTACGGCGGCGGGGAGGGCGTCGGGTTCCGAGGGGGGTGGCTGGCGGTTCTGAGCCGGGTCAGTCCCGACGCCGCCGCAGCCCGATGAGTCCGAGCAGGCCGAGCAGAACGGGCAGGGCACCGGCGGGGGCGGCGCTGCTGCAGCCGCACCCGCTGTTCTGGTAGCTCTCGAGCCCGGCGGCATTGGTGCACGGACCGTCGCGGTCGTCGGCGTCGACGTAGTTGGCCAGGCTGTCGCAGTCGACGTCCGAGCCGCCCTCGTCCAGGTCGGTCATGCCGTCGTCATCGCTGTCCACGTCGAGGTAGTCGGGGGTGCCGTCGCCGTCGGTGTCCACGGCGCCCTCGAGGGTGGTGGGCAGCTCGTCCCCGTCGTCGTCGATGTCCAGGCGGTTGTCGATGCCGTCGCCGTCGGTGTCCTCGTCGCGCTCGTCCACGTCGGGGATGCCGTCGCCGTCGCTGTCGGGGTCGAGGTAGTCGGGGATGGTGTCGCCGTCGGAGTCGACGGTGCCCTCGGTCTCGTCGTCGAAGCCGTCGTCGTCGCTGTCGAGGTCCCGGAAGTCCGGGAGGCCGTCGCCATCGGTGTCCGGGTAGGCGTCCAGGTCGCTGCCGGGCTCGGTGTCGCCCGCCTCCTCCTCGGTGGGGATGCCGTCGCCGTCGTCGTCCACGTCCAACACGTCGATGGTGCCGTCGCCGTCGGTGTCCAGGGCCTCGTCGCCCTCGCCGAACTCGACGCCGTCCCACACACCGTCCCCGTCGCTGTCGGGGTCTTCCGGGTCGCTGCCCAGGTCCAGCTCCAGCTCGTCGGGCAGCCCGTCGCCGTCGGTGTCATCGTCCTCGTCGACGCCGTTGCAGTCGTTGTCCTTGCCGTCCACCAGCTCGGGAGCGCCCGGGTAGACGGTGTCGTCCAGGTCGTCGCAGTCCTCGCCGCCGTACTCGGCGCTGTCGTAGCCATCGCGGTCCTGATCGTAGTCGCTCTCGCCGTCGCAGTCGCCGTCGATGCCGTCGTACCAGGTCTCCTCGGCGCTCGGGCTGATCTCCGCGTCGGTGTCGTCGCAGTCGTCGCCGCCGTAGTCGGAGCTGTCGTGGCCGTCGCGGTCGGCGTCGTAGTCGGACCAGCCGTCGCAGTCGCCGTCGATGCCGTCGTACCAGGTCTCCCGGGCGCCGGGGCTGATGTCGGAGGCGGTGTCGTCGCAGTCGGCGCCGGTGCAAGACCCGATGCCCGCGTCGAAGCCGTCGCTGTCGACGTCGCAGAGGTCCTCGCCGCTGCAGTCCTGGTCCTTGCCGTCGTAGGGCACCTCGGTAGCGCCGGGGTAGGTCGCGCTGTCGCTGTCGTCACAGTCGATGCCGGGATCGCTGGCGGTCGCCTCGCCGGGGTCGGCGCAGTCCGCGTCCGAGGACAGCACCGTGCTCGTGGTGCGCCAGCCGTCGCTGTCACCGTCGCGGTAGCACAGCTCCTGACCGTCGCAGGACTGATCCTTCTCATCGCCGATGATCTCGGACGCCCCAGGATAGGTCGCGGGATCGGTGTCGTCGCAGTCCAGGGTGGGCACCGTGCGCAGGGCCTCGCCGGAGTCGCTGCAGTCCGCATCCGAGGAGACGACGGTGGAGGTGATCCGGTAGGGGTCGCCATCGGCGTTGACGTAGCAGATCTCGGAGCCGTCACAGGACTGGTCGACGCCGTCGGCCACGACCTCGGTCGCCCCGGGGTAGATGTTGCGGTCGCCGTCGTTGCAGTCGCCGCTCCGGGCGATGTAGCCGGAGGGCGCGGTGCACTCGGTGCGGGTGCTGGTGCCGCCCCAACCGTCTCCGTCGGCGTCGCGGTACCAGGTGCGCGGGGTGCAGGCCCGGGTGACGGCCCCGCTGTGAACGGAGAAGGCGACCAGGGGCTGGCTGGTTCCGGTGCTGCCGCCGACCCGGTAGGTCAGCGGCGAGGTCTCGGTGCCGAGGGAGAGCACCGCCGCGGACGAGGTGGCGGTGAAGGTGATCTCATAGGTGCGAAAGCCCCCGTTGAACCCGGGCTCCGAGGTGGGTGACACCGAGATGCCGGTCGCGTTCGTCAGGGCGTAGCGCCAGGTGGAGCGCCGGCCGTACGGGTAGGTGGTGCTGTGGTTGGCCACGTCCAGGCGGATCTTGTACGCCGTGCCCGACGACAGCCCGGTGATGGTGGTGCGGGCCGCCTCGGACGCGCCGCAGGCCAGGTACTGGCTCTGGCCGGTGGACGGGGTGCTCAGCGCGCGGGTCCAGCGCAGGGCACCCGCGCCGGTGGAGTACCAATAGGTGTTGTTCGCGCCGTCACAGGAGCCGCTGACGTTGGACCACCCGCTCGGCGGTCGGTTGCTGCCGCCCCCCGACGTGTTCGAGATGCTCTGGGCCCATGCGGAGCCCGCCTTCGACACCCCTCGAGCGCCCCGCGCCGGCATAGTCCGCGGTCCAGCC
>CAZPJM010000140.1:0-12407 GCA_964586865.1 uncultured Enterobacteriaceae bacterium
GGGGGCCGCGCGGGGAGGGCCGCCCGCCCGGGCGTGCCGTCCGGCTCGGGGGCGTCCGTGTCGTCGTCGGCCTCGACCGGGGGGGCGTCCGTGTCGTCGGCGACGGCCCCGGCGGGCGGGGCCTCCGTGTCCGTGTCCGTGTCCGTGTCGGGGCCGTCGGGCGACGCGGCGGGGGACCCGGCTTCGGTCGGCGGGGCCTCGCCAGCCGTGCCGCCCTCCTCGGGGGCCGCCCCCGCGGTGACGGCCCCCAGGAGGGTCAGGCCGAGCACCAGGACCCGCCCCGTCTCGGTGAGGAGCCGGATCATTCGGACCACCCCCGCTCCACCAGGACCCGACTCACCGGGCCCTGGAGGTGGTCGGCCACCGCGTAGCCGTGGGAGTCGTCCACGAGCAGGCCCAGGTGCGCCAGGTGCCCCAGGTGGGCCTCCGAGGTGACGTTGCTGGTCCGGAACAGCCAGGCGTGGGTCTCGACACTCATCACGCCCTGCCGGGCCACCTGCCGCAGGGTGAGCAGGTCGTCGTCGGGCAGGGAGCGGAGCGCCTCGAGGGGGCCCTCGGGGATGTCCCCGATGATCACCACCCCCTTCTGCTCGTCCACCTGGGCGATGGAGGCCATCCACAGCCGCAGGGCATCGTTGAGCAGCCCGCCCGTGGCCGCGTGGAGCGCGCTGAACCAGGCCTCCCGCTCCCGGTCGGTGGGCCCGCCGTCCCGCCGGACCAGGGTGCGGAGCTGCCACCCCAGGCCCGGATCCCCGACGAAGGAGAGCTGGTAGCCGCTCATGCCGTGGCGGGCGAGGATGGCGCCGGCCAGGGAGCTCGGGCTCAGGGGCTCCAGCTCGATGACCTCCGCGAAGGCGTCCTGGAGCTCGGCGACCCGGTTGGCGAAGCGCCACACGGGGGTGTGGGCGTGGACCAGCCAGCGGTTGCGGCCGTCGTCCCGGACCAGGCCGCGCGCGAAGGCCCGCAGGGGGGCCATGCCGTCGGGCGACATGCTGAACATCCAGGCGAAGCCGTCCACCACCACCAGCCGGTCGCGGGTCTCCTCCTCGAACCAGGCCTCCACCTCGCCGGCGGTGACGGGCCCGGACAGGGTGATCCGCTGGATGTCGCGGGTGTCGACCTTGCGGATGATGGCGCTCACCAGGGCCCGCTTGCCCACCCCGGCCGGCCCCACCAGGGCCACTGCCCGCAGGCGGCCCCCCAGGTCGCCGTCGAGGATCCGCCGGGCCCGGTCCAGCTCGGTGCGTCGCCCGGTGAGCAGATCGCCGGCCTCCATGGCCACGTCGCTGAAGAGGCGCCGGTAGACCATGGGCAGATCGGCGGTGGAGCGGGCCTCGGCGAAGGTGGAGGGGTCGGGGCGCCGCTCGCTCACCGCCGTGGGGATGCCCAGCACCCGCTGGGCCTCGGCGAGGCCGGAGGGGCCCAGGGTGCCGTGGGCGATGTCGTTGACCGTGTCGCGGGCGGTCTCGAGCAGGCCGGCCAGGCCTCCGGCGCGCCGCACCATCCGACGGCCCGCGGCCGCCTCCCGGAGCAGCCGCACCCGCAGCTCGCTGACCCGGCCCTCCTGGATCTGGGCCCGCAAGGTGTCGAGCTTGCCGAGGACCGCCTCTTCCACGCCCTCCTCGGCGCGGATCCCCCAGCCGTCGGAGCGCTCCCGGATGGCCTCCAGGCGGGTCCGGGCCCGGGAGAGGTTGCCCACCACCATCTCGTGGACCAGCTCGCGGGTGGACTCGGGGACCCCGTCGTCCAGCAGCTCCAGCTCGCCGGTGGCCAGCTCCACGTTGAAGGCCACCAGGCGGTCGAACTCCTCGAGGGTGACGGCGAGCTGCTCGGCGTCGGCCGAGAGGGCCCGGGTCAGGTCGACCAGGTCCCGGGTCACGGAGGACTCGATGAAGGCCTGGACCACCTCGCGGAAGGGCACCTCGGCGGTGGGGGTGACGGGGGGCAGGGCCCACTCGCCCTCGCGCTCGGGGCCGGTGGGGACGGTGTAGCGCTCGGTCAGGTCGCGGGCGGCCAGGAGGAGGGCGTCGAGGAGGGGGGCCAGGGCCTGATCGTCGGCGAGCTGATCCCGGAGGCGGCTGGCGGAGCGGGCGGCATCCTCGGCCACGTGGTCCAGGGGCTCGGCCACCTCGCGCAGGGCGCGGGCCAGGTCCTGGGCGGGGAGATCCTCGGCCAGCAGCTCCTCGACGCCGGTGAGGGCGTCCCGCAGCGCCGATTCGACCCGGGCCACCTGGGTGGAGCCCTTGCCGCGCACGTTGCGGGCGAGGCGATCGGCGTGCTGCTCCACCAGGTCCTTGATGCGCCCCTCGAGCCGGACCAGCTCGAGCTCCAAGGCCAGGCCGTCGTAGCGGGCGGCGGTGGAGCGCCGGGCCTTCCCGAGCCCCTTCTCGAGGATCTGCAGGCCCTTGGTGCGCTGGTTGAACACCTTGGAGTAGCGGCGCGACCGGGCCGGGAGGTCGAGGGTGCCGGCGGGCAGGAGCTCGGCGGCCCACTCCCGCCAGGACTCGCCCAGGATGCGGGCGGTGCGCAGGGTGGCGTCTCCGGCGATGGCGTCGAGCTCGCCCCGGGCCAGGGCGAACTCCTCGTCCACGTCCCGGCGGATCCGCGCCAGCACGCCGTCCAGGTCCTCGCCCGCCTCGGCCACGTCGTGAAGGACGTCGTAGGCGTGGGTGATGGTGGTGAAGAGGCTCCGGGTCCGGCGGTGCAGGTGCTGCTCACCGCCCACCAGCAGCGCCGCCAGGCCCTCCAGACGGGCCGGGAGCAGGCCGCCCAGGTGGTAGGCGGCGAGGGACCGCACCGGCACGGAGCGTGAGGGAGGGCCACCGCCCAGGGAGCTCGCCACGCCGTGCCAGGCCCGGACCAGGGCCCGCCGGGTGGCGGTGAAGGCGTCCTCGCTGCCCGGACCCCGCAGGGTCTCGGGGGCGTAGGGCGCCTCGATGCGCTCGGGGAGCCCGGACACCAGGTCGTCCACCGCCTCGACCAGCGCCACCGGCGACCACGTCTCGCTCGCCACCTCGGCGCTGCGGGCGAGCACCAGGTCCCGCCAGCGCTCGGCCAGCTCGGCCTGCTCCGAGCGGACCCGGGTCGCCACCCCGGCCGGGTCCCGGGACAGGGCCACCGCCACGTGTCGGTGGTGGCGGAGGAACTCCCGCCGCAAGCCGCCCAGGTACTCGGCGGCCTCGTCGCGGTAGTCCGAGAGCAGGCCCCCCTCGAGATCGCCGACCAGCGCCTCCAGGTCGGCCCGCAGCTCCACCGCCAGACGGTCCAGGGCCGCGGTCCCGGTCTCGGGCGCCTCCCCCCACGGGTCGGGGACCTCCTCGGGGGGCTGCCAGCGGCGGAGCCCGGCCCGCTCGGCGGGGGGTGGCGCGGCCGGATCGGGGGCCGCGTCCTCCGTGCCCTTCCGACCCGAGGGGATCTCGCCCGTCAGCCCCAGGGCCACCTTGAGCAGGATGGGTCCGGCCACCTCGTGGACGGCGACGCCGGCGATGATCAGGTCCCGCAGGGCGGCGCCCGTGTCTCCGAAGCGCTGGGCCACGAGCCCGGCCAGGGCGATGGCCACGCCGGCCTGCGAGATGTAGCCGAGCCAGCCGTACCGGGCGACGGGCTCGGGGCCGCCCGCCAGGCGCGTCCCGCCCCAGACGCCGATCCAGATGCCGAAGCCGCGGGCGGCGACCAGGGCTCCGGCGAAGGGGGCCAGGGCCACCAGGCTGTCCAGGTGCAGGCCGGCCCCGGTGAGGGTGAAGAAGACCACGTAGACCGGCATGCCCAGCTTCTCGACCTCGTGGATGAGGTGGTCCCCCTCCTCGCTGAAGTTGGTGGCGGCGAAGCCGGCGGCGATGAAGAGCAGGGTGGTGTCGAGCCCCGCGGCCCCGCCGGCCAGCGCGATGGTGAAGACCAGGCCCACCAGGAAGAGCAGGATCTCGACGCCGACGTAGCGCAGGTAGGCGGTGATCCCCAGGCCCACGAGCAGGCCGATGGCCAGGCTGCCCACGATGTTCCAGGCCAGGGTGGCGATGAAGGCGCCCACGCTCTCCGGCTCCCCGCCATGGCCCGCGCCGTGGTCCCCCCCGTGGCCATGGTCGGTGTCGTGGGCCCCGTGCCCCTCGGCGCCGTGCGGCTCGGCCCCGTGCCCCTCGGCGCCGTGGCCGGTCACCGCGTCGGCGGCGTCGGCGGCCAGCGCCATCACGTCGGTGGGGTCGATCCAGGCCGCGGCCAGGGCGGTGACGACGCTGAAGGCGAGCACCACCAGCACGTCCTTGAGCACCACGGACGAGAGGATGGTCTGGGTGGTGGGGCCCGCGGCGCGGGTGCTGTTGATGACCGCGATGGTGGCGGCCGGGGAGGTGGCCAGCGAGATGGAGGCCAGGATGAAGCCGATGAGCAGCACCCCGGTCAGGTCCAGCCCGCCCAGGGCCGCCCCGCTGCCCCCCAGGAAGGGCAGGGCCAGCCCCGCCCCGAGCTGGCCGCTGATCACCACCGTCAGCAGCACGATGGCGGTGGTGATGGCGACGGTCTGCCCGCCGAGCACCCCGAGCAGGGTCTTGACCCCCCGGCGGAGGGCCTCGATCTTGAGCTCGCCGCCCGCGGTGAGGGCGATGAGGGCCACGGCCAGGGTGTTGAACAGGCCGAGCTGGTCCATCACCTCGCCGTTGAGCACCCCCCGGTCGAAGGGTGGCGGGAGGCCCGGGCCGCCGGGGAACCAGGCCTCGACCTGGCGCTCCAGCTCGGGACCCACCCACGCGCCCAGGGTCTCGGGGAGGGCCCCCAGGCCGCTGTCGACCACCGTGGCCGCCGACTCGCCGAGCAGGAGACCGGCGAGGAGGTAGCCGGTGATGTGGGGCAGCTTCACGGCCCCGACGAGCTCGCCGAAGGTGTAGCTGCCCAGGACCACCAGGCCGAGGGCCAGCATGGCGGCCTCGGAGCCCGCGCCCACCCCGAAGCGGTGGAGCAGCACCACGCCGCCCACCAGGACCGCCACGATGGCGCCCTTGCGCAGGATGTCGATGTTGTCGTTGCCGTGGTCGGACATGGCCTACCGCTTCCAGAAGTCCGGCAGGAGCAGGGCGAGGAGGGTGAAGAACTCGAGCCGGCCCAGGATCATGGCCAGGCTGAAGACGTACTTGGCGACGGGGCTGTAGCCGGAGAAGTTGTCGGTGGGCGATGCATCGTAGGACGCCACCCCCACGTCGTGGAAGGGCGCCGGGCCCATGTTCGACAGGCTCGTGAGCATGGCCCCGAACGCCTGGGGCACGCTCACGCCGTCGGTGAAGGTGATGAGCAGGATCCCGCCGGCCATGCAGACCATGTAGACTAGGAGGAAGGCGGCCACGTCGAGGATGAGGGCCGCGTCCACCGCCTTCTTCGCCATGCGGACCACGTGGACCACCTGGGGGCGGAAGGACTTGCGGAGCTGGCCCCAGGACAGCTTGAAGAGCAGCACCACCCGGCTCACCTTGATGCCGCCCGCCGTGGAGCCGGCCGAGCCGCCGATGAACATGAGCAGCAGCATGATGGCCAGGCCCATGGGCGGGTAGTGCAGGTAGCCCTCGGTGCCGTAGCTGGTCGACGTGATGGTGGTGGTCACCATGAAGAGGCTGGCGCGAAAGGTGGGGAAGACGCGGTCCCAGGCCGGGGCGTCCCACAGCAGCACCGCCCACAGCACGAGGCAGGACACCACCGTCAGCCCGACGTAGACCCGGAACTCGGTGGAGCGGAGGAAGGCCCGGAGGCTGCGCTGGCGGATCATCGCGTAGTAGAGGGCGAAGTTGACGCCAGCCACCCACATGAAGGCCACGATGGTCCACTCGATCCCCAGGCTGGACCAGAAGCCGACCCGCTCGGCGTCGAAGCCCCCGATGGAGCTGTCCAGGGTAGAAAAGCCGCCGGTGGACATGGTGGTGAAGGCGTGACAGACGGACTCGAACCAGCTCATGCCGAAGAGCTTGAGCAGGAGGATCTCGACCACGGTGAGGGCGCCGTAGATCCGCCACAGGACGGTGGAGGTCTCGGCGATCCGCGGTCGCAGACCGCCGGCGGTGGGCCCGGGCACCTCGTTGCGGAACAGGTGCTTCGCCCCCACCCCGATGTTGGGGAAGATGGCCACGAAGAGCACGACGATGCCCATGCCGCCGAGCCACTGGGTGAGCGCCCGCCACAGGAGCAGCGGCCTCGAGAGGGTCCCCTCGATGTCGCCCACCACCGTGGCGCCCGTGGTGGTGAAGCCGCTGACGGCCTCGAAGAAGGCGTCGTCCGGCGCCAGCCCGGCGTCGAGGACGAAGGGCAGGCCGCCGAAGAGGCCGCAGAACACCCAGATGGCCGCGACCACCAGGATGGCCTCGCGCCGACCCAGGGGCAGGGTGGCGGCGCGACGCCCGTGGGCCCAGAGCCCGCCGCCCACCACCAGGGTGAGCAGGCCCGAGGCGATGAGGCCCACCGCCGCGCCCTGATCCTGGGGGCGCGGGCCGCCCTCCAGCCAGTTCCACAGGGGGGCGGTCACGGCGCACACCAGCATGCCCACCGCCAGCCCGAGCGTGATCGTGCCGAGGGGGCGGGCCACGGCGTGGTGCAGGGCCACCTTCGCCTCGTCGGAGCCCGTCACCACGGCTGCTTCCGGTGGCTGGGGGCGCCGATCACAGCGCCCGCTTCTGGAACAGGCGGGCCACCGCCGGCCGGGCCCGCGCCGTGGCCAGGACGATGACCGTGTCGCCCGGGTTCACCACATCCTCGCCGCCGGGGATGACCACGCCCTCGTCGCGGACGATGGCCGCCACCAGGGCGCCGCGCGGCACCCCCATCCGCTTGAGGGGCACGCCGACGCCGCGGCTGCCCTCGGGCGCCACGATCTCGAGGACCTCGGCCTGGCCGTTCTCGAGCACCGTCAGGCTCTTGAGCTCGGCGGCGCGGGTGTAGCGGAGGATGTGGTCGCTGGCGACGAGCCTGGGCGAGAGGACGATGTCCACGCCGAGCTGGCGGTAGATCTCCATGTAGTCGGGCCGGTGGACCACGCTGATGGTCCGCTTGCTGCCCGCCCGGCGCGCCAGCAGGCAGCCCATCAGGTTGACCTCGTCGTCATTGCTGGTGGCGATGAAGAGGTCGAAGTCGCCGACGCGCTCCTCCTTCAGCAGGGAGAGGCTGGTGCCGTCGCCGTGCAGCACCGTCACCCGGTCCAGCATCTCGGCCACGGTGCGGGCCCGATCGGCATCCTTCTCGATGAGCAGCACCCGGGCGTCGTCGTCGCACAGCATCCGGGCCAGGGCGGTCCCGATGACCCCGCCTCCCACGATGGCAGCGCTCCGGGCCTCCCGGGAGAGGGTGAAGAGATCCTCGGCCTCCTCGATGTTCTCCCGTCGGCCGAGGAGGTAGATGCGATCCTCGACGCGCAGGACGTCGGCGCCGCCGGGGACCGAGAGCTCGTCGTTGCGCACGATGGCCGCCACGAGGCAGTTGTCAGGCAGATCCAGCTTCGAGAGCGGCTTCTTGAGCATCCGACAGCCCTTGTGGAGCTCGACCTGCACCAGCTCCACCCGGTCGTTGGCCAGGTCGATGACCTCGAGGGCTCCGTGGCTCCGGGCCACCTTGGCGATCTCCCGGGCCAGCAGGAGGCGCGGGTTGATGACCACGTCCACGCCGAGCATGCCGTAGGCCACGCCCTCGCGCTGGTCCGACCAGGCCTCGCCCTGCACCCGGGCCACCGCGCGCCGCGCCCCCAGCCGGCGGGCCCCCAGCGCCGTGATCAGGTTGACCTCGTCGTTGTTGGTCACGGCCACCACCAGGTCGGCCCGCTCGACACCGGCCTGGCGGAGGATCTGCTCATTGGCGCCGTAGCCGACCAGGGTGGCCACGTCGTGGTGCTCCTCCACGTCGGCCATGACCTGGGGGTCCCGGTCGATGGCCACCACGTCGTGCTTCTCCCACTCGAGGACCTCGAGCATGTGGCGGCCCACCTGGCCCAGTCCGACGATCACGATGTACACGTCAGCCTCCGGCCCCGGCCTCGCGGCGGATCTCGCCGGCGTCGACGAGCAGCCCCTTGAGGATGCGTGGCGCGATGATCTCGTGGAGCACCACCGCGACCAGGATGGCCGTGTAGGTGGCGTCGATGGCCCCGGTGACCGCAGGGTCGGTGAACTCGGCGGGCACCCCCAGGTCGTAGACCAGCTTGAAGGTCACGGCCATGGCGATGGCCACATCCCCCTGCCCGATGAGCCCCCGGAAGACGTCCCGGCGCAGGCTCGTCCCGAAGGAGGCGGTCCAGCCCGCAGCCGCCTTTCCCAGGCCCCGCACGAAGACCAGGGTGAGGGTGAGGCCGATGGTGAGGACGAGGGGGGGCATGTCCCAGAGCGCGCCGGCCAGCAGGAGGAGCAGCAGGTTCATGGGTCGGTAGGTGCCCTGGACGGTCCGTCGGACCTTGGGCCCGGAGCGGCTCACGTTCACCAGGACCATCCCGAGCACCAGGTTGACGGTGATCTCGGAGAGCTCGAGGAAGTAGGCCGCACCCGAGGCGAAGGCGATGATGCCCACCAGCGCCAGCAGGGTGCCGTTGTCGCTGTCGTCCTCGTCCAGGAACCAGGCGAAGAGGGCGCCCTGCGCCGCGCCGAGCCCCAGGGTGATCACCGACCACTCCACCGGGGTGGGCACCCGGGCGGTGGGGGCCTCGATGGCGACCTCGGGGGCGGCCAGGTCGTGGTAGACGGCGAAGAGCACGCCGAACGCCAGGATGGCCAGCATGTCGCTGAAGCGGGCCCCGCGCACCAACGACACCAGGGTCTCGCCAGCGAGCTTGTAGCGCCGCCGGACCACGTCCATGGCCGAGGTGGAGCCGGCCCAGGCGGTCATGCCCAGCACCCCGGCACACAGGACCTCGGCCGAGGCGGTGTTGGGATCCTCGGGGGGCAGGACGGTCCGAAGGACCACCAGGCCGACCAGACCCACCGGGACGGCCACGAAGAGCCCCTCCAGCAGGGCGAGTCGGAGGGCGCCGTCCTGCTGCTGGATGAGGGTGCGGACGTCGAGGGACATGCCGTAGATGAGGCCCAGCCAGCCCGCGGCCAGGGCGATGAGCGGCGCCAGCGCCGTCAGCTCGCTGACCGGCTCGGGCCAGGGCAGGGCGCCCAGGAAGGTGTCCTGCTGCAGCCAGGCCACGGTGTCCCGGGTGTCGTGGTCCGGGACGAGCACGATACCGAGCAGCACCCCCAGCACCAGGTACTCGACGCTGGTGGCCACCAGGAAGAGGCGCTGGAGCCAGTCCACCAGGAAGTGGGTCATCAGGTAGGCGAAGCCGACCACCGCGATGAGCAGGACCACCAGGGCCAGACTGCCCGCGTCGGCCCCGCCGCCCGCCGCGTGGGCTGGCGAGGCGAACAGCAGGAGGCCGATGGCCAGGATGACGGGCGCGGCGTGGCGGATCGACACCTCCGGGCGGGGGGACGGGGGGCGGAGCGCACCCGGACCTTACCCCGGGCGGCGAGACCGGCCCGGGGAGGATCCGTGGGGTGTCAGGCCCGCAGCGCCATCAGGCGCCGCCGCCGCCGCCGCCGCTGGTGCCCACGCAGGTGGTACCCGCCCACTCGTACTCGCCGGGGGGGCCAATCCGGTCGGGGTCATCCACGAAGCGGAACGCCTGCTGCTGGAGGCTGTAGTTGTTGTTCGACACGTACTGGTTGTCCGGCCGCCGGAAGCTCGCGTAGACCAGCAGGCCATTGTTCTCGTTGGGGGCGTCGTTCAGCTCGTTGTGCGTGTCGAAGAGCAGGTAGCCGTCGAACACGGGCTCCTCGGGCGGGGCCATCTCTTCCTCGTAGCCGAAGAGCTGGTGATACTGGTACTGGCATCCCTGCTCGACCAGGCGCCGCTCGAAGCGGTAGACCTCCTCGCAGCTCGAGCAGTTGAGCAGGTCGTAGTTGGTGGTGACGAGGGTTCCGGTGATCTCCCACACATCGCGGCAGTCCGCGCCGCCGCCGCCGCCGTGGAACCAGTACCAGGTCTCGGTGGCCGTGAAGGTGAAGCTGCCGTCGCCGTTCTCGACGCTCACGGCATCGTCGCTGTACCAATACACCTGCACGCCCGGCCCGTTCTGGGTCTCGCAGCCATCCTCCCAGTTCCAGCGGTCGATGTACTTGTCGGGGGCCCCGAGACGCTCGAAGGCGGTGATCCCGTCTTCGCCGGTGCCATCGGTGTCGGTGGCCCCGCCGTCCCCGCCGGAACAGGCGGCGAGCACGGCCAGGGGGAGCAGGGCGATGGGCAGCAGGGCGCGGGATGCGAGCATGTCTCCTCCAGGAGCGAGCCCGGAGTGTAGCCGGCCCGGTGGCGGTCCGGCCACGACCGGGCGCCGTGGCGCGGTCAAGTCCCGGTCGCCTGTCCCGGATCACGCCGTCGCCGACCGCCCATGGGCCAGTCCACCGGATGCCGCGGGGTGTAGCGGAGGACCTCTCGGGCGCGGGTGCCGTCCAGCACGAGGCCGTAGTGCATGCGCCGCCGGTTGATCCCGTAGCTGAAGTCGGTGCCGAGGACCCGGTGACGCAGCCCGTAGAGGGGCCGGATCACGGCGCTCGGGGCCGGGAGCTGGGGCGTTCCCCACTTCCGCACCGCCTCCGAGAGGGGCAGGGTGTCGTAGCCCGGGATGTTGAAGACCCCCTCGCCGCTGCCGTGGGTGGCCCGCTCCAGGGCGGCCACCACATCGGCGATGGTGGCCACGTTGACCATGGGGTCGAAGCCCGCCGGGCGGAAGACCACCGGGGCCTGGAGCAGGTCGTGGAGCTGGCTGCCCGTGTCCGGGGCCAGCATCTCGGCGCACCGGAGGACCACGATCTCGGCGTTGGAGAGGCCCATGCGCGCGCAGGCGGCCAGATCGGCCTCGACCCGGTCCCGCACGAAGCGGGCGGCCGCCGGGGAGAGGTCCACGGGGTGGTCCTCGGTGACCAGGACGGGCAGGTCCCGGCCCACCTTGTAGACCTCGGCGTGGGACTTGACGATGACCCGCCGGATGGTGGGGTGGCGGTCCGAGAGGTCGAGGATGGACCGGAGCGACTCCACGTTCAGCTTGTGGGCCTTCCGGCCCTGGAGGCGGAAGCGGCGGTGCATGGCCAGGTGGACCACCACCTCGACGCCCAGGTCCCGGGCCGGGCCGAACACCAGCTCCCGAACCCTTCGAGAGCGGGTCAGATCCACCTGGAGGTAGGTGAGGCGGGCGCTCGGCGGCACCGACAGGGCCTCGTGCCGCGGGAGCTGGTCCACCGCCAGCACGTGGCGCACCCGGGTGTCGGCGAGGAGGCTCGTCACCATCGCCTCGCCCAGTGGGGTGGCCACGCCGGTCACCAGGACGGCGATCACGCGAAGATCCCGGCTCGGTCCTCGAGGCCCTGGTGCAGAAGCTCCTGCACCCTGGCCTTCACCTGGAGGGCGGCCGCCCGGACCACCTCGGGGTCGTCGGCGTCCTCGGGCGGGTGCTGGGCGTGCAGGGCCACGGGCTCGCCGTAGCGGATGTGGTAGCGGACCGGCAGGGGCAGTGGGGTGGCCGGGATGGGCAGGTAGGGGACGGGCCCCAGCCCAGGCAGGCGGGCGATCTGGGGCATCTGCTCCTCGGGGCCCACGATGCCCACCGGCACGATGGGTGCACCGTGGCGGATGGCCAGCTCGCAGTGGCCGGGGCGCCAGTCCTGGAGCTGGTAGCGGTCGCGGAAGGGCTTGCCGATGCCCGGGGTGCCCTCCGGGAAGAGCATGAGCAGCTCGCCGGCGCCGAGCAGGGCCCGGGCGTTGCCGCGGCTGCCTCCGACCATGCCGGTGCGGGCGAAGGTCACCCCCACGAGGGGCAGGCTGGGGACGAAGTGGTCGGCGACGGCCCGGGCGGCGCGGGGCGGGTCGGTGCGACGGTACACGTCGGCCCACAGCATGGCGGCGTCGAAGGGCAGCGTCCCCGAGTGGTTGGCGGCGAGGATGACCGGCCCGTGGGCCGGGATGTGCTCCGATCCGTACGAGCGCACGCGGAAGTAGCGCTCGTACACCGGGCTCGTGACCAGATCGGCCAGGGCGACCAGGTCGGGGTGGAGGCCGAAGGCGTCGTAGCCATGGCCGGCGTCCCGGAACCGGAAGCGGGCCCGGCGATCCCGCTGCTCCGGGTCCCCGAGCGCGCGGACCAGCAGGCGGGCGACCCGCGGGGAGAACATGCGCACCTCGTCCCGCCGACGGTAGCGGTCACCGGGGGCGCGCTCAAGGGGCGGGGCTCACGGGGCGAGCCGGATGGCCTCGCGGTAGGCGGCTTCGGCGCGGCGGGGCCGGCCGAGGGCCTCCCAGGCCCGCCCGAGGGCGTGGTGGAGCTGGGCGCGGGTGCGGGGCGAGAGGGTGTCGTCCTCGAGGCGCTCCTGGGCCAGGTCGCGAGCCCAGATCGGAAGAGCGTCGTGTAGGGAAAGAGTGTA
>CAZPJM010000141.1:0-12121 GCA_964586865.1 uncultured Enterobacteriaceae bacterium
AGCGGCGAGTTCGTGGCCTGGTTCTTCGGGTCCAACTCCCAGTCCCGCTTCATGGTCGAGGGGACCTTCGAGGTCAGCAACGTGAAGAAGGACCGCTGGACGGTGCCCAACGTCCAGCAGGAGCGCCTCGAAGAGAGCAACACCAACCTCTGCGGTCGGCAGTTCGGCGAGACCGAGGACTAGCAGGCTGTGATGCAAAGGGACCGAGTCCGGTCCAGGACGCCGGTTTCGCAGCTAGGACCGAGGAGGGAGCTTGGCTGGCCAAGTGACCGACGACGGGACAACGCTGAGAAGCCGGCGGGCGGGCCGGGCGACGGGAGTTTGCGTCACAGACTGCTAGCAGTCCGTGACGCGCTCGGTCCGCCCTCTCCCGAGGCGGTGGTGAGCCGGGGGCTCGGGGCCCTCAGCGGGCTTCCAGGATCCCCACCCACCCCAGGCTGCTCCCGTCCAGCGGGGTCCGGTCGAAGTCGGCCCAGGCCTGCAGCACCCTGAAGCCCCCCAGGTCCAGCAGGGCGAGCAGCTCCTGGGGGTAGAACATCCGCAGGTCGAGCTGGACCCGGTACTCCCGTCCGGCGTGGTCCCGGTAGACGTAGACCACGTGGTGCACCTGGGCGAGGGCGTCATACCAGCCCGCCTCCCAGGTCTGCAGCCGCTGGCCGGTGCGCGGGTCGGTGAAGTCGCGCGCCTCGTGACGCTGCCCCGGCTCGCGTGCGTAGAGGTCGGGGTCGGGCAGGTAGCAGTCGAGGGCGAAGCGCCCCCCCGGCGCCAGGCTCCGCCGGACCCCGTCGAGCAGGGACAGGACCGCATGGTGGTCGGCGCAGTGATGCAGGGCGTTGAAGGGCAGCAGCACCAGCGGGAAGCGCCCCAGGTCCGGCAGGGCGGTGAAGTCGGCCCGCTGCACCCGGATGCGGCGCTGGACCACGGCGGGCAGGCGGGCCTGCTTGCGGGAGAGGTCGTCGAGCATGGTCGCGTTGCGGTCCACCCCCGTCACCTGCAGGCCGGCCTCGGCCAGGGGGAGGAGCAGGCGGCCGTTGCCGCACCCCAGCTCCAGCACCGGGCCGCCGGAGCGCCGCGCCATCTCCACGTAGTACGCGATGTCGTCGACCTTGTCGCCGTACTCGAGGTCGTACAGGGTGGGGTCCCGATAGAGGTCGTCGCCGCTCATGGTGCGGCCCGCTACCCTGGACGGGTCCCCCGCGCTTGCCTGCTCGGAGCCTCATGCTCCCCCGCCTCGCCGCCCCGCTCTGGCTCGCCGCCTGCTCCCTGTCGCAGGTCTACCCGCCCCCGCCACCCGCGGGCCCGGCGGCGCCGGCCGACACCGAGCTCCCGGGTCCCGCGGTCCACACGGCCGGTGCGCTGCCCGCCGATGCGCCCTGGCGCCCGGTCTGGCCCCACCCGGAGGGTTCGGGGGGCGTCGTCGACGAGGCGGCCGACGGCCGGGTGCTGGGTCGGGAGGGCAGCCGCGAGGCGGCCCCCGGCGGGTCGTGCGGGACGCTGACGGTCCTGTCCCGCGGCGGCTTGCTGTGGTTGCCCGCTGGTCCCGAGATCGCCTTCCGGCCCGCGCCCGTGGTGAGCGCACCGGTGGTGGAGCGGGCGGCCTGGCGCCTGGCGGAGGCCCTCGGTCCCCCGGCGGGGGTCGTCCCTGGCACCGCCGAGGCGGACCCTGCCATCCACCGGGGCGTCCGGGTGCGGGCGGTGCACAAGATCCGCCGTCAGGGGCCCCCCTGGCAGGTCGTGGTGGGGGAGAGGGGCGATCGGGTGCTGGTGGCCCTCACCGACCGCGAGGCCGAGGGCCTCGAGGGCAGCCTGCACCTGCGCCGGACGACCCGGGGCACCGAGCAGACCCTCCAGCTCGTGCCGCCGGCCGATGTGGACGGCGACGGCCACAACGAGGTCGTGGTGGCGGGAGACGGCCCGGATGGCCACTTCCGGGCGGTGATCCAACCAGACCTGATGACCGGCGAGCTGGTCCTCGAGGGCTTCGTGGAGCGCGGCCCGGTTCGCTGTGCGGACTAGAGAGCGGATCAGCGGTCGGTGATCGACGGCGAGCTGCCAGTTGCGCGCCGCCCTCTCTGTCACTCCCCCGGTCGACGTGCCTCGGCACGCCTTCCCTCGGTCGCTCGTCGAGAACCGCGCTCACGACGGCATCTCGCCGGCCCGCGACGAGCTGTCGTGACGGATGCGGGCCAGGACTAGAAGCCGCCGCAGGCATCGTAGGCGGCCCGCACGCGCGGATCCCGGACCCCGCGCTGGATGGCGGTGAAGAGCAGCGGCAGGGCGTCGGTGCAGCGCTCCTCCTCGACCAGCAGCATGCCGGCCGCCACCGTGGGCCGGATGTCGTCGGGGGTGGCGTTGGCCTGGGCCTTGTAGGCCGCCACCGCGGCGTCCACCTGGCCGAGCTTCTGGTGGGCGTGCCCCATCCAGAGGTCCACATCGGGCGCACGGGTGCCGCTCTCCTTCGAGACCTTCAGCATCTGAAGGGCGCCCTCGGCGTCGTCGGCCTGCAGCCGGGACAGCCCGAGCATGTAGGCGAAGTAGGGGTCGGGGCCGAAGCGCTCCAGGGCCTGCTCCGCCGCCGCCGCCACCTCGAGGGGGCGCTCCATGCGACCGAGGAGGTCGACGCGGTGGCGGTGCCACCGGGGATCCTCGGGCTGGGCCTCCACCAGACGGCCGGCCGCCCGCAGGGCCTCCTCGAGCTTGCCCTGGTCCCGCAGCACCAGCAGCAGGTTGTTCCAGGCCAGCGGGTGCTCCGGCGCGCGCTCCACCACCTCCTCGAGGGCGGTGGCCGCCCCCTCCAGCTCCCCCTGGGTCCACCGCAGCGAGGCCAGGGCGAACCAGGCGTCGATCAGGGCCGGATCCTCGGCCAGCAGCGCCTCCAGCTCGGCCATGGTCTCGGCGGGGCGGGACTTCATGTGGCCCTGGGCCAGGTCGAGGCGATGCATGTGGTCGATGCGGTCCCGCGCCGAGGGGCGGGGCCCCTGTCGATCCACGGTGGAGGTCTGGTAGCCGAGGGCCTGGAGGGCCTGGGCCGTGGTGGCGTCGAGGGCGCCCCCCGGGCGGTCCCATCCGTCCCGGAAGGTGTCGATGGCCTGGGCGAGGGCGTCGGGGGGAGGCTCCTCGAGGGGGGCCTGCCACCAGGGATCGGCCACCGGGTCGAAGACCTGCCGGCCTGCGTCGTCCCGGAGCAGGCGGGTGGCGTCCCGGGCCACGTGCTGGGGGGCCCATCCGAAGTGGGTGTACGGGGCGACGGTCTCGCTGTAGACGGGCCTCTCGGCGAGCTCCCCGCCCGAGAGGGCCGGGAGGAGGGAGCGGCCGTGGGCGCCGGGGAGGGGCTCGAGGCCGGCCAGGTCCAGGATGGTCGGGGCCAGATCGACCAGCGAGACGGGCGTGTCGACCACGCGGGCCGCCACCGGCGCGTCGGGGACCACGTCCAGCACCAGGCCCTCGGGGGAGAGTCCAGGGACCGGGCGCCAGGTGCCCGGTCGGGGGGGCAGCTCGCGTGGGGCGGGGCGGTCCTCCCCCTCCACGCCGCCGGGGGGCCGCACCAGCAGCGGCACCCGGGTGGTGGAGCGGGTGAGGACGATGCCGTGCTCCAGCTCGCGGCCGTCCCACAGGTTCTCGCCGTGGTCCGAGGTGACCACCAGCAGGGCATCGTCGGGGACGGCCTGGAGGAGCGGGCGCAGCGCCCGGTCCACCGAGAAGACCTCGCCCCGGTAGGGATCGCCGGACCAGTCCACCGGCGGCTCGTAGGGGGTGTGGGGGTCGAAGAGGTGCACCCAGAGGAAGCGGGGGTTGTCGCCCCGGGCCTCGTCCTCGAACCAGGCCAGGGCCTCGCGCACCACCTCGCGGGCGGGCCGCTCGACGGCGCCGAAGCGGGAGGCCTGGATGACGTCCTGGGGGTGGAAGTCGTCGAAGTAGCGGTCGAAGCCGCGCTCCAGCCCCCATGAGCCGTCGAGCACGTATGCGGCGACGAAGCCGCCGGTCTGGTAGCCAGCCCCCCGGAGGGCCTCGGCGAGGAGCGGCACCTGGTCGTCCACGTGAAAGCCGCCGTTGTCGCGCATGCCGTGGGTGGAGGGGTAGCGGCCGCTGAACAGGGAGGTGTGGGCGGGCAGGGTGAGGGGCACCGGCGTGGTGGCCTCGCGGAACAGGACCGACTCGCGGGCGAGGGCGTCCAGGTGGGGGGTGCGCGCCAGGGGATCGCCGTAGCAGCCGAGCCGGTCGGCGCGCAGGGTGTCGATGGTCACCACCACCACGTCGGGGCGCTCCGGCTCGGGCGGAGGGGGCGGCGCCGGGGGCGGGCTCGGGGTGCAACCGAGGAGGACCAGCACGGGCAGGGCGATGCGCATGGCCCCACGGTAGTCCCGAACGGCGCCGTCGTCTGCCCATCCCACCGGTCGGGCGCCCTCGGCCGGGCGCCCCGCGTTACGCCGGAGCCCATGGCGTCGCCCCTGCGCATCGATGGCGACGGCCTCGGACTGGCCGAGGTCGTCCAGGTGGCCCGGGCCCACCGCCCGGCGCGACTGGACCCGTCCGCCCGCCGACGCATGGCCGCCAGCCACGCCTGGGTGATGGAGGCCGCCTCGGGATCGCTCCGGGACGCCTCGGGCGAGCCGCTCGCCGTGTACGGGGTCAACACCGGCTACGGCAGCCTGGCGCGGGTGCGCATCGCCGAGGACCGCATCCAGGCCCTGTCCTGGAACCTGGTTCGCTCCCACGCCGCCGGGGTGGGACCGCCCCTGCCCGACGAGGTGGTCCGCGCCACCATGCTCCTGCGCGCCAACGCCCTCGCGAAGGGGGCCTCCGGCTGCCGGCCCGCCCTGGTGGACACGCTGCTGGCCATGCTCGAACAAGACGTCGTCCCCGAGGTCCCCTCCCAGGGCTCGTGCGGCTCCTCGGGAGATCTGGCGCCCCTGTGCCACCTGGGCCTGGTCCTGTTCCGCGGCCCTGACGACGACCCGGCCGAGAGCGGCTGGGCCCGTCATGCCGGGGAGCGCCTGCGCGGGGCCGAGGCCATGGCCCGGGCCGGTCTGCCCCGCCTGGTGCCCGGTCCCAAGGAGGGGCTCGCCATCAGCAATGGCGCCCAGGTGACCACCGCGCTGGCCGCGCTGGCCTGCTTCGACGCCGAGGGGCTCGTCCACGCCGCCGAGATCGCCGCCGCCATGTCCTGGGAGGCGGTCCAGGGCGTCAGCCGGGCCCTCCATCCCGGGGTCCACGCCCTGCGGCCCTACCGGGGGGCCGTGGACACGGCGGCGGACCTGCGGCGGCTACTCAAGGGCAGCGACCTGGTCGATGCCATGTCCGACAAGGTCCAGGACGCCTACAGCATCCGGTGCACCCCCCAGGTCCTGGGGGCGGTGCGCGATGGCATCCGCTTCGCCGCGGGGCAGGTCACGGTCGAGCTCAACGCCGCCACCGACAACCCGCTGGTCCTCCTGGACGTGGACGCCCCCAACAAGGCCTTCAGCGCCGGGCTCTTCCATGGCGAGCCGGTGGGGCTGGCCGCCGACCACCTGCGCCTCGCGGTCTCGGAGCTCGCCACCCTCGCCGAGCGCCGCGTCTACCGGCTCACCACCGGCACCCTCTCGGCCCGGCTCCCCCCGCTCCTGGTCCGTCGCGATCGGCCGGGTCTCGGGCTCATGGTCCCCCAGACCACCGCCGCCGCCCTGGTCGCCCACAACCGCGCCATGGGCTGGCCCGTGTCCGGCGACTCCATCCCCACCTGCGAGGATCAGGAGGATGTGGTCGCCATGTCCACCACCGCGGCCCGCCAGGCCCGCGAGGCGGTGGCCCGGAGCCGGCGGGTGGTGGCCATCGAGCTGTGGACGGCCGCCAGCGCCCTGCGGCATCGGCTCAACGACGACCCGGACCTGCGACTGGGGGCCGGGGCCAGGGTGGCCCTGCCGCGCATCGAGGCCTTGCTCGCCGAGGCCGGAGAGCTGCCGAGCGACGCCATCGCCGCCCTGGAGACCGCGGTGACCGACGGCAGCCTGGTGCGGGCGGTGACCGAGGCGGTGGGCCCGCTGGCGCCGGTGACGGCATGAGCGAGCTGCACCTCGACGGGCATCGCCTCACCCCGGCGACCCTCGCCCGGGTGGCGGCGCGTCGGATCCGGCTGCGACTGGACCCGGCCGCCCGCGGGCGCATGGAGGCCTCGGCGGCGGAGCTGGCCCGGCATCCCACCCCCGACGTCATCGCCGCCAAGTGGCGGTGGCTGGTGGGCGATGAGCCGCCCGCCGATCCGGCCGAGCGGGTGCGGGCCTTCATCCGGGGCCACTGTGCCGGCGTGGGCCCGCCCTTGCCGGCCCCCATCGTCCGCGCCCTGCTGGCGGCCCGGGCCAACGTGCTGGCCACCGGGCTCACCGGCTGCCGTCCCCAGGTCGCCGACGCGCTCCTGGCCCTCCTGGAGCACGACATCCTGCCCGTCGTCCCCGCCGAGGGGTCGGTGGGGGCCGCCGGCGAGGCGCAGCTCGCCCACATCGCCTGGGTGCTGTGCGGCTTTGGCGGCGAGGCCTGGCGGGATGGCCGGCGGCTGCCCGCCCGGGAGGCGCTCCGGGGCCTCCCCCGTCTCGAGCCCACCCCGAAAGAGGCCCTCTCGCTCCTGAACGGCTCCACCCTCACGGCGGCGCGGGCCGGCCTGGTGGTGGCCCGGGCCCGGACCCTCCTCGACACGGCGGTCCGGGCCGCCGCCCTGTCCTTCGAGGTGGTGCGCGCCGACCTGGGTTGCCTCACCCACGAGGCCCTGGCCGCCCGCGGGCATGTCGGTGCGGTGCGGGTGGCGGCCGATCTGCGCCGGCTCCTCGACGGCTCGGGCCTGTGCAGTGCCCACCGGCGGCCCGATCCCTTCAGCATCCGGTGCACCCCCGCGGTGCTGGGCGCCGCCCTCGATGCGCTGGACCACGTGGAGCAGACCGTCACGGCCGAGCTCAACGCGCCGTGCGACAACCCCCTGGTCCTGCCGGGGGTGGGGCTCGTCGAGACCGGCAACCTGCACGCCGCCCCGGTGGCGCTCGCCCTCGATCACCTCAAGATGGCCCTCACCCAGGTGGCCAGCCTGTCCGAGCGGCGCACCTTCCGGATGACCTATGGCCAGCTCTCGGGGCTGCCCTCCTTCCTGCTCCGCTCGAGCGGCCTCAACTCGGGCCTCATGCTGGCGCAGTACACGGCGGCCAGCCTGGTGAGCGAGTGCAAGGGGCTCTCCCATCCGGCGTCGGTGGACAGCATCCCCACGGTCCAGCACCGCGAGGACCACGTCTCCATGGGGCCCATCGCCGCGGAGGGGGCCTGGCGGATCGCCGAGGCCCTCTCGGATGTGCTCGCCATCGAGCTGCTGTGCGGGGCCCAGGGCCTCGACTTCCACCTGGCGGGCGAGGCCTTCGACGCCGAGGGCCGCCTCGTCGAGGTCGCCCCCTCCGCGCCGGGCGGGGGGACCCTGGCGGTCTGGCGCGCGGTGCGGGCGCGGGTGAGCCGCTGGGAGGACGACCGGGTGCTCCACCCCGACCTGGCGGCCCTGGGACGGGCCGTGCGGGACGGCGTCTTCGCCGGTCTGGGCTCGGGGGGCTCGGGGGGGAGCGCCGCGCGGGACTGACACCCGCGTCAGATTTTGGGGGCGGATCGGGCGGTCACCGGCTAGGGTCGTACGGAACCCCCCGGCGCACGCCTCTGGAGCCTCGCGTGATCATCGCCCTGGCCATCCCGGTCTTCTTCGCCCTCATCGGCGTGGAGCTCCTCGTGGCCCACCTCCAGGGCCGTCGCGACCTCTACCGGTTCAGCGACGCCATCACGGCCCTGTCGTGTGGCATCGGAAGCCAGGTCTCCAAGGTCTTTTTGGGGGCCGCCCTGGTCGGGGTCTACTGGGCGGTCTGGGAGCTGGCCCGTCCCCTCCACGAGGCCATCGTGCCGTGGGGGCCGTTCTCGGGGTGGGCCTGGGTCGTGGCGCTGCTGGCCGTCGACCACCAGTACTACTGGTGGCATCGTCACAGCCACCGGATCAACATCCTCTGGGCTGCCCATGTCGTGCACCACCAGAGCCAGGAGTACAACCTGGCGGTGGCGCTGCGCCAGGCCCTCTTCACCAGCGTCACTTCGCTGCCGTACTACCTGCCGCTCGCCGTCCTGGGCGTCCATCCCGTGGTGTTCGCACTGGCCATCGCCATCAACACCCTCTACCAGTTCTGGATCCACACCCGGACGGTGGGTCGGCTGGGTCCGCTCGAGTGGGTGCTGAACACGCCGTCCCACCACCGGGTCCACCACGGCATCAACCCCGAGTACATCGACAAGAACCACGCCGGCATGCTCATCGTGTGGGATCGCCTGTACGGCACCTTCATCGAGGAGGGCGAGGAGCCGGTGTACGGCACCGTGCAGGTGCTGGACTCCTACGACCCCATCTGGGCCAACTTCGCCTACTGGGGCCACCTGTGGCGGCTCTTCCGCCGGGCCCGTACCTGGCGGGATCGGCTGTATGTCTGGGTGGCGCCCCCCGAGTGGACGCCCGAGGGCCCCAAGCCCATCCCGCCGGTGGACCGCGCCACCTATCGCAAGTGGGATGTGCCCCTGGCGCGTGGTGTCGGCCCATACGTCGCGGTCCACTTCATCGCCGTCGCCACCCCGGGGATCGTCTGGCTGCTGTGGGCGAGCGCCGAGGGGGACCCGGGGTTCGCCTGGCTGGGCCTGCTGGCGACCAACGTGCTGTGGGCCACCTGGTCGTGGTCCCTGCTCTTCCACCGCAGCCCCGCCGCCATCCCGAGCGAGATCCTCCGCAACCTGTCGCTGGCCCCATCGCTGGCCGTCCTCCTCCTGGGCTCCCCCTGGCTGGGTCCGCTGGTGGGCACCGCCTTCGTCCTGGCCAGCGGCTCCATCGCCGCGGTCCTCACCCACCGCCGGGTCTGGACCGCCCCACCGGCCCCCGCCCGGTCCCGCCGGATCGCCGCGGCCATCCCGGCCCGGTAGCGGCCCCCGCGGCTTCCGCGGCCCCGCACCCCTGCACGCCCGAGCGCGGATCCGCCCGGACCCTCACGCCGATCCCAGGTTCTGCGTCCGGGCCGTGACGGACCGCTGGTCCTCGCGCTACAACCGGGGACCGATTCCGCTGGAGGTCTCATGACCCGCACCCTCGCCGTGTTGCTCGCCGTCGCCGGCTGCGGCAGCCGCCTGCCGGATCCCGTCTGCGACGAGGGCGCCTCCCCCTGGAGCCCGGGGACCGACGCCTACGTCGAGGTGACGGCCGAGCGGGGCCTCGAGGGGGTGGTCGGCACCCGGATGGTGGCGGTGGACTTCGACGGGGACGGCTGGACCGACCTGCACGTCCATCGGGGCAGCCTGGGCCAGCGCGGATCCTTCTCCGAAGAGGGGCCCCGCCGCTCCTGGCTGCTCCGAAACGACGAGGGTCGAGGCTTCGTGGACGTGACCCGCGACTCCGGCTTCCGGACCCCCCGAGACGGCGACCCGGAGGCCGAGCGGGCGGGCTCCATCGTGGCCTTCGGCGACGTGGACAACGACGGCGACCTGGACGCCTTCACGGCCGTGGTGGACGAGGACGGCACCGCCACCCCGGACACCTCCGAGCTGCTGTTGAACCAGGGCGACGGCACCTTCGTGCTGGGCGCCGAGGATCTGCCCTTCCGCCTCGACGCGGACGGGCCGGCGGGCGCCACCTTCGTCGACGTCGACAAGGACGGCAACCTGGACCTGTGGGTGCCCCGCAACACGGTCAACGGCGTCCCGGCCCAGGACCGGCTGTACCTGGGCGACGGCGCCGGGGGCTTCCGGGACGCCACCGCCGATGCCGGGCTGGCCACCGCCGACTGGGCGGATCCGGCGGTCATCGATGCCGGCGAGGCCCACAGCCGGGCCTGGTCGGCCAACGCCTGCGACCTGAACGACGATGGTTGGCCCGAGCTGCTCGCCGCCAGCTACGGGCGCGCCCCGAACCACCTGTGGCGCAACGACGGCGACGGCACCTTCTCCAACGCCTCGGTCGCCTCGGGCTACGCCTACGACACCAACCAGGACTACATCGACAACCAGTTCTTCCGCTGCTTCTGCACCCGCAGCCCCTCGGCCGACCGGTGCGACGAGGCCGCCCCGCCCGACATCTCCTGCAGCCAGAACAACTGGCGCGAGCCGATGGATCGCAACGCCTTCCGCAATGGCGGCAACTCGGGGGCCACCTCCTGCCGCGACGTCGACAACGACGGCCACATCGACCTGCTCACCGGCGAGATCCAGCACTGGTGGGCCGGTGACGGCTCGGACGAGGCCGAGCTGCTGTTCAACACCGGCGCGGACGACATCGTCTTCGAGCGTCCCGGCAACGAGGTGACCGGGCTGACCCGCGATCTCCCGGCGTTCAACTGGGACAAGGGGGACATGACGAACACCCTGTTCGACTTCGACAACGACGGTTGGGCCGACGTCTACATCGGCAGCTCCGACTACGCCGACACCCGCGGGCTCCTCTGGCACCAGCGCGCCCCCCGGCAGTTCGAGGCGGTGGCCACGGGCGACTTCTTCGAGCACAACCGAAGCCACGGTGTGGCGGTGGCCGACTTCGACCGCGACGGGGACCTGGACATCGTCGTGGGCCACAGCCGGTCCCGCTGCGGCAACAGCCCCCAGTGCTACGAGACCCAGCAGGTGCGGCTCTTCGACAACCAGCTCGGCGGCAACTTCCTCCAGCTCGACCTGGTCGGTGGCGAGGGCAGCAACCGCCGGGCGGTGGGCGCCCGCGTCACCGTCACCGCCGGCGACGTCACCCAGACCCTCGAGGTGGGGGGCGGCTACGGCCACTACGGCGCCCAGAACCCGCACATCGTCCACGCCGGCCTGGGCGGCGCCTGCGAGGCCGAGGTGACCGTCCGCTGGCCCGACGCCGAGGGCACCACCGAGAGCTGGACCCTGCCCGCCGGCTACCGGTGGCGACTGACCCAGGGCGACGACCCCGGGCCCACCGACGTGAGCCCCGGGGCGGCCGACGAGGGCTGACCGGCGCCTGTCAGCGCGGTGCAAAGGATCGCCCCCTTCTTCGGGGCCCCGACGGAGCAACCGGCGGTTTCCGAAGGCCCACGGAGAGGCCCCCGGGGCGGGGGGGCACCGATTCTCCGCGGGTCGCTGGATCCCGGACTATGCTCTGCAAGCCGGATCCGGAGAGTCCCCATGAGCGAGCAGGTCGAGCAGAATGGTGTCGACGTCGAGGCCCTGGCCGACGCCCTGGCCGAGCGGGGGCCGGTCAAGACGCGTATCCTCGCCGAGGTCCTCGAGGAGGAGTACGCCCGCGTGCGGGACGCCCTCCTCGCGCTCGAGGAGGACGGCCTCGTCTACCGGATCGGGCGGACCCGGGGCACCCGGTGGCTGCTGGGCTGAGCCGGATCAGTCCCCGACGGGGGTGAGGGCGGTCCAGGGGAAGTCGTTCTCCGGGACGCCGCAACCGCCGGTGGCCGGGTCGGTGTCGTCCGCCGGGCTGCGGTCCAGGGCGGCCTGCTCGTCGGCGCCGTCGAAGAGCTGCTGGCAGTAGTAGAAGGTGCCGCCCTCCTCGGTCCACTCGAAGCGCGACCAGAGGTCCGGGTTGAAGCTGTTGTCGGGCCCGTTCTGGGCGACGATCCAGCCCTCTTCGACGTCGTAGTCGGTGATGTCGTAGATGCTCGATCCGTTGGTCCAGCGCCACTCGCGGATCTCGTGGGAGCCGCCGAAGGCGTCGTTGTAGTCGCCGCGGAGGGGGAGAGGCCGGTACAGCCGCGACCACGGGAAGTCATTGTCGGGGATCCCGCAGCCGCCCATGGCCGGATCGGTGGGATCGGCCGGCGTGTCGTCCAGCGCCTCCTGCTCGGTGGCCGCGTCGAAGGCCGACTGGCAGTACCACCATCCATTGGTGGCCTCCAGGACATCGAAGCGGGACCACAGGTCGGGGTTGAAGGGGTTGTCGGAGCCGTTCTGCGCGATGAGCACGCCGTCGTCGGCGCGCACCTCGGTGAAGGTGTAGGTGCTCGAGCCGCTCACCCAGTCCACCTGGGTGATGGTGTGGCGGCCGTCGAAGCCATCGACCCACTCTCCCGTCAGCGGCACCGGGTCGGTGTCGGTGTCGGTGTCGGTGTCGGTGTCGGTGTCGGTGTCGGTGTCGGTG
>CAZPJM010000142.1:0-12097 GCA_964586865.1 uncultured Enterobacteriaceae bacterium
CGGAAGGGCCGGTTCCCAGGAACTGACCAGCACCCCGGCCTCGATCGACAGACTTAGGCCCTACCACGGCGAAGTCAGCTCCATGTACGCCATTCCGGCAGCGTGGGTGGTGGTCATCGAGTCGTCTTCCGTGGAGCGCGACCAGCATGCTGGGACGATCGCGAGCCCCGTGATGACCGTGTAGGCGCGCCTCTTGGCTCCGGGTTCGGGGGACAAAGCGTG
This sequence comes from uncultured Enterobacteriaceae bacterium, assembly GCA_964586865.1. Classification (GTDB taxonomy): domain Bacteria; phylum Myxococcota_A; class UBA796; order UBA796; genus REDI01. The sequence goes on from CAZPJM010000142.1 coordinate 223, forward strand.
ACGGATTGCGGACATCCAGTCCGCCGGGTCGGCGCTACGTAGCCGCTAACCGTCAGCCCGTGATGTCAATGGTCAAGACTGGGCGATCGTTGTTCAGGGTGACGCCAAGGACTGCCTCGTTACCCTCTGCAGTTGTCAACAAGCCGTCGTGGGCTCCGCCTAGGTGCTCCTCACCCTCAAGCGACCATCCCGCAGCTACGAGTTCACCCTTCACGGTATGGAACAGGCCGCCCGCTGCATCCGCAGGCGTAGCCGGGAAGCGAACAGTCAGGTTGTCGGAGGTCGAAGACACCACCACCCCGCCCTCGATCGACAGGTTCATGTCCTTCCACGGCGCAGTCAGCTCCATGCTCTTCACTCCAGCAGCGTTGGTCGTGGTCCTGGCGGTCCCCTGGCTCGTCGAGCCGTTGGACCAACAGCCAGTCAAGACAGTCATCATCGCGATCATGGACAGCATGCGCATCGTTGCTCCGGGGCCCGGCCCGCGCGGGAGCCTACTGCGTGCTGGCCTGCGCGGCCAACCCGACCGGGCTACCTCGCGGATGCCTCTCTCGAGCGACCTCGCTCGACGATGGCGAAGACGGTCGTGCTGAAGGCCGTCTCGACATCGTTGAGGAAGGCGGCATCGCTCCCCAGGTCCTTCAGCACCGCGGCATCCCGGGTCGCCTCGTCCCACGCCGCGATGAAGGCGTCCTCGTTCTGCTCGTCCAGGGCCCGCCGCAGTCGGGACAGGGCTGCGGACGGCACGTCGCCCTGGTGCATCAGGATCTCGATGGCCCTGGGCAGCGCCGTCCCGCTCGACAACGACAACCGCAGCCGGTCCAGGAGGGCGCCATCGGTCAGGGCGCGCTCGCAGCCTGCGCCGTTGGCCCGGGCCCAGGTCTGCACCTCGGCCAGCACCTGCTCGTCGCTCCAGTCATGGCGACTTTTCCCGTACCAGATGGTCAGCCGGAGCGTGTCGACCGGGTCGAGCTGGCGCAGCAGCTGATCGGCGGCGCCGGGGTGGTCCCTGAAGAACGGCATCGCCCAGAAGGCATCGTCCTCCCACAGCAGCTTCTTTGCGTCCGGGGAGGCGTGGAGCAGGATCACATTCGCCTCGGGGATGAACCGCGGCGGAGGGTCCGCCGTGAGGGCGGTGAGCTTGCGCCTGATGATCCTGGCTTCCGTCGTGGCGTCGCTGGCGCCCCGGATCTCGTCCAGCTCGTCGCCTGGCCCGGCGGTCGCCCTGCGGGAAGAGAGGTCCGACTGGTTGCCCGTCGAGACGGGACCGCGAGACGATCGCTCATCGTTCATTCGATGGGAGCGCCGAGGGGCGTGGTCCGGTGTGGCGCCGCCACATTCAGCCTGGGCCCCAGTGTCGCGCGGCGTGCGGATACGCTGAACGGGCGCGTCGGATCCGGGGAGGGATCCGGCGAGCGCGGCAAGCACCCCGTGTAGGGCGCCCATCACGTCGGCGGGCGGCACCGAGAATCTCACCGACAGGCTGTTCGGTCGCGAGCCGACCACCACCCTGCCCTCGGCCGACAGGTTCATGTCCTTCCGCGGCGCTGTCAGCTCCATGCCCTTCACTCCCGCTACGTTGGTCGTGGCCGTGGCCTCGGCCTGGGCGGTCGAGTGGCTCGACGAGGCGCGCGACCAGCAGCCGGGGAGCACCGCGCGAACGGCCATGACGGACGGGAGGCGCAGCGTCACTCCAGGGGGAGGTCGGGGGAGGTCGGACGGCGTACCATGACCGGCCAAGGTCAGCCTTTCGGGCGGGGCGGCTGCGGCTCCTTGCCCTCTGCCGCCGCCGAAGCCTCCTCCACCATCCCCCCGCTGGACGTGGACGAGCCCGCGTTCCGACCATACGGGTGCGTACGGTTCCCCGCGACACGGAGGTCCCATGACGCGCTCCGAGCGCATCGCCGTCATCGGCGCTGGCCCGTCCGGCATCACCGCCGCCAAGAACCTGGTGGATGCGGGGTTCGGGCACCTGACGGTCCTGGATCGGGGGCACGCGGTGGGGGGGAACTGGGTGTTCGACGATGCGTCCGGGCACTCGAGCGTCTTCGAGACGACCCACATCATCAGCAGCAGGCGCTACAGCGAGTATGCGGACTTCCCCTTCCCGGAAGGCACCCCGGACTACCCGGGCCACACGGACCTCGCCGCCTACTTTCAGGCCTATGCCGAGCAATTCCGGCTGCTCCCCCACATCCGCTTCCGCACCACGGTGCTGGGGTGCACCCCCGCCGAGGGGGGCGGCTGGGAGGTCACCTCGGAGACCGAGGGGCGCGGCCGCGTCACCGAGCGCTACGACAAGCTGGTGGTGGCGAACGGGCACCACTGGAAGCCCCGATGGCCGGAGTACCCCGGCACCTTCCACGGGACCTTCCTGCACAGCCACGACTTCAAGCGCGCGGCCCCCTTCGAGGGGCAGCGGGTGCTGGTCATCGGCGGCGGCAACTCGGCCTGCGACGTGGCGGTCGAGACCAGCCGGGTCTCGGCCCGCACCGACCTGTCCTGGCGCCGCGGCTACTGGATCGTCCCCAAGTTCATCTTCGGGCGGCCCACCGATCACCTCCACCAGCAGATCCATCGGCGCCTGGGCTTCCTCCCCCTGAGCTGGCGCCTCAAGCTCAACGAGCTCATGCTGAAGGCCATCAATGGCCCGAATCACCTGTACGGGCTCCCCGATCCGGACCACCCCTTCGGCGCCACCCACCCCACCGTGAACTCGGAGCTGCTCTACTTCCTCCGCCATGGCGCCATCACCCCGCGCCCCGACATCGAGCGCCTCGACGGCCACACGGTGGTGTTCGAGGACGGGACGCGGAGCGACTACGACACCCTCATCGCCTGCACCGGCTTCTGGATCGCCCACCCCTTCCTCGACCCCTCGCTCTACGACTTCAGCGAGGGCCCGGTGCCCCTCTACCTGCGGATGATCCCCGCAGATCGCGACGACATCGCCTTTATCGGCCTGTTCCAGCCGCTCGGCTGCATCTGGCCCGGCGCCGAGCTGCAGAGCAAGATCGTGGCCCGGTGGTGGACGGATCGCTGGGCCCCGCCCGCCGATCGCGCGGCGGCCATCGCCCACGAGCTGGCCCACCCCCACGTGAGCCAGGTCCAGAGCCCCCGGCACACCATCACCGTCGACGAGCCCACTTTCCGGGCGCGGCTGCTCCGGGAGCTGCCCGAGGACTGGCGGTCGACGGAGCCGGCCCCCTGGGCGGGCCAGCCCGGCGCCTCGGCCGCCAAGTAGCCCCAGCGCGATCCGGCCTGCTCGGGGGTCCGAAGCGGGCGCACACCCTGGGGCCGCCGGGCCGCCCTCGCTACGCCCGGGGGCGCACCCGCTCGGGCACCGGCACCACATCGCCGTCCTCGACGGCCACCGTCTCGGGGAAGACGCCGCGGGCCTCGGCCTCGTAGAGCGCCGTCCGGGGGTGGCGCTGGGAGAAGTGGGTGATGACCAGCTTCCGGGCGCCAGCATCCCGGGCGAGGGTGGCGGCCTGGACCGTGGTCATGTGGAAGTACTCCCGGGCCAGCGCCGCCTCGTCGGCGAGGAAGGTCGACTCGGTGACCAGGAGATCCGCCCCCTCCGCCAGCGCCTCGGCGCCCTCGCAGGGCCGGGTGTCCATGATGAAGGCGAAGATCTGGCCCGGGCGGGGCCGGCCCACGTCCTCGATCCGCACGACCTGGCCGCTCGGGGTGGTGGCCCGCCCCTCCCGCACCAGGGCGCCCACGGCCGGGCCCCGCAGGCCCACCGCCTCGAGGCGCTCCGGCACCAGGTTGACGGCATCGTCCTCGACGAGGCGGTAGCCATAGGTGGGCACGCGGTGCTCGAGCGGGCGCACCTCGAGGGTGAAGTCCTCGCCCCGAAAGACCACACCGGGCTCCTCGATGGGCATGGCCCGCACGTCCAGGGCCCGATCGTCGAAGATGGAGGCCCACCGCAGCCGGTCCCAGTACACCCGGCCCGAGGCGGGGAAGTGGGCGTGCACCGGGTGCTCCACCCGGTCGAGGGCCATCCGCTGCACCACCCCCGGCACGCCGAGGCAGTGATCGCCGTGGAAGTGGGTGAGGCAGAGGTGGTGGACGGCCGACGCCCGCACGCCGTGGCGGGTCATCTGCCGCTGGGTGCCCTCGCCGGGATCGAAGAGGAACCCCGTCGCGCCCCAGCGCAGGAAGGCGGCGTGGTGGTTGCGGCAGCGGGTGGGCACCTGGCTCGAGGTGCCCAGCACGACGAGCTCTCGCGCGGACATGGACCCCGCCTATCACGCCCCCGGACCGGACCCGGGCTCAACCGGGCGACCGCGGCGCCGATGGCGGGGCGACCCAGCCGGAGGTCCCATGAAGGTCGTCATCCTGTGCGGCGGACAGGGCACGCGCCTGCGCGAGCACACCGAGCACGTCCCCAAGCCCATGGTCGCGGTGGGGGGACGACCCATCGTGTGGCACATCATGCGGGCCTATGCCCACCACGGATTCACCGACTTCGTGCTCTGCCTGGGCTACAAGGGCTGGAAGCTCAAGGAGTGGTTCCTCCACCACGACCTGCGCTCCCACGACGTCACCGTCACCCTGGGCGCCGAGGCCGCGCGCAGGCTGCACGGCACCCCCGAGGGGCGGGGCTGGCGGGTGACCCTGGTGGACACGGGCGAGGAGGCCATGACCGGGGCCCGGGTGGCCCGGGTGGCCCGCTACCTGGACGGCGAGCGCTTCATGGTCACCTACGGCGACGGGGTGAGCGACCTCGACATCGCCGATCTGGTGGCCTTCCACCGGCGGCACGGCAAGCTCGCCACCGTCACCGGCGTCCATCCCCCCGCCCGCTTCGGCGAGCTCCTGCTGGACGGGGACCGGGTGGCCCGATTCTCGGAGAAGCCCCAGGTCACCGACACCTTCATCAACGGCGGCTTCTTCGTGTTCGAGCGGGCGGTCCTGGACCGGCTCTCCACCGACGAGGGCTGCGTGCTGGAGCGCGCGCCGCTCGAGGGGCTGGCCCACGACGGGGAGCTCGCCGCCTACCGGCACACCGGCTTCTGGCAGTGCATGGACACCTACCGGGACTGGAAGCGGCTGGAGGGGCTGTGGCACCAGGGGGGGGCCCCCTGGGCGGTGTGGGATGGGCGGCCCCAGCTCGAGCAGGTGGCCTGAGCGCCGACGCCTCGGGGGGGCGCGCGGTGCGCTCTCCGCGCCCTGACGTGCCCTCAACCCGCCCTCCCTGGCACCGATGGGACCCCGGAGGTTGCCGTGTTCGTCCCCACGCCCCCGATGCTCCAGGCCTGGCGCGGCCGACGGGTGCTGCTCACCGGCTGCACCGGCTTCAAGGGGGCCTGGCTGGCCCGCTGGCTCCACCACCTGGGCGCCGAGGTCCACGGACTGGCCCTCGACCCCCCCACCGACCCCTCCCTGTGGGACCGGGCCGGGCTCCTCGAGACGCTCCCCTGGCATCGGGTGGACGTCCGTGACCGGGAGACCGTCGCCCGCTTGGTCCGTGGCCTGAAGCCCAATGCGGTGCTGCACCTGGCCGCCCAGGCCCTGGTCGGCGAGGGGCTGCGCGACCCGGTGGCCACCTTCGAGACCAACGCCATGGGCACCCTCTCGGTCCTCGACGCCGTCCGCCGGGCCGATGCGCCCTGCGCCGTCGTCGTCGTGACCACCGACAAGGTCTACGCCCCCCGCCCGGGCACCGCCCTGCGCGAGGGCGACCCCCTCGGCGGCGAGGATCCCTACAGCGCCTCCAAGGCCTGCGCCGAGCTCGTGACGGGCGCCTACCGGGCCTCCTACTTCCCCCCTGGCGCCATCGGGGACCACGGGATCGCCGTGGCCACGGTGCGGGCCGGCAACGTGGTCGGGCCGGGCGACTTCACCCCCTCGCGGCTCGTGCCCCACGTCCTCGAGGCGGTGCGCCGCGGCGAGGCCCCGACCCTGCGCAACCCCGACGGGATCCGCCCCTGGCAGCACGTCCTCGAGCCCCTGGCCGGCTACCTGGCCCTGGGCGCCGGGCTCCTCCCGGGCGCCCCCGACCCGGCCCCGCTGTGCACCGCCTGGAACCTGGGCCCGTGGCCCGACGCCGCCCGACCGGTGCGCGACGTGGTGGCGGTCATCGAGCAGGTCCTGGGCGGCGGGGACGCGCCCCCGAAGCGGCGGCCCGATCCCCACCCCGAGACGGCCACCCTGCGCCTGGCGGTGGATCGCGCCGTCTCCCGGCTGCCGTGGCGCCCCGCCTACCGCTTCGAGCAGACCCTCATCGCCACCGCGCGCGGCCACATGGCCCTGCGCGCCGCCCCGGACGCCCGCGCCGTCCGGCTCGTCCTCGACACCGAGATCGCCGCCTACACCGCCGCCGCCCGCGAGGCCGGGGCCGGGTGGGCCGCGGAGGATGCCCATGCCCCTCGAGACCTGTCGCTGCTGCGGGAGCCCGGATCTGCACCCGGTGCTGGACCTGGGGCACACCCCACTCGCCAATCGGGTGCTCTCGCCTGAGGCCCTCGGCGAGCCCGAGCCCACCTTCCCGCTGGCGGTGGTGGTCTGCGGGGGCTGCACCCTGGCCCAGCTCACCGAGACGGTGCCGCCCGAGACCCTGTTCCGGGACTACGTCTACCTGTCCGGGGTGAGCGAGACGGTGGTGCGCCACAGCCGCGCCCACGCCCGCGACCTGCTCGCCGAGCGCGGCCTGGGACCCGCCCACCGCGTCATCGAGGTGGCCAGCAACGACGGCACGCTCCTCGCCCCCTTCGCCGAGGCCGGGGTGCAGGTGCTGGGCATCGAGCCGGCGGAGAACATCGCGGCCATGGCCGAGGCGCGGGGGATCCCCACCCGGGCGGTGTTCTTCTCCCGCGCGGCCGGGGAGGCCCTGGCCGACGAGGGGATCCGCGCCGATGTGGTGCTCGCCAACAACGTCCTGGCCCACGTGCCCGACCCGGTGGGCCTGGTGGCCGGGATGGCCGCGATCCTGGCCGACGGCGGCATCGTCGAGATCGAGGTCCCGTGGGTGGTGGACCTGGTGGACCACGTGGAGTTCGACACCATCTACCACGAGCACCTGGCCTACTTCTCGCTCCACGCCCTGGACGCCCTGGTGGAGCGGGCGGGCCTGGTCCTCACCGATGTGACCCGGATCCCCATCCACGGCGGCTCCCTGCGAATCCGGTGCGCCCACGAGGCCCGTGAGGCGGGGCGGGGCCGGGTCGAGGCCCTCCTGGAGGACGAGCGGGCCCGGGGCGTGCACACCAAGGCCTTCTACGCCGACTTCGCCGCCCGGGTGGCCGCGCTGGGCGAGCGGCTCAAGGCGACGCTGCAGGACCTGCGGGCCCAGGGCAAGCGGATCGCCGTCTACGGGGCCTCGGCCAAGGGGGCGACCCTGCTCAACGGGCTGGGCATCGACCCCTCCTGGCTCGACTACGTGGTGGACGCCGCCCCCACCAAGCAGGGCCGCTTCACCCCGGGCACCCGCCTGCCCATCCATCCCCCGGACCGCCTGCTCGAGGATCGCCCCGACTACGCCCTGCTGCTGGCCTGGAACCACCGGGACGAGATCCTGGCCCAGCAGCGGGCCTTCCGCGAGGCGGGCGGGCGCTTCATCGTGCCCGTGCCCACCGTCCACATCGTCTAGGAGGACGCCATGATCGAGGGCGTGCAGATCCCGCCCCTGCGCCGCATCCCCGATGAGCGCGGCACGGTCAAGCACATGCTCAAGGCCACCGACCCCTGGTTCGACCGGTTCGGGGAGATCTACTTCTCGACCATCTACCAGGGCGCCGTGAAGGGCTGGCATCGCCACGAGGTGATGGGCCTGAAGTACGCCTGCGTCCACGGGCGCATCAAGCACGTGCTCTACGACGACCGCCCCGACAGCCCCACCCGCGGCGAGCTGGTCGAGACCTTCCTCGGCCCGGACCACTACGCGCTGGTCATCGTGCCGCCGGGGGTCTGGAACGGCTTCAAGGGCCTGGCCCCCGAGTCCATCGTGGCCAACTGCGCCACCCACCCCCACGACCCGAGCCGGAGCCACCGGCTGGATCCGCACGACAACGACGTCATCCCCTACGACTGGGGCAGGAGGGACCACTGATGCGACTCGTGATCACCGGCGCCAACGGCTTCATCGGCAGCCGACTGCTGCGGCTGGCCCTCCACCGCGGCCACCAGGTGGTGGCTCCCCTCCGCGACGAGGCCGACCTGCGCCGAATCGCCGACCTGGAGGGCCGCTACACCCGCACCGGATCCCGGCCCATGGACCTGCGGGGCACCGACGCCCTCGTCCACCTGGCCTGGCCGGTGCCGCCGCGCACCTACCGCCACGACCGGGCCAACCTGGACGGCCTGGACCACGCCGCCCGCCTCTTCGCGGCCGCCGCCCGGGCGCGGATCCCCTCGGTGGTGGGGGTGGGCACCTGCCTGGAGCTGGGCGCCACCGAGGCCGTCCGCTGCGAATCGGACCCGGCGGCGCCCGAGGATCTCTACGCCACGGCCAAGGACGCCGCCGCCCGTCTCGGTTCCCGCATGGTGGGGGAGGCCGGCGGCACCTTCACCTGGGCCCGCCTCTTCCACGTGGTGGGCCCGGGCGAGGCCCGCGGGCGGCTCGTCCGCGAGGCGCTCGAGGCCTTCCGGGCCGGCCGGGCCTTCCGCACCTCCCCCGGGATGCAGGTGCGCGACTGGCTCCATGTGGACGACGTGGCGGCGGCCCTGCTGACCCTGGCCGAGGCGGCGCCCGGGGGGCCGGTGCATGTCTGTGGGGGCCGCGTCGCGCCGCTGGCCACCCACCTGCGCCACCTGGCGACCCTGGCCGGCACCCGCGACCTGCTGCGCATCGGGGGGCGTCCCTACGGCACCGAGGAGCACATGTCCATCACGGGCCATCCGGAGACCCTGCTCGGCCTCGGCTGGCGCCCGTGCCTCCGTCCCCAGGAGGCCCTGGCCCACGCCATCGACGCCTTCCGCGCCGGGTGCTGGGATCGGGCGCCCCTGGCCCGGGCGGTGGCCACCCCCGGCGCGTCCCCGGCCTGGCTCACCCTGGGTCGTCCGAGCGCGCCCCTCAAGGAAGAGGTGGCCCTCGCCCAGGCGGCCTGAGGCCCGACGCCGCCGGCGTCCCGCTCAACCGCGGGAGCCTCCTGCCGATGGGACCGTCCCCCCCTCCCGGAATCCGCCCGTGATCTGCCCGGCCTGCACCCACGACGACACCGCCCCGCTCCTTTGCCGGGAGGCGGTGCCGGTGCACCAGAACCGGGTCCACCCCACCCTGGCCGCGGCCCGGGCGGCCCCCACCGGCACCCTCGACCTGTGGACCTGCGCGCGCTGCGGGCACGGCTGGAACGCCGCCTTCGACCCGGACCGGGTGGACTACGCGACCGGCTACGACAACCGCCAGGAGCACAGCCCGGCCTTCGCCGCCTACCTGGAGGAGCTGGTGGGGGACCTGGTCGCGGGGGGCGTGCGCGACTGTGACGTGGTCGAGGTGGGCTGCGGGTGGGGGCATGTGCTGCGGCGGCTGTGCGCCGCGGGCGGCAACCGCGGGGTGGGCTTCGACCCGGCCTACCGGGGCCCCCTCGAGCACGGCCCGGTGCGCTTCGTCCGTGCCTTCTACGGCCCCGACCAGTCCCACGTCCCCGCCGATGTGGTGCTCTGCCGCCACGTCATCGAGCACGTCCCCGACCCCCACGCCCTCGTCGCGGCCGTGGCCGCGGCGCTGCGGGGCCGGCCCCACGCCCGGGTGCTCTTCGAGTGCCCCGACGCCCGCTGGATCGTGGACCACCGGGTGACCTGGGACGTCTTCTACGAGCACGCGCACTACTTCACCCCCGCCTCCCTGGCCGCGGTGTTCGTCCGGGCCGGCCTGACCCCCTCCCGCCACCGGACCTCCTTCGGCGGGCAGTACCAGATCCTCGAGGCCCTCCCCTCGGGCGGGAGGGCGGCGCAGCTCCCCGCGGCCGTTCCGGACTGGCGGGCCTGGGCGGCGGCCGTGATCCGCGACGAGGCCCGGTGGCGCGCCCAACTCTCCACCCTCGCCCGGGAGGGGCCCGTGGTCCTGTGGGGGGCCGGCGCGAAGGGGGTCACCCTCGCCGGGCGGGCCGATCCCGAGGGCAGCCGCCTGGCCGGCCTGGTGGATGTGAACCCCGGCAAGCAGGGCGGCCACGTGCCCGTCTCGGGCCACCCCATCCTGGCCCCCGCGGCGCTGCCCGTCCTGGAGCCGGCCCACGTGGTGGTCCTCAACCCCGCCTACCTCCCCGAGATCCGCGCCCACGTGCGCCGCCTCGGCCTCGATGTGCCCGTCCATCCCCCGGAGCTCCCGTGCGCCTCCTCCTCGACGACGAAGCTGGCGTCCTGACCATCGACGGCGAGACCGTCGATCTGCACACCCCCGAGGCCTTCGCCGCCCTCTCCCGGGCCTGGCTGCGCCTGGGGTGGGGCCAGCGGCACTCCTACGGCTTCACCTGGCTCGGCCGACCGCTCATCCAGCTCCCCGAGGACGCCCTCCGCTACCAGGAGGTGGTGTGGCGGCTGCGCCCCGACGTCATCGTCGAGACCGGCATCGCCCACGGGGGCTCCCTCGCCCTGTCGGCCTCGGTGCTGGAGCTGCTGGGGCATGGCCACGTGGTGGGCGTGGACATCGACATCCGCCCCCCCAACCGGGCCGCCCTGGACGCCCATCCCCTCCGCCACCGCATGACCCTGCTCGAGGGGAGCAGCACCGACCCGGTCGTGCTGGCCCGGGTGCGGGCGGCGGTGGGGGAGGCCCGGACCGTGCTGGTGGTGCTGGACAGCGACCACAGCCGGGCCCACGTGCGGGCCGAGCTGGAGGCCTATGCCCCTCTCGTGACGCCCGGCTCGTGGATCGTGGCGACCGACGGGATCATGCGCGACCTGGACGGCGTGCCTGGCGCCGGCGAGGGCTGGGCCAGAGACAACCCGGCCCAGGCGGCCCGCGACTTCCTCGCCGAGCACCCCGAGTTCGAGCTCGCCCCCCCCGAGCGGGCCTTCGACGAGACCCGGGGTGTGCCCCCCCTGACCTACTGGCCCGACGCCTGGCTCCGCCGGACGGGCTCGGCCCACGGGTGAGGGTCCGCGCGCCGCGGGCTCAGCCGCCTCCGTCCACCACGATGGCGGCGCGGACGGTGGGGGTGGTGCCCTCGGCGGGTGGGGGCAGACGGAAGCGGCCCACCTGCCGGACGATGCAGGCCTCGGCGCCCGACAGGCCGAGCGTCGACGCCACCACCCGCGGCGGGGTCACCCGACCATCGGCGCGCACGCCATAGGCCACCTCGACCTGCCCCTGTCGGGCTCCCGTCTCGTCCCGCGCGGCGCGCGCACAGGCAGCCAGGCGGCCCTCCATCGCCCGGTGCACCCGATCCACCGCCGCCGCATCCAGCCCCTCGCCCACCTGCGCCGGACGCCACCGGACCCGCGGAGCGTCGGCCCGGTCGGTGTCGCCCGGAGCCGGTTCCGCGCCAGCAGACGGCGCCGTCCCGAAGGCCCCCGCCGGGTCCAGCGCCCCCAGCAGGCCCGAAGCGGACGGGCCCGGGAAGGGCGCGGTGGACGGTTCCGACGGAGCCTCGGTGGACAGGGCGATGGGGTGGCCCTCCTCCCCGCGGAGGACCCCCGCCCGAGCCACCACGTCGGCGACGGTGGCCGGGCTGTCCGGCGGGACCACCAGCACCACCGGTCGGCACGAGGCCTCCGCCCCCAGGGACGCCGCCTCGGAGGCGGTCCGGGTCCCCGCACCCTCGGCGTCCCCGCGCGCGACCCGGGCCACGTGCAGCGGAGGGCAGCCCCGGGCCGGTGTGGGCAGCGCCAGCGGCAGCCGACGCCCCCCGTCCACCTCGACGGTGAGGGGCCCGAGCCCGGCCATGGCCGCGGCGTGGACCACCGACATCCAGCGGCCCGCCTGCAC
>CAZPJM010000143.1:0-11988 GCA_964586865.1 uncultured Enterobacteriaceae bacterium
CCGGGACTTCTCCTTCGACATCGAGGTCGAGGTGAAGCCCAGCGTCGAGCTCGACACCTGGACCGGCGTCGATGTCGTCTACCCGGACGCCCAGGTCGCCGACGACGAGCTCGAGCGCGCCGTCCAGGCCCGCCTCGACGCCAACAAGCGCCTGGTCGAGGTCACCGATCGCCCGGTCGAGGTCGGCGACCAGGTCATGGTCGAGCTCCACGTCAAGGACGGCGACGACGAGGTCGCCACCGAGCCCGGCACCATGGTCCAGACCACGGGCGACACCTGGTACGCCGGCATCGAGGACTTCCTGGTCGGGGTCGAGAAGGATGCCGAGAAGACCGGCGAGGTCACCTTCTCCGGCGAGGCCCGGGTCGAGTCGGTCCAGGGGCGCACCCTCCAGGTCCAGGCCAAGGTCCTCTCCATCCAGGCCTACGAGACCCCGGAGCTCACCGACGAGGCCGCCGAGGAGCTCGGCTTCGAGGGCGGCGTGGAGGGCATGCGCCAGGCCGTGCGCGCCGAGCTCCAGTCCGGCCGCGACGAGCTGGCCCGCAACCAGGCCCGGGCCAACCTGCTCCAGGCCCTCATCGACGCCAACCCCTTCGAGGTGCCCGCCGGCATGGTGGACCAGCAGCTCGACGTGCTCATGAACGAGCTCCGCCTGCAGCAGGCCTACCGCGGCGTCGACCCGCGCCAGGTGCACTTCTCCGAGGCCCAGATCGCCGACCTGCGGGCCCGCAGCACCTTCGCGGTCAAGGGCGGGATCATCCTCGACTTCGTGCAGGAGCGCGAAGACATCCAGGTCACCGACGACGATGTGGAGCGTCGCATCGCCTCCCTCGCCGAGGAGCGCGGCCAGGACCCCGAGTCCCTGCGCGGCTACTTCGAGCGCGAGGACAGCATGGATGAGCTCCGGGCCCGGATCCTCGAGGAGAAGACCCTCGACTGGCTGCTGGAGCACGCCAACATCGTCGAGCCCTCCGAGGACGAGGCCGCCGCCGAGGACAGCGAGGACGAGGCCCCCGCCTACGAGGCGCCGGAGGACGACGCGGACGCCTCGGACGACGACGCCTCGGGCGAGGACGCCTCGGACGACGACGCCTCGGACGACGACGCCTCGGACGAGGACTGACGCCGCCTCCGAGCCCGGTCGTCCCTGGCCTCTCGGGGGGCGTCCGGGGGGCGCCCTGTGAGGTCGGCTACAGGGTTGTCCACCCCGAGATCCGCCGTCCCCCGGGCCACCATCGCGTGGCTGCGGCTTGCCAGATCGGTCCCGGGTGCCGAAAGGAAGGGTCGTGTGCCATGCCCGAGCGGGCCCGTCCGGGCGCCGGTCGATACGGCAGGGGGCGCACGTTAGCCCCAAACGGTACTGTCGGAGTCCCTACACCCCGGGTCCGGCCGTCCCGATCCGCCGGAACCATCACGGAGACAGCCAGCATGCCCGTCGACCCCTTCCACCTCTCGTACCCGATCCAGATCGTCGAGGACACGCACCGCGGCACCCAGGTCCAGTCCCTGTGGTCGCGCCTCCTCACCGACCGGATCATCTACCTGGGCACCCAGGTCGACAACCACGTGGCCAACAACATCGTCGGCCAGCTTCTCTACCTGGAGTCCCAGGATCCCGAGAAGGACATCTTCATGTACATCAACAGCCCGGGCGGCAGCATCACCGACGGGCTCGCGATCTACGACACCATGCAGTACATCCGCGCCCCGGTCAGCACCATCTGTGTCGGGCAGGCCGCCAGCATGGGCGCCGTCCTCCTCGCCGCCGGTGCCGAGGGCAAGCGCCGGGCCCTGGCCCACAGCCGGGTCCTCATCCACCAGCCCCTCGGCGGCGCCCGTGGCCAGGCCTCCGACGTCGAGATCCAGGCCCGCGAGATGCTGCGCATGAAGAAGATGCTGAACGAGATCCTGGCCCGGCATACCGGCCAGGACGTGGATCGCATCAAGCAGGACACGGACCGCGACAACATCATGGTGCCGGAACAGGCCAAGGAGTACGGCCTCATCGACGAGGTCATCGGCGCCGACTCCTGATCCGGGCCCCCCGCCCCGCCGCTCCCGGCGGGGCCCACCCCGGACCCGAGTCCCCCCACCAGCCCACGAGGAGGCCCGTTGCGGCGCAAGGGAAGCGAAGGCAAGGACCTGTGCTGCTCGTTCTGCGGCAAGTCGCAGAAGGAGGTGCGCAAGCTCATCGCCGGCCCCTCGGTCTACATCTGCGATGAGTGCGTCGAGCTCTGCAACGACATCATCACCGAGGAGTACGAGCGCGAGGAGTTCTACGCCACCCGCGGCCTCGTCCCGAAGCCGCGGGAGATCTTCGACTTCCTCGACCAGTACGTGATCGGTCAGCAGCGCGCCAAGAAGGTGCTCTCGGTGGCGGTGCACAACCACTACAAGCGCATCGACAGCCGCTCCGGCCACGACGACGTGGAGCTGCAGAAGAGCAATATCATGCTCATCGGGCCGTCCGGGTCGGGCAAGACCCTGCTGGCCCAGACCCTGGCCAAGTTCCTCAACGTGCCCTTCACCATCGCCGACGCCACCAGCCTGACCGAGGCCGGCTATGTCGGCGAGGACGTCGAGAACATCGTCCTCTCCCTCTTCCAGGCGGCCGAGTACAACGTCGAGCGGACCTGCAAGGGCATCATCTACGTGGACGAGGTGGACAAGGTCTCGCGCAAGTCCGAGAACCCCTCCATCACCCGGGATGTCTCGGGCGAGGGCGTCCAGCAGGCCCTGCTCAAGATCATCGAGGGGACCGTCGCCAACGTGCCGCCCAAGGGGGGGCGGAAGCACCCCCAGCAGGAGTTCCTGCAGATCGACACGACGAACATCCTCTTCATCTGCGGTGGTGCGTTCGTCGGGCTCGAGAAGATCGTCGAGAACCGGATCGGCCAGCAGGCCCTGGGCTTCGGGCAGTCCAAGAAGACCCGGACCGAGTACACGAAGAGCGAGCTGCTCGCCCAGGTCGAGGCCGAGGACCTGATGCGCTTCGGCCTCATCCCCGAGTTCATCGGGCGCGTGCCGGTGGTGGCCACCCTCGACGACCTGGATGAAGAGACGCTGGTGGCCATCCTGACCAAGCCGCGCAATGCCCTGGTCAAGCAGTACCAGAAGCTGTTCGAGATGGAGAGCGTGAAGCTCAAGTTCACCGAGGGCGCCCTGCAGCTCATCGCCCGGGAGGCCCTGAAGCGGAAGACGGGCGCCCGCGGCCTCCGGGCCATCCTCGAGGAGATCATGCTCGACGTCATGTACGAGCTGCCCTCGCGCGACAACGTGAAGGAGTGCATCATCAGCGAGGAGGTCGTGGACCGTCAGCAGGAGCCGATCCTGGTGTACGAGTCCGAGGAGAAGTGGGCCTGATAGGTGGCCGAAGCAGGGTTTTCGGCCACGCGGGCTGGATTTCCTGGTCGGGATCGTCCCGCCTCGCTACCCCCCGGCTCGAGGGGGGGCAGGGTGGGTCCGACTGTGCCGAACGACCGCCCCACCCGTGGCCGCACCCGCCCCGGTCGCCTCGCCCGTCTCGACCCGTTCCTCGCCGGCATCGTGGCCGGCTGGCCCGCCGACGGTCCCGACACCATCCTGGACGTGGGCCTCGGCGCCCGCCCCGACACGACGGTCGAGCTCCACCGCGCTCTGGTCGCGGTCCGGCCCGGCGTGCACACCGTCGGCCTCGACCTCCGCCCCGAGCCCGTCGCCGCCCTCGAAGCCCTCGGCGAGCCCGGCCTGTCCGGGGTGGTCGGGGGCTTCGACACCCCCGTGGGCGGCCGGATCGGCCTCGTCCGGGCGGCCAACCTGCTCCGGCAGTACGCCCTCCCCCAGGTGCCGTCCGCCCTCGCCGCCCTGGGCCGGTGGCTCGAGCCCGGCGGGATCCTCGTCGAGGGCTCCACCGACCGGGACGGCCATCGGGGGGCCTTCCGCGTCTTCCGGGCCGCGCCCGGTGGCCTCCACCCGCTGGGGCTGCTCTTCCTGTGCGAGCTCTCGGGCCCCTTCCATCCCCGGGCACTGACCCCCTATCTGCCGCGCGGGCTGGGCTGGCATGGCCATCCCGCCCCGGTCCTCCGCCCCCTCTTCCACGCGTGGACAACGGCCTTCGAGCGGAGCCACCCCGTCCCCCCCGAGCAACGCTTCGCCCGATGCGCGAGCGAGTTGGGGGCACGGCATCCGGGTATCGGGCCGTCCGCCGAGGGCTGGGCAGCCGGCCGTCTCTTCGTCGGCGCCGTGAGCGGGGGCCTGCTGACGCCCCAGCCCGACCTGATCCACCCCTACCCGCTCGACCCGTGAACCGCGCCCTCCCCGGCGCCACCCCCAGGCGAGGGACGGTGCCGTGGGGAGCCGTTACGCTCCCGAAGCCGGACCGTGCAGGAGGCCCGCATGTTCTTCCGCGACCGCCGCAGCGACGGGGCAGGCCCCGAGGGCGGGGAGGGCGGCTACCCCATGATGCCGCTCAAGGAGGTCGTCGTGCTCCCGCACGTCAACCTCTCGCTGCTCGTGGGCCGTCCGCGCTCGGTGGCCGCCGTCCACGAGGCGAACCGCCGGAACGGGGAGCTCCTGCTCGTCACCCAGCGCGCCGGCGACCGGGACGAGCCGGGCCCGGACGACCTGTACGACTTCGGCACCATCGCCCACATCGAGCAGACCCTCCACCTCCCCGACGGCAACATGAAGGTGGTGGTGGCCGGCCGGCGGCGGGCGCGGATCACGGCCTGGAACCGAAGCGATCCCTTTTTCGACGTCACGGTCGAGGAGTTCGGTCCGCCCGAGCTCACCCGCGAGGTCCAGCATCTGGTCCGGACCGTCAAGACCACCTTCGAGACCTACCAGAAGCACAACCGGGATGTCCCGGCCGAGATGGTGCTGGCCGTCAACGCCATGGAGGATCCCGACCAGCTCGCGGACACCCTCATCGACAACCTCCCGAACCTGAAGGTGGCCGAGCGCCAGCACCTGCTCGAGACCGTCGACGTCGCCCAGCGCCTCGAGCGCGTCTACAAGGCCCTGCTGACCGAGATCGAGTTCCTCCAGGTGGAGCGCAAGCTCAAGCGGCGGATCAAGAAGGAGGCGGAGCACCACGAGCGGGAGTCCCAGCTCCATCACCAGATGAAGGAGATCCAGCGCGAGCTCGGGGACCGGGAGGGGCGCGGCGAGGTCGAGGAGCTGGCCCAGGCCCTCGCCGAGAAGGCCCTGCCCGAAGCGGTCCGGTCCCGCGCCGAGAAGGAGCTGCGCAAGCTCGCGCAGATGAATGGCATGAGCGCCGAGGCCACGGTGGTGCGGAACTACCTGGACTGCATCCTGGATCTGCCGTGGGGCGAGACCAGTGGAGCGGTGCCCGACCTCTCCCAGGCCGAGGACGTGCTCGACGAGGATCACTACGGGCTCACCCGGATCAAGGAGCGCATCCTCGAGTACCTGGCCGTCGAGTCGCTCGTGGACAAGATGCGCGGGCCCATCCTGTGCCTCGTCGGCCCTCCCGGTGTCGGCAAGACCTCGCTGGCGCGGTCCATCGCCCGGGCCACCGGTCGGCCCTTCGTGCGGATCAGCCTCGGCGGCGTCCGAGACGAGGCCGAGATCCGCGGTCACCGTCGCACCTACATCGGGGCCATGCCGGGCAAGATCCTGCACGCCATGCGTCGCGCCGGCACCGCCGATCCGGTCCTGCTCCTCGACGAGGTCGACAAGATGTCCTCGGACTTCCGGGGGGATCCGGCCGCCGCGCTCCTCGAGGTGCTCGACCCCGAGCAGAACGAGGCCTTCGGCGACCACTACCTGGACCTGGACTACGACCTCTCCAAGGTGACCTTCATCTGCACGGCCAACACCCTGCAGGGAATCCCGCTGCCCCTGCAGGACCGCCTCGAGATCATCCGCCTCACCGGCTACACCGACCGGGAGAAGCTGCAGATCGCGCGGCGCTACCTGCTCCCGAAGCAGCTCGGGCTGCATGGCCTCACCGAGGATGACCTGGTCGTGTCCGACAAGGCCCTGCTGGAGCTGGTCCACGGCTGGACCCGCGAGGCCGGGGTCCGGGAGCTCGAGCGCAAGGTGGCCAAGATCTGCCGCCGGGTGGCGCGTCGGGTGGTCCGGGAGGGCCGGGATGCCGGCGTGGCCAAGGTGACCACCGCCAACCTGGCCCGCATCCTGGGGCCGCCGGAGCACGAGGTCAACCGCAAGGAGGAGGCCGACGAGGTGGGCCTCGTCAAGGGCCTCTCGGTGAGCCAGGTGGGCGGGAGCGTCCTCGACATCGAGGTGGCGGCCGTCCCGGGCTCGGGCAAGCTCCGGGTCACCGGCCGCCCGGGCGAGGTCATGAAGGAGTCCAGCTCGGCGGTCTTCACCTACGTGAGGGCCCGGGCCGAGGCGCTGCGGCTCGATCCCGACTTCCACGACAAGCACGACTTCCACATCCACTACCCGGGCCTCCCGGGCGGGGTCGAGGGACCGAGCGCGGGGATCGCCATGGCGACGGCCATGGTCAGCGCGCTGACAGGGCTGCCCGTGCGGCACGACACCGCGATGACGGGCGAGGTGAGCCTGCGGGGGCGGGTGCTGAAGATCGGGGGCCTGAAAGAGAAGCTGCTGGCCGCCCACCGCGCGGGGATCCGGCGGGTGCTCATCCCCGAGCCCAACGTGAAGGACCTGGAGGATCTGCCCGCCTACGTCCTCGAGGCGCTCGAGGTGCTGCCCGTGGAGCACATGGACCGGGTGCTCAAGGAGGCCCTCGCCATCGAGGGGGCGCGTCAGCTCTTCGGGAGCCTGGGCGCGACGCCGGAAGAGCCGTTACGGGAAAGCAGCGCAACATCCGGAGTGTGAATCGGTACCCGGAGTGGCGCGGTCACCCGCTCCCCAGGTGTCTTCCATGGCGGATTCCCTCACCAAGGCCGAGATCGTGTCCCACATCTCGGAGGTCTGCGACCTGAAGAAGGTCGACGCCGAGCGCGCCCTCGCGGCCTTCCTCGAGGCGGTCGCGGCCGGCCTCTCCCACGGCCGCAAGGTCACCCTGGTGGGCTTCGGGAGCTTCGAGGTGGTGGAGCGTGCCGAGCGGCTCGGCACCCATCCCCGCAGCGGCGAGCGGCTGGTGATCCCATCGACCCGGGTGGTCCGCTTCCGGCCGGGCCAGCCACTCCGCGACGCCGTCAACGCCCACAGCGACGGATGATCCGGGCCGTCCGGCCGTTCTGCGGCGGCCGGCGAAAAGTGGTGCCCACGTCCTTGACGGCCCTGGGGGGTCCCTATAGATAGCGGGGGCCCGAGGCGAGGAGCCTTCGGGCGGATAGCTCAATGGGAGAGCACCCGCCTTACAAGCGGGTGGTTGCAGGTTCGAGTCCTGTTCCGCCCATGAGCACCCCAGGAGAGGGGCGGTAGTTAAGTTGGTTATAACGCCGGCCTGTCACGCCGGAGGTCGCGGGTTCGAGTCCCGTCCGTCCCGCCACTCTCACGCGCCCACCCGGTCCGCCGGGTGGGCGCACCTGGTTCTGGGGTCCCCCCGCGGCTCGGGGCTGGACCGCGTCGGGCTGCGGCGCTACCCGCCCCCCGGAGGTGCCATGCGGATCCTGCTCGTCGGGCTCGTGATCGCCATGGCCGGCCCCGCCCAGGCCGGGCGCCGCCCCTCGGATGCCGAGCGCGGCCGCGAGCTGTGGGAGCGGCACTGCCAGGCCTGCCACGGGGAGCACGCGCGCGGTGACGGCCCGGCGGCGGCCGATCTGGTGGTCCCGGTGCCGTCGGCCGCCGGCGTGGTCACCCAGGATCGGATCGGCGAGCTGGTCGACGTGGTGCTGTGGGGCCGCGGCGCCATGCCCGGCTACGAGGCCACCTTCGACAAGTACGATGCCCGGCGGGTCCTTCGCACCATGGCGGGTCTGGCCAGCCGCCCCGTGCCCGTCCCGGTGGTGACCCCGCAGGTGGTGACCCCGCCGGCCCGGCCCCCGGCCGACCCCGACGAGCCGGCCCCGACCGACCTCGAGACGGACGCCTCCGAGACCGACGCCTCCGAGACCGACGGGCCCTCCCCGGTCGGGCCCCGCTGATGCCCTGGGCCTCCAGCCTGTTCGGGGCGTGGTTCCTCGGCCTGCTGCAGGGCCTCACCGAGTTCCTGCCCGTCAGCAGCTCGGGCCACCTGGTGCTCTTCCAGCAGTTCGTCGAGGTCACTGGCGACGACGTCCTCTTCGACCTCATCCTCCACCTGGGCACC
Organism: uncultured Enterobacteriaceae bacterium; assembly: GCA_964586865.1. Lineage (GTDB taxonomy): Bacteria > Myxococcota_A > UBA796 > UBA796 > REDI01. The sequence continues at coordinate 8,186 of CAZPJM010000143.1, forward strand.
CTGCTGCCGGTGCTGTGGTTCTACCGTCGGGACGTGGCCGTCCTGTTCCGGGATCCGCTCTTCGGCGAGGGGCCCTTCCTCGAGCGGCCCGGCGTGCGCCTCGCCGGCCTGCTCCTCCTGGCCACCCTCCCCACCGGGCTCATCGGGATCCTGCTCGAGGATCTCTTCGAGGCCCTCTTCGCCACGCCCGCGGCGCTGGCCCTCACCTTCGCCATCACCGGGACCCTGCTGCTCCTGTCCGGCCGCTTCGGGGGCGGCACCACCGAGCTCGGCGGCATGACCTGGTGGCACGCCCTGCTCATCGGCATCGCCCAGGGCATGGCCATCACGCCCGGGATCAGCCGCTCCGGCACCACCATCGTCGTCGCCATGTTCCTGGGCCTCCACCCCGTCTTCGCGGCCCGCTTCTCCTTTCTCATGAGCGTGCCGGCCATCCTGGGCGCTGTCGTCCTGAAGCTCGACGATGTCGAGGCCGCCGCCCCCGACCCATGGGCCCTGGGGATCGGCGGGCTCACCGCGCTGGCGAGCGGCTACGCCGCCCTCGTCCTCCTCGTCCTCGTCATCAAGCGGCGCCGCCTGGCCGGCTTCGCGCCCTACGCCTACCTGGCCGCTGTGGTGGCCGGCGCCATCGCCCTCGGCCGGTGGGGCTTCGGCGCCTGAGCCGACCCGGGCCTCCGGGGCGTCAGCCCGAACGGTCCGCTTCGCGACAGAAGCCGTTCAGGGGGGTGACAGCGGGGCCGATCAGGCCGTACGCTCGCGTATGGCTCGGAGGTCTCCATGCATCGTCCCGTCCTGATCGCCCTCGCCCTCACCGTCGCCTGCTCGGGCGAGGATCCCACCGACACCGACATCGACGACATCGTGCCGGACCCCTACGACGTCGAGGTCGGCCCGTACACGGCCGACATCACCTGGGACGCCTGGGGCGTGCCCCACATCGTCGCCGAGGACGAGGGCAGCCTGGCCTACGGGCACGGCTACACGGTGGCGCGCGACCACATCTGCACCCTGGCCGACCAGTTCGTGAAGGTGCGCAGCGAGCGGGCCAGGTACTTCGGCGACGACCCGGCCTATGTCGAGAGCGACTTCGGCTGGCTGCACATCGGGGTCCGCCGCCACGCCGAGGAGAGCTGGTTCGAGCTGGCGCCGGACGTCCAGGCCAGGCTCATCGGCTACGCCGCCGGCTACAACGCCTACCTGGAGGAGGTCGGGGTGGACGGGCTGCCCGAGCCCTGCCGCGGCGAGGAGTGGGTCAAGCCCATCGACCACATCGACCTGTGGTCCTATGACCTGTCGCTCATCCAGTGGGGGTCCGGGTACAACCTGGTCAACCTCATCGCACAGGCCCAGCCGCCCACCGCCGAGAGCGGCTCCGGCGGTGCGCCGGTCGTGCCCCCACCGCCCATGGAGGTCCTGGAGCCGGTGAAGAACCCGGGCCTCGGCAGCAACGGCTGGGCGATCGGTCGTGACGACAGCAGCACGGGCGGTGGCATGCTGCTGTCGAACTCCCACTTCCCGAGCAATGGCGAGCGCCAGTGGCACGAGGTGCACCTGCAGATCCCCGGCGAGACCAACGTCTACGGCTCGGCACTCATCGGCATGCCGATCGTGGCCATCGGGTTCAACGAGCACGTCGCCTGGACCCACACGGTCAGCAACGCGCCGCGGTTCATCCCCTACCTGCTGCAGATGCGGCCCGGCGACCTCACCGGCTACGAGAAGAACGGCAGCTTCGTCGACCTGGAGGCGACGACCTACACCATCGACGTGGCCCAGCCCGACGGCTCCACCTCGACGCTCTCCCGCACCCTGTACCGCTCCGAGTACGGCCCCATGTGGAACGCCCCGGTGGTGGGCTGGGGCCTGCAGGGCATGACCTACCGCGACGTCAACGCCGACAACATCGAGGCCTTCGACACCTGGCTCGGGATGAACCGGGCGACGTCGCTGGACGCGTTCAAGGAGGCGCACCGGGCCTATCAGGGGATCCCGTGGGTCCACACCATCGCCACCGACAAGGAAGGTACCGCGTTCTATACGGACTCGGCGGCGACCCCGAACATCCCGGACGAGGTGTGGGCCGCCTACGACGACCTCGCATCGAACAACTTCTTCGTGCGGCAGTTCGCCGGCTTCGGCCTGGTGGTGTTCGATGGCAGCACCGACGAGATGGCGTGGGCCGACGACGACCGGGCCGCGCGTCCGGGGACGATTCCCTTCGAGGAGAGCCCCCAGCTCGAGCGCACCGACTTCGTGAGCAACGCCAACCTGAACCACTGGCTGGCCAACCCGGCCGAGCCGCTCACCGGGTACAACCGCGCCTACGGCCCCACGGGGACGCCGCAGACGCCACGGACCCGGATGAACAACTTCTACCTGCTCGGTCAGGGCGAGGACCCGGAGATCGGCGAGGACGGCCTCTGGGACCTGGACGAGCTGACCACGGCGGCCCTGTCGATGCGCTCCGCCGTGTCCGAGCTGCTCAAGGACGACGTCGCCGCGCGGTGTGACGGCGTCGGCGAGGTGGTGGTCGGCACCGGCGATGCCGCCCAGACGGTCGACATCGGCCCGGCCTGCGACACCCTGGCCGCCTGGGACGGGCGGGGTGGCGTCGACAGCCGTGGCGCCCACCTGTGGCGCGAGTTCCTGAACAGCGGGCCCATCACCCAGGGCGACTTGAGCGATGCAGGCCCCCTCTTCGCGACGCCCTTCGACCCGAGCGACCCCATCGCCACCCCCTCGGGCCTGGCCCCTGCCCCCGCCGACGCCCCGGACCCCGTCCTCCAGGGTCTCGCCCAGGCCGTCCTCAAGCTCGAGCAGGCCGGGATCGCCGTCGATGCAGCCCTCGGCGACATCCAGGTGCGCAAGAAGGGCGACGAGGCCTATGCGGTCCCCGGTGGTCAGTACTTCGAGGGCTACATCGGCATCGCCACCTACTCGGGCAAGAGCGGCGACACGACGCTGTACCCGGCCATCCCCCGCGGCGAGGTCATCGACGACACCACCGACCTGACCGACGAGGGCTACGTCATCACCAACGGCAACTCCTGGGTCATGGCCATGCAGTTCGGCCCAGACGGCCCCGAGGCCAACGCCGTCATGGTCTACAGCCAGTCCGAGGATCCGGACTCGCCCCACTTCGCCGACCAGACCGCGCTGTACGCGACCCAGCAGATGCGGCCGGTCCTGTTCACCGACGAGGATCTGGCCGCGGCCGAGGGCACGACCACCCTGACGCTGACCTATCCGTAGGCGATCGCGTCGGCGGGCGCGCCTCGCCGGGGGCCTTCAGCGGGCGGCCCTCACTCCACCGAGAGCAGCTCGACCTCGAAGACGAGCGTGGCGTTCGGCGGGATGACCCCGCCCGCGCCACGCCGGCCGTAGCCGAGCTCGGGTGGGATGGTCAGGCGGCGCTTGCCGCCCTCGTGCATGCCCTGGACGCCCCGGTCCCAGCCCTTGATGACCTGACTGCGGCCCAGGTCGAAGCGGAAGGGCTCGCCCCGGTCGTGGGACGAGTCGAACTTCGTGCCATCCGTCAGCCAGCCCGTGTAGTGGACCTGCACCGTGCGGCCCGGGTTCGCGCGGGCGCCGGTCCCGACCTCGAGATCCTCGACCTGCAGCTTCGCCATGAGGCCTCCTCGGCGGGCAGGCTACCCCGTCCGCCGCCGGCGGGCCGCTCCCCCCGGCCCCCTCCCGACCGCGTGCCCGGCGCCCTTGACCCCGCGCCCCGGCCCGCATAAGGCCCGGTGGCCTGAAGGGGTATAGCTCAGTTGGTAGAGCAGCGGATTCCAAATCCGCAGGTC
>CAZPJM010000144.1:0-11977 GCA_964586865.1 uncultured Enterobacteriaceae bacterium
GCAAGGCCCTGTTCGAGGGCACCGTGGGCCTGCTGGTGGGCGCCGCGCGCGCGGCCCGGCGGCAGGTCCACCGCGGGCGCCTCCAGGACGCCAACGCCTGGCTCCTCACCGTGGTGGTGCTGCTGCTGGTGCCGATCCTGCTGCCGGCGGTCCAGGGCCGGGAGATCCTGCCCGACGGGCTCGATCCCTTCCTCGGGGGCGGGGTGCTGCTGCTCGTGGTGGCCGTGGCGACGGTGCTCCTGTGGCAGCGCCAGCGGGCGGTGGCCCTCATCGCCAGCGGCGTCGTGGGGCTGGTGGTCTCGCTGGGCTTCGTCTACCTCTCGGCCCCCGACCTGGCGCTCACCCAGCTCGCCGTGGAGGTGGCCACCATCGTGCTGCTCCTCCTCGCCCTGCGGCTGCTGCCCGCCCGGAGCGCGCCCCTCCGGTGGAGTGTGTCCACCGTCCGGGACGGCCTCCTCTCGCTGGCGGTGGCGCTGGTCGGCGGCGTCTTCACCTGGATGCTGGTGGTGGACCCGCCCACCTCGGCCACCTCGGCCTGGTACCTCGAGGCGAGCAAGCCCGGGGGCGGCGGCACCAACGTCGTCAACGTCATCCTGGTGGACTTCCGGGGCTTCGACACCTTCGGCGAGGTGACGGTGCTCGGCATCGCGGCGCTGGGGATCTACGCCATGCTCGACGGCATGGGGCTGCCCCAGGAGTTCCGCAAGGGCCCCCACGACGAGGCCGCGCACCCCACCATGCTCATCGTCATCGCCCGCATGCTCCTGCCCCTGGCCCTGGTGGTGGCGGTCTACCTCTTCTTCCGCGGCCACAACGAGCCCGGAGGCGGCTTCGTGGCCGGCCTGGTCGTCGCCACCGCCATCATCCTGCAGTACCTGGCGCGGGGCATCGCCTGGACCCAGAGCCGGATGCAGCTCGACTATCACCCGGTGGTGGCCCTGGGCGTCTTCATCGCCGGGCTCACCGGCGCCGGGGCCATCCTCTTCGGCGAGCCCTTCCTGCGCTCCTGGCACGACCACTACGGCCTGGGCTTCCTGGGCGAGCTGGAGCTGGCCAGCGCCATGCTCTTCGACCTCGGCGTCTTCCTCACGGTGGTGGGCGCGGTGCTGCTGGTCCTCACCAACCTGAGCAAGGTCTCCCTGTCCCGGCGCGTCCGGGAGGCCGCCGAGCTGGACGAGGAGGAGGTCCCGTGGGGCTCCTGATCGCCATCGCCGTGGCCTCCCTGCTGGGCAGCGGCACCTGGCTGCTCCTCCGGCGCCAGACCTGGCCCGTCATCCTGGGGCTCACCCTCTTGTCCTACGCCGCCAACCTGGTGCTGTTCGCCTCCGGGGGCGTGCGGGTCGGCGGCGCGCCGGTGCTCCGGGAGGGCGCCGAGGTCTACCCCGACCCCATCCCCCAGGCCCTGGTGCTCACCGCCATCGTCATCGGCTTCGCCATGACCGCCTTCGCCATCGTGCTGGCGCTCAAGGCCCGCTTCTTCCTCGAGACGGACCATGTGGACGGGGAGGAGCGGTGAACCACCTCATCCTGGTCCCCATCCTGCTGCCCGCCCTCACGGCGGTGCTCATCCTGTTCGCCGCCCGGGCCGACCGGATGCTGCACCGGACCGGCAGCCTGCTCTCGCTCCTCGGCACCGCGGCGGTCTCGGGCATCCTGGCCTGGCAGGCCCTCGAGGGGCCGCGGCAGGTCTACACCCTCGGGGCCTGGCCCGTGCCTCACGGCATCGTGCTGGTGCTGGATCCGCTGGGCGCCACCATGCTGGTGCTGGTCTCGGCCCTCGCCGTGGGGGCCCTGCTCTTCGCCGCCCAGGGCTGGGATCTGCGGGGGCGCAACTTCCACCCGCTGTTCCAGCTCCAGCTCATGGGCCTCAACGGCGCCTTCCTCACCGGCGACATCTTCAACCTCTTCGTCTTCTTCGAGATCCTGCTCATCGCCTCGTACGGGCTCCTGCTGCACGGCGGCGGCGAGGGCCGGCTGAAGGTGGGGCTCCACTACGTGGTGCTGAACCTGGTGGGCTCGGTCCTCTTCATCCTGGGCCTGGCCCTGGTCTACGGGGGGGCGGGGACCCTGAACATGGCCGACCTGGCGGTCCAGGCGACCACCGCCTCGCCGCTGGGCCAGGGGGTGCTCACCGCCGCCGCCCTGCTGCTGCTGGTGGTCTTCGCCCTGAAGGCCGCCGCCGTGCCGCTCCACTTCTGGCTGCCGGGCGCCTATGCCTCGGCCACCGCCCCCGTGGCCTGCCTCTTCGCCATCATGACCAAGGTGGGTCTGTACGCCATCCTCCGGGTGCACGGCCTCGTCTTCGGCCTGGACGCCGCCCTGCCCGGCCCGGTGGTGGCCCAGCTCATGCTGTACGGCGGTGGCGTGACCCTGGCCGTCGGGGCCGTGGGCGCCCTGGCGAGCCGCAACCTGCGCGACCTGCTGGCCTGGCTCATGATCAGCTCGGTGGGCACCACCCTGGTGGCGCTCTCCCACGGCGACCTGGCCGCCTGGTCGGCCGCCCTCTACTACCTGGTCCACTCCACCCTGGCGGCCGGCGCCATGTTCCTGCTCGCAGAGGTGATCGCCGAGCAGCGGGGCCGCCTCGAGGATGCGCTGCGCCCCGGCCCGGCCCTCGCCCAGCCGGCGCTGCTGGGCGGGCTCTTCCTGATCGGCGCCGCCACCCTCGCCGGCCTGCCCCCCACCTCGGGCTTCCTCGGAAAGGTCGCCATCCTGCAGGCGGCCCTGGACACCCCCTTCTCGGCCGCCTTCGTCTTCGCAGTGGTGCTGGGGGGCAGCCTGCTCACCCTCGTCACCCTGGCCCGGGCCGGCAGCGCCCTGTTCTGGAACCTGGACGCCCGCGCCGGCGGCGGCGAGGTGGACCCGGACGAGCCCTTCCTGGAGGCCGACCCGGCCGACCTCTGGCCCCGCCCCAACCCGGCGGGCTGGGGGGAGCTCACCCCCATCGCGCTGCTGCTGGGCCTCACCGTGGCCATGAGTGCGGGGGGTGGGCCCCTGTTCGCCACCCTCGAGCGCGTGGCCGCCGCCACCCTGGACCAGGACGGCTACGTCCGCGACGTCCTGGCCGCGGCCCCCGAGCTGCACGAGGGCCGGCTCCACGGCGGGGGGCACGGCGACGACCACGGCGGGCACGGCGGCAAGGACGGGCACGGCGACGACCACGGTGGGCACGGCGGGAAGGACGGGCACGGCGACGACCACGGTGGGCATGGCGGGATGGACGGGCACGACGATGCGCACGGAGGGGGCCACCCATGAGCGCGCCACGCCGCGACATCCCCTCTCTCGACGGGCCGTCCGACGGGCCCCGGTGGAGCTGGCTGCCCCAGCCCCTCGCCACCGTCATCATCGCCATCACCTGGCTGCTCCTCGTCGACAGCGTGGCGCCCGGCCAGATCCTCCTCGGCCTGATCTTCGGCTTCGCTATCCCGCTCTTCACCAGCCGCTTCCTCCCCGTGGCCGCCCGGGTCCACCGGTGGGGAGCGCTGCTCGCCTTCCTGCCGATCTTCCTCTGGGACCTCTTCGTCGCCAACCTCACCGTCGCCCTGCTCATCCTGCGGGTGGGCTACACGCCCCGCTCCCGGTGGCTGGCCATCCCCCTCGATCTCGTGGATCCATTCGGGATCACCGCCCTCGCCGCCGTCATCTCGCTGACCCCGGGCACCGTCTCCAGCCGCCTGTCGGAGGATCGGACCGTCCTGTGGGTGCACGCCCTCGACGTGGCCGATCCCGCCGCGGCCGTGAAGGACATCAAGGATCGCTACGAGCGCCCCATGCAGAGGATCTTCGAAGCATGATCCAGATCGCCCTGTACATCGGCTTCACCGCCACCTTCCTCGCCATGTGCATGGCGCTCTACCGCCTGGCCCGGGGCCCGCGCCTGCCCGACCGGATCCTGGCGTTCGACACCCTCTCCATCAACGCCATCGCCCTGCTCATGCTGGTGGGAATCCAGCTCGGGAGCGATCTCTTCTTCGAGGCGGCCCTCCTCATCGCCATGCTCGGCTTCATCGGGACGGTCAGCCTGTCCAAGCACGCCGGCGGCCGGAGCGTGATCGAATGATGCAGACCCTCCTCGAGATCCTGGTGGCCGCCACCATCGTCTTCGGTGCCTTCTTCACCGTGGTGGGCTCCTTCGGGCTGGTGCGCCTGGGCGACTTCTTCGCGCGGCTCCACGGTCCCACCAAGGCCACCACCCTGGGCGTGGGCAGCCTCCTCATCGCCTCCCTCCTCCACACCGCCTCGATCGGCGGGGGGCTGCAGCTGCACATGGTGCTCATCGCGGTCTTCCTCTTCATGACCGCGCCCGTGAGCGCGCACGTGATGGCGCGCGCCGCCCTGCGCCGCAACGTCCCCGCCGGGCCCGCCGGCGAGCCCGAGGATCCGCGACCGGCGGCCGACGGGCCTCCAGAGGCGTCGTAGCGGGAGCCCGGGGGCTAGAGGTCGATCATGCCGTCGAGGAAGAGGTACGTGAACCCGTCCGGGTCGCGGTCGGTGCGCAATCCCAGGTCCTCGACCCCGTCGCCGTCCAGATCGCCCACCGGCTGCACGAATTCACCGCCGGGCAGGGTGGTGGTGGCGTCCTCGAACGTGAAGGTGCCAGGCTCCAGGTCCGCGAAGAGCCTGGCCCCCTCGAGAGCCAGCACGCCCGGACCCTGGGGCCGCTTCAGGATGGCCAGATTCCGCGGCTCGAGGTCGGTGGAGGCCCAGGCATCGTCGGCCAGGTGTCGCTCGCCGGTGGAGAGGTCGGTGTGGAGGAAGACGCCGTCCACGTCGCCCCGGGCCACGATGCCCACGTCGGCGAGGCCGTCTCCGTCGAGATCCCCCACGTGGTGGTCCTGCACGCACTGGACGCCGTCATCGGGGGCGATGAGCACGTCATGGTCGCTGTGGGCACGGGTGCCGGAGACCGGCCCGTAGAAGACGACGCTGTCCATGTCGCAGGTCCCGTCGGGGCCGGCACGACGGAGGAGCACGTCGAGGACGCCGTCGCCGTCGAAGTCCGCCAGCTCGGTGTAGCCCCCGACGCCGAAGCCATCCCCCCCTTCGAAGACCCGGTCCAGGTCCCCGATGGAGGCGACGCCGGCGAACGGCGCCGAGCCCGACCAGAAGACGGCCTGGTCCCGCAGGAGGAGCTCGGGGGTGCCGTCATCGTCCAGGTCGCCCGACAGCACCTCGGGGGCGCTTCGCCCCTCGACGATAAGGGTCGCGGCCGGGTCGTCGCCCGGTGAGGCCCCCAGGGGGTAGCCCGCCAGGGTGCGGTTGTTGCCGCGAAGGGTCTGGCGAACCACCCACACCAGATCCGCCCCCGCCGGGCCGGTTTCCGGCTCGAAGAACACATCGGAGAGCCGGTCGACCTCGGCGACGCCCGTGGTGAGGGTGCGACCCGCGACCGCCGGCCGGTCTGCCAACCCCTCGTGCCAGGGGCTCTCGAGCACCACCACGGTCCCCGTGTCCTCGCCAGCCGTGGTGTCCCAGCGGTCCAGGACCACCAGCTCCACCCAGCCATCGCCATCCTCGTCGACCGCCGGCACCACCGCCTGCGTCCTCTCGCTGTCGAAGCTCCAGAGATCCTCGGGCCCGAGCGCGCAGCCCGCCTCGCCATCGCAGTCCAGATCGGCATCGAGGCAGGTCTCGGGGGCGCCGGGGTAGGCATCGGCCCGGGTGTCGTCGCAGTCGCCGCCCTGGCCGATCCAGTCGGCCTCCGGCGGGTCGCACGCCTCGACCACGCTCGCATCGTCCCCGTAGCCGTCGGCATCGGCGTCGGGGTACCAGGGCACCCGGTCGCAGTCCGTGTCCTCCACGTCCGTATCGGTCTCCGAGCCGTCGTCGGTGTCCGTGTCCAGGTCCGTGTCGGACGCCCCCGTGTCATCGGGCGTGCCCGTGTCGTCGGTCGCCTCGCCCGTGCAGGCCAGGGTGAGGAGCAGGGGAAGGATGCGGCGCATGGGACCTCCGGGTCGGGCGGGCGGTATCCCGGATCGAATCGGAGGACGAGCGGGGGAGCATGAGGTCCCGGGCAACGGGTCGGTGGTCGCCCGGCGCCGCTACGCGATCCACGCCTGGGGAGGCGGGAGGTCGTCGGCCTCGCGGGGACGGGCGAGCCGGACCGCGGTCTGCCCCGCGCGGAGCCCCGTCGTGGGCATGATGAGCATGCACCCGTCGAAGGGGGCGGCATGCACCTGCCCGTCCTGCTCCAGGATGGGCTCCCCGGCGGACAGGACCTCGCCGCCGCGGAAGGGCTTCACGAAGGCGTAGTCGTCACTGACGAGATCGATGCGGTCCACCACCTCGACGACCCGCTGGGGAGGAGGGGGCGGCAGGTCGAGGGGCACCGCCTCGGCGTCCACCAGGCCCGTGGCCCGCAGGAGGCGCCAGGCGACCTCGGTCGCCACCCGGTCGACGCCCGCCTCGAAGTGCTGGCCGGACTCCACGAGGACCGCCCGCCGGGGGCTCCCCGGATCGTCGAAGGCCCCGTAGTCGCGCAGGCGCACCCCATCGGCGTGGCCCTCGTCCATCACCACGATGGCGGGCATCCCGATGGCCCGGGCCAGCGCCACCCCCTTGTCGCGGCGGCCCGCCATGGCCAGGGGCGGCGCCACCGTGTGCATCGAGTGCAGGTCCAGGAGCACGTCGACCTCCTCCAGCAGCTGCCGCAGGGCCCGGGCCAGCCGCAGCTCCGAGGTCTCGCCCGCCGCCCCGAGCCGATCGGCGGTCCAGACCCGGTTCATGTCCTCGTCCAGGTAGCGGTTGGCGAAGGGCCGCTCCGGGTCGAACGCGAGGAAGGCCGGCGGGTTGGCGAGGATCAGGCTCAGCCGGCCGCGCCGTGGCCGGACGCCGTGGCGGAGCAGGGCGTCGAGGGCGTGGGCCCCCGAGACCTCGTTGCCGTGGATGCAGGCCACGATGGCCACGTGGGGGCCCGGCGTGTCGGCGTCCCATCGCCAGACCCAGGGCTCCGAGGGCTCGCCCGGCGCATGGGGCGAGAGATCGGGCGGTTCGACATCGATACGGACAGGACACCTCCGAGGCGCGGGGCGATGGGTGTAACGGCCTCGTCCCGACGGGGGCGCGGGGCTCCCGGGCGCCCGGAGGAGCCCCCCTACAGCCCCTGCCACGCCGCCAGGGGGAAGGCGGACACCCGGCACGGATCGAAGCGGCTCGCCTCGCAGCGGCGGACCAGATCGTGCAGGGTGACGCCCTCGTGCAGCACGAAGAGGCGTCCGCGGGTGCCTCGGCCCGGGCGGACGACCTCCAGGTCGTCGGAACCGCGCATCGCCCGACGGAGCTCGCCGTCGGGGAACCAGAGGATGGGCTGGAACTGCTGGACATAGGCGCGCGACGGCGGGGTCCGGTCGATGCGGAGGAAGGTGACCGGGACGCTCACCCCCGGGGTCTCCTCGAGGAGCAGGGCCGCGTCCGCATCGCGGTCGGGGTCCGACCAGGGCGCCTCGCGCAGGATGGAGACGGGCTGGTCGGGGCCCACCACCAGGAGCGGCTCGCGCGGGAGGCCTTCCTCGGTGAGCGGCGTGGAGGCGACCTGGGGCTCGCCGGCCCGACGCGCCGGCACGAGGACCCAGTCGCCGTCGGCGAAGACCACCACGTCCCCCAGGTCGCCGTCCTCGACGCCGAGGGGGTCCTCGACCGTCAGGGGGCCGCCGGCGCGGGCACGGGCGGCATCGAGGTCCGGCATCTCCACCTCCGCGGAAGCGAGGAGGCGCTCGTGATTCCAGCGGACCGCCCCCGCCACGAGGAGGAGGAGGAGCGGGGGCACGAGCCCCGCGGCCGACCACCCCAAAGCCTTGGTCCGGAGGAGGGAGGGGCGGGCCAGGGCGAGGGAGGCCACCCCCGGTCCCAGCAGGAAGAGCACCGCCGAGAGGCCCAGGCTTCCCCTGCCCATCGATGCGATCCCCTGGCCGCCCATCACCATCGTCTGGCGCATCTCCGGCGGCGCCACGGCCACGGCCTTCGCGGCCTCCGACAGCCCGAGCCAGCCGATCGCGACCGCGAGGCACGCCAGCCCGAGCGTCATGGACGCCACCACCGCCCCCCGAGTAGTGCGCGCCAGCCGGCGGACCCGGTCCTGCAACTGGCGCCGCGCCTGGCGGGCCTCCTCGTCGAGCTCCTCCAGGTCGAGGGCCTCGCCCGGGACCGGGACGCGGACCGCCACCAAGCCCATGGGCAGCACGCCCACCAGCAGCACGGCCCCGCCCAGCAACGGCAGGGTGCCGCCATCGCGAAGGAAGAGCAGGACCCACACCACCGAGGCCACGGCCACCAGCAGCGTGCCGAGGGTGCCCACCAGCAGACCCCTCCCATCGATGGACGCGCGCGTGCCCCGGGTGGCGATGAGCGCGCCCACCGGGGCCACCACCGCCCCGAGGACCGGCACGAAGCCCGCCGACCAGGCGCCCAGGGCCGGCGGCAGGAGCGCCAGACCCGCTCCGCTGAACCCCATCGTCTGGACCAAGGACACCGGCGCCGTGTACGTCGCGGCCATGGCCTCGGACACCCTCATGGCGTGCCCGATCATCCCCAGCGCGACCACCAGGACCGGCCCCGCCATCCAGATCGCGGCCGGCACCCGCACCCGCAGGGCGAGGAGCACCGGCAGGACCAGCACGTTCACGATCAGGGCCAGCCCGCCGGCCGTCGCGACCGCCAGCATGAAGGGCCCGCCATTCCGGACGTCGAGGAGAACGGACTCGAGCCACATGAAGACCACCCCGCCGCCTGCGTCAGCGCAGGTGCACGGGTCCGTACCACGGGCCCGGCCGCGGGTTCGTGGGCGGACCTACGCGATCCCTGTTCCGACCCAGGCCCCCCTGGCTCAGGCCTTGGAGCCCGTGATGACCTGGTCGACCTGGTCCTCGGCATCCTGCTTCGACATGCCGTATTTCTGGCGGAGGCGGCCGATCAGCTTGTCGCGGCTCCCTCCCGCCTGCGCCAGGTCGTCGTCGGTCAGCTCCCCGAACCGCTGCTTGATCTCGCCCCTGATCCGCTGCCAGATACCCAGCCAACTCATGCCTTGCTCCACGACGGGTTCGCGTCCGGAGGCGCGAACACACCTCGAACACGATCTTTCATAGGGTGTGACTGGTGTGCATGCAAGGGTGCAAGAAGATTGTCTCTGATGGGTGGGGTGGCCTGGCTGCTCGCAGGTCCGTTCCTCGCGGGGCGTCCCGGGTCCGAGTCCGATGGCCATGTCGGCGAGGTAGACCTCACCGAAGCCGCCGCGGCCGAGGCAGATCTGGAAGTCGAAGCGGCGACCCTCGGAGGTCGGTGTGCTGGTGGTGTCGGGCAAGGTGGCTCACGTCCCGCGGGAGTGGCGGCGCTACCGGCAGCCAGGACGAGCGCTCAATACCCCGTTCGGGGTATTCATCCGGAAGGGTTGCTTCTTCTTCCATTCACCCATTCACGTGGCGGCCAGTCGGTGCCAGCCCGCCCGGGAGCCTCCATGCCCTCCGCCACCACCCTCCACACCGGCCAGCGTGACCCCGCCGAGGAGATCGTCTCAGAGCTCCACACCCTGGTCGACAGCGCCTTCACCGCGTTCTGCGAATTCCACGAGCACGAAGACGGGCTGCGGTACGGCCGGATCATCTCCGAGGGGGACGGAGGCGCGCGGGACCACTGGCGGCGCATCCAGTTCCAGCCGTCCAACGCTCCCTGGGATCCGGCGAGGGTCTCGCCCGGCGAGCGCTCGAAGCCTGTGTTCATCGCGCCGGAGGACGTTCAGGGAACCCGGGTGTGGCGGGAGATGTACGAGCCGGTAGGACTGGAGGTCGCGCGGCGGATCCTGGTCTACGACGAGGATACCTTCGTCGGCTGGCTGGGCGTGCACCGGGCGGCTGGCGCCGGCACGTTCACGGCCGAGGACGAGGAGCGCTTCGACCGCGCTACAGCACGCCTGTGCAGTCAGGTGATCGCGCGCAGCCGCCTCCTCCACGGCGGACCGGACTCGATGTGTGTGCTGGTCCGCGACGCGGGCCACGTCGAGGCCACCTGTACGGACGCCGCGGCGTGGCTGTCCCGCTGGGACGGGGCGCGACAGGCCCTCGTCGACATCGTCCGGGCGGAGCGCGGCGGGGCCGTCATGTACGGCATGAAGGTCCGGGTGGTTCGACTCGTCGGCGACGGCGGGGGGCGCCACCTGTGCCTCCTGACCCGGCCGCGTCTGGCCAGGCTCAGCCCCCTCGCCGACCTGACGCCGACCCAGGCGCAGGTCGCCGAGCTGGCCGCTCTCGGCGCCACCGCCAAGGAGATCGCGGACCACCTGGGCAACTCACCAGCCACGGTGCGGGTGCACCTCCGGGCGGTGTACCGGCGCCTCGAGGTGGGCTCCCGGGTTGAGCTCGCCGAGCGCCTCGCACCGCAGCGCGAGGACGACTGACGACGGCGGGCTCGGCAGCTGCTGCCGAGGTCAGTCCTGGAGCCAGGCGAGCACGTGGGCCGCGAAGCCATCCGGGTCTTGGTGCAGCCCCATGTGGGGACCCGGCACGGTGGTGACCGGGACGGGCGCGATGGCCTCGAGGAGGGTCTGCGCGGCCGACAGCGGTGTGGCCTGGTCGTCCTCGAAGGCGAGCACGCTCACGGGCGGGAGGCGGTCCGGCATGCGCTCGACCAGGGAGGGACGGCCGATCAGCGCACGACAGCTCTCGACGACCCGGTCGGCGGTGGCCGTGCGCTGCAGCCCCCGCACCTGCTGGGGTCCGTCCTGCCGCGCGCTCCAGTGCGGGCTGAACCAGAGCTCCGCGATCGAGCCCACCACCGCATCCGACAGCCCCTCGCGCTCCACGAGCTCCGCGAAGCCACGCTGCAGGGCGTCGCTCTGCTCATCGGGCTCGCCGACGGCGCCCGCCAGCAGGACCCGGTCCACCCGGTGCAGCAGACCCCGTCGGCCCAGCTCGACCAGCCCCTCCACGACCGCCAGCGCGCCCATCGAGTGACCGAGCAGCGCCACGGGTCCCGGGAGCGCCGCGACCGTGTCCGCCACCGTCCGCCCCAGGCCCGCGTAGGTGCAGGACTCGTGGTTGGCTCCGTGGCCGGGGAGGTCAGGCGCGACGGTGGCGTGACCTCGTGCCTCGACCGCCTTCCGCAGGGGTCCCCAGACGCTGCTGTCCAGGGTCTGCCCGTGCACCATCACCGTGGTCAGGTCGTGCGTGCTCACTCGACGTCCTCCGCGAAGCGTGGAGTGTACGCGGTTCGATTCGACGCCCCCACCTTCTCGCGGCCGAGCCCGGCCGGGACGCCGCCGGGCCCGTGGTCGGCTACCGCCATGCGACGCATCTCCTTGCGCCACCGGAGCCACTCGACGAGCAGGGGCCGCAGGTCAGCGACCGGGGCCACCGCAGCCGGTGACGGCCGCCGGAGACTGGCTTGATGGAGATCCCCGGGTGGGCCTTGGAGACGTGTCGGCGGGCGGGCACGCGGACCTCGGCTCGAGGGGGCTTGTGTCACGCCTTGTGTCATCGCGGCGTGCCACGCTCCTCCGATACCTTCAAAGTCAAGGTCCAACCAGGGTCGGCCTCACCCCACCTCGTACAGGTTGATGTACCGATTCCCCTGAATCGAGATCCGCCCCAACGGCGTGGTTCGCTCGTCGCCGATCTCCTTGGCCCCGACCTCGGTCAGCAGGACCCTCCCCCGGTGGGCGGAGAGGTTCATCATCCAGCGGGCCAGGTAGTAGGGGCCGGCGAGCTCCCAGCCCTCGGGGGGGCGGCGGGACTCGGGGCTGATCCGGGCGACGCCGGGGGCGACGCCGGCGGAGAGGCGGTAGCCGGCCTGCTGGGTGAGCTTGCGCAGGCCGACGGCGGCCTCGACGGCGCGGGAGAGAGGGCCCTCGAGGCCGTCGCGGGCGACCCAGACGACGAGCATGGCGCCCTCGTCGCGCTCCCAGATCTCACCGCCGGCCTCGGCGATGTGGGCACCCCAGTCCTGGGTGAGGGTGGCGAGGGTGGAGCGGGGGGCGGCGAGGCTGCGG
>CAZPJM010000145.1:0-11912 GCA_964586865.1 uncultured Enterobacteriaceae bacterium
GACTGGAGTTCAGACGTGTGCTCTTCCGATCTGGGCGGTGGCGCTGGAGCTGGCCCGGCGCACCGGGGCGCCGGTGGCGGCGGTCCCCCTCGACGCCTGTGCGGGCCGCTCCGATCTGGTCCTGGCCCTGGGGACCGCGCTGGGCGCGACCCTGCCGGGCGACGAGACCAGCGTGCTCGAGGCGCTCTCGCGCCGCCCGGCGCCGGTGATCCTCCTCGACGATGCCGACCTGGCCGAGGACGCCGTCCGCCACGTGGTGGGCCTGGCCCCGGGGGCGCGGTGGGTGGCCACCGGCCGCAAGCCCGCCCTCGACCGGGTGGTCCACGTCCCTCCCCTCTCCACCGAGGAGACCGGGCAGCTGGTGCCCGAGGGTCGTCCAGCGACCGCCTGCCTGGGCCGCCCCCTCCTCGCCCGGCTCCCGGCCGGCATCGACGTGGACGGGGACTGGAGCGCCGCCCTGCTCGACACCGCCCCGGAGGTCCGCGCCCTCATGGACGTGCCCATGGGGCTGCCCGCCGGCACCGTCCCGCCGCACCGCCCCCCCCTCACCCGCGCCGTCGAGGGCCGGCCCCTGCCCCGGCGGGCCCTAAGGGAGGCGCTGGGGCTGCCCGAGCGGCCCAGCCTCGACGCGCTGACCCACGTGCTCGACCGGGCCTCCGAGGCCCTGCACCGCATGGCCTGCGACCTGGTGGCCCACACCGACCCCTTCGACCTGCGCCTCCTCCGCACCGCCGCCGAGCGCCTGGAGGATCCCGACCGTGCCGCCCTGGCCGCCGCGGCCGCCGCCCGCATCCACATCCGCGCCTTCCAGGGCTCGGAGGCCCTCGAGCTGGTGCGGTCCCGCCTCTCCGCCCCCCGGCGCCCGTCCCGCCTGGGCCGCGGTCTCCTGCGCTGGCTCGAGGGCGACGCCCTCCTCACCCAGGGCAGCCACGATCTGGCCCACGAGGCCCACCTCTCGGCCGCCGCCGATCTCCGGGGGCCGCGGGCCAGCCAGGCCCTCGTTGCCCTGGCCCGCCGCAGCGCCGACGAGTGGAGCGCCCGCGGCCAGCGGGATCGGGCCCGCAAGTGGCTCTCCCTGGCCCGCGCCGAGCTCTCCCGGACGCCCGACCCCCGCGCCCTGGCCGACACGCTTCGGATCAGCGGCAACCTGGCCGCCCAGGCCGGCGAGCTGGTGGGGGCGACCGCCCTGTACGACGAGGCCCTGGCCACCCTGGCCAGCGACGAGGAGGCCACCCGGGAGCGGGCCTTCGTCCGGCTCGGCCAGTCGGCCATCGCCATGAACCGGCGTCGGTATGGACAGGCCCAGGAGGCCCTGGACAAGGCGGCCCTGGACGGGCGCGGCCACCCGCTCGCCGAGGCCGCGGTGGGGTGGCGGCGGGCCGAGCTCGCCCTGCGCCTGGGGCGTCGGGCCGAGGCCCGAGAGGCCATGGCGGTTGCGGCGCGGGGCTTCCGGCGGGCTGGCGCCCTGCGGGGGCTCCTGCTGTGCGCCCGCATGGAGGGCGATCTGGCCGCCACCTCCGGCGATCGCCTGGGGGCGGTCCGGGCCTGGGACACGGCCCTGTCGCTGTGCGTCCGACACCGCAACCTGGCGGGCCTCCGGCGCATCCTCCAGCGCCGGCTCGTGGTGGAGCGGGAGGGCCTGCCCGGACCCCACGTGGCCGAGCTCCAGGCCCAGCTCGACCGGGTGGAGATCCTCCTCGACGCCTGACCGCGGGTGTCTCACTCGGTCACCGGCGAATCCCGCTCTCGACCCCCGGCCCTGACGGCTCGGGCCACGGCGTGGACCGGCCGGCGCGACGGTCGATGACGCCCGTGCGGTCGGTCACGCCACCGGCTACCGTGCGCCGGACCTGCCCCTGGGACCCGCCATGCCCCGAGCCGCCCTGCCCCTCCTCGCCCTCGCCCTCGCCGGGTGCACGCGCGTGGTGGGCACCGACTTCGGCCCCTGCGCCGAGCCCCCGCCGGGCGCCTACACCTTCGGCGAGGTGGGGATCGGCACCTGCCTCTCCGGGCCCACCGACCTGCGCTTCGTGGAGCGGGACGGGCGCACCATCCTGCTCGTGGCCAATGCCGACCCCTACTACAACCACCGCAGCGGCAGCCTCCTCGCCATCGACTTCGACGCCCTGGACATGTCCATCCCCGAGAACCGGGTCGATCTGGTGGCGGGCGGGGCCGCCGACGCGCCCCGCTACCTGGGGCAGATCGGGCTCGTCGAGGACCGGATCGACCGCACGGATCTGGCCCTGGTGCCGTCCCGCTTCTCGGCCGATGCCTTCACCCCCGAGTCCGACGACGACGTGCGCGTCTTCGACCTCACCGACCCCCTGGACCCGCGCCCCTGGGCGGGGGGGGCCGCGGTGCAGGTCCAGGACGATCCCTTCCACGTCATCACCACCCCCGGCCGGGCCTGGGTCACCAACCTGACGGCCCGGACCGTCAGCGTCGTCGACACCGAGGACACCCCCCTCCGCCTGGTGGACCGGGACGACACCGGCGAGGTCGGTGCCGATCGCTTCGTGGACGTGGACGACTCGGGCTCCACCGCGCTCCTGGCGTCGGTCCGGATCCCCGACCCGCGCCGCCTCCCCGACGATGACTGGTCCCTCACCTGGGCCGAGGCCTCGTTCCGGACCTGGTGGGCGAGCGACGACGGGCTCTCCCGCTGGCAGGTGGGCACCGGCAGCGTGGTCCCGGCCCCCGACGGAGCCGACGTGACCCGGGACCAGCTCGGGGCCGTTCCCCGCACCCCCTACGCCTACCTGGCCGACGTGGGCGGCGCCCAGGTCCCCCGCCTGGCCTTCTCGCTGGACGGGGATCTGCGCACCGCCACCAACACCGGGCTCATCAGAGACTGGGTCCTGGACGATCAGGTCCTGCTGCGCGGCTCGGTGGGTGGGGGCTTCGACGCCTGGGTCGAGGGGCCTGCCCTCTTCGAGATCGACGCCGACCGGCTCGGCCTGGCCTATGTGGGCCGCACCGATGCCGACGCACCCGGCGTCATCGCCGTCGCCACCGCCAGTGACGGGGTCACCTGGGAGCGCCAGCCGGCCCCGGTCCTCGAGCCCGCCGACGCGGGGGCCCTCTCCCTCGAGGATCCCTTCGTCCGCGTCGACCGCTGGCTCGGGGGCTGGCGCATGTGGATGAGCGTCCGGACCGAGGAGGGCTGGACCGTCGGCGAGAGCCGGGCCGGGGCGCTGGACGACTGGGCCCCGGTGGCCACCGCCACCGGCCTGCCCCCCGACACCGCGGCTCCGGTCGTCACCTGGCGGGACGGCCGCTACCTGGGCTGGTTCGCCACCTTCGAGGGCAGCGCCTGGCACCTGGCCCGCGCCACCTCCGTGGACGGTCTTCACTGGGAGGGCGTCGAGGTCCTCGCGCCCGTCCCCGGCGCCGTCGACCCCACCGACCCACCGCGCCCCGGCGTCCTGGCCTCCGTGGATGCCGGCTTCCGGGTGGCCTCGCTCGACCAGGGCCGCCTGTCGGGCTTCGCCCGGGATGGTCGGGACTTCGTGGTGCCCGACGCCGGCGGCCTGGCCTTCCGGGTCGCCAGCGGCCACGTCCTGGACGGCGGCACCGTCGACCCGGACCTGGGCGCCAACGGGATCACACCGGGTGCGGTGGTCGTGCTCGACGGGGTGCGACACCTGCTGGGCACCCTGCTCGGCGCCGACGGCCGCCGGCGGCTCACCCTCCTCCGCGAGGACGGCGACGGGTGGGCCGTTCGGAGGACGTCCCTGATCGACCTGGAGCAGGCGGGCCTGGACGAGGCACACGACCCCGTCATGGCCGAGGTCGACGGCACCTGGACCCTGTGGTTCGCCACCCCCGGCGGCGCCGGCCGCACCGTCATCCGGCGGGCCACCTCGGCCGACGGGCTCGACTTCACCCTCGACCCCACCCCCTGGGACCCGGATCTGGACTGGGCCCGCGCCGGGGTCCTCCCCGGGAGCCTCCAGCCGCTCGAGGACGGGGCGCTGCGGCTCTGGTTCACCGCCTTGGACCGCGAGCGGACCCGCATCGGGGCGGCCCGCTCCACCGACGGGGGGCGGACCTTCACCCTCGAGCCCGGCCCCGACGACCCCTGGCGGATCGGCGCCGGACAGCCCGGCGATCTGGACGACTCGGGGGTGGCCGATCCCCGCTGGTTCCAGACCGACGAGGGCACCTTCCTCGCCTACGCCGCCTCGGACGGCGCGCGCCGCACCCTGGGGCTGGCCCGCCTCGACAGTGACGAAGCCGATGCCGCGGGCCCGTGGGAGCGGCACCGTGGGCTGACCGGCGAGCGCGCCCCCTGGCTGCCCCCCGTCCCCGACACCTTCGCCGGGGCCCAGGTCCATCACCCGGTGGTCGAGGTGGAGGCCGACGATGGCGGGCTGCGGGTCTGGTTCGCGGGCGAGGGCGTCGAGCCGGGGGGGACCCCGCGACTCGGCGAGGCGACCGGCGATGCGGTGGGTCTGTTCCCCGCCGTCCGCCACCCCACCCCCGGCGACACCCTCACCTTCCCCACCTTCGCCGGCGGCGCCGCCACCGCGGGCATCCCCCTCGCCCAGGACGTCCAGGCCTTCACCACCGAGGGCGCCGAGGTGACGAGCCTGCGGTGGGACCCGGACCGGGGCTTCGGCTGGCTCACGTTCCGGCGGGCCAACCAGGTCATGGTGCTGGACCTGCGCGACGACAGCCGCCCGGGCGATCCCGACACCAACTACCGCGACATCGAGGCGGTGCTGCAGATCCGGAGCCAGAACGGGGGCTTCGGCCTGCGAGACGTGGTGCCCGTGCCCGGCAGCCCCTTCCTCTACGCCACCGGGCGCCGCCCCGAGGCCGTGCTGGTCCTGGACGGGCGCCAGGTCCCCGACGACGGGCAGAAGGACCTGGTGGAGGACGCCGTGCTCCAGGCCCTCCCCCTGCGGACCGCCGCCAACGACGCCGGGGCCGAGTCCTTCGGGAGCCTTCGCGGCGAGGCCATCGCCGGGGCGGGCATGGCGGTCCGGGTCCGGGACGGCCGGCGCCACCTCTTCGTGGCGCAGTTCCGGGACAACAGCCTCACCGTCTTCGACCTGGACCGGGGCATCTACGGCGAGGAGGTCGGCTACATCCCCGACCTCGGCGAGAACCCCCACGTGGTCCGCGTCTCTCCCGATGGCCGGTACGCGGTGGTGGCCAACTACCTGGGGCGGGTCGAGGACGGCGTCGTCTCCTCCACCCTCGCGGTGGTCGACGCCGACCCGGACAGCCCCACCTTCCTCGAGCTGCTGACCACGGTGGTGAACCGGTGATCCGCCCCGCGCCGCTCTCCCTCCTCCTCCTCGCCGGGCCGGCCCTCCTGGGCTGTCGCTCCGAGGACGACTACCTGGGCGCCTTCGCCGTCCCCCAGGCGATCACCGCCACCCCGGCCCACATCCCGACCCCCTTCCAGGAGCCGGTCGCCTACGTGGCGGACCAGGCGGGGGGCACCATCCACGCGCTGGCGGTGGACAGCGGGCGCTTCCTCACCGACGACCCCACCGCCAGCTTCCTCCGGGCTCCGCCCCTGGCCACCGGCCGACGGCGCGTGCTCACCGACCTCACCTGGTGGGCCCCGGGGCCCGACCGGATCGGCGTGCTGGCGGCCGATCAGGCCTTCGGTCAGCTCCTCGAGGTGCCCCACGTCGTCGGCCTCGACGAGGACGGCCCCGTCGAGCCCGTTCTCACCCTCTCCGAGGTGGAGGCCCCGCCCGGGGTCCGGCTGGAGGGCCTGCAGGTCGAGGGGACCAGCGCCACCACCGACACCTGGACCCTCACCACCGACGGGTTCACCTGGTGGGTCGAGGGCGACCGGAGCGGCCGCTTCGGCCCCGAGGTGGTCCCGGGAGAGCCCTATGCGCACGCGGGGTTGTCCTTCACCCTCGTCGGCCAGGCCGAGGAGGGCGCGACCATCCGCTTCAGCACCGACAGCGGCCTCGTGGAGCACGACCTGGACGGCCGCCTCCCCCGGGCCCTGGCGCCCCTGCCGGACCGCGGCGAGGTGGTCGTCTCGGCCCTCGACACCGCCACCGACCAGGGCGAGCTGCTCTGGTGGGACCCCCAGGCGGGCGCGGTGGCCCGGACCCTGCCCCTCGGTCCCGGCTCCCAGCCCGAGGACATCGTCCACGGCGAGGGCGAGATCTTCGTGGCCGACAGCGGCCGGTCCGTGGTGTGGCGGGTCCCCGAGGACGGCACCGCGCCGGCGGTCCCCATCGAGCTGCCCTGGCCCGTCCTCGACCTCACCGTGGTCCCCGAGGAGGGGCGCCTCTTCCTGGTCCCCGCCGACGGCCGGAGCCTGTGGGCGGTCGACCTGGACAGCGGGACCCTGGTGGACCTCAACCCCTGGTCCCCCGGGCTCGACGGCTTCCCCCTGCACGGACCCATCCGCGGGATCGACCGACTGCCGGGCCCCTCCCCCCTCCCCGCCATCACCGACGACGGGCTGATCCGGACCGGGCGTGCCCTGGCGATCAGCCTCTACGCCGGCTCGGTCGTCTTCTACGATCTCGCCAGGGGCTGCCTGGTGAGCGACGGCCTGGGCCCCCGCACCGCCCTGGCCGGCACCGGCGCGGCTGCCGGCGACTACGACATCGAGTTCGGTGGGGTGGAGGACGGCCCGCGGCTCCAGCGCAACGGGGCCAACGCCCGCCACGTGGTCGTGAACGACTGCGCCGGGCTCGCGCGGGAGGAGCTGTGGACCCTCACCTTCCGGGGGGACCTCCAGGCCTGGGAGGTGGAGGGCAGCCGCTCGGGCCTCCAGGAGGCCCTCGCCGTCGAGGACGTGCGCTACGTCTCCGACGACGGCTCCATCAGCTTCCTGCTCCAGGGCGGCGCCACCGCCGCGGTCGACGGCTGGACGGTCCGCTTCTCCATCGACGACGGTGTCCTGCGGGTCCTGGGCGATCGCACCGGCGATGGCCAGATCCTCCCCGACGATGCCGAGATCGCCTTCGCGCTCCCCGGTGACCCGGTGGGGGTGGGGGTCCGGAGCGGCGACCCCGGCGATGGCTGGCGCGCCGAGGACGCCCGCATCCACGTGCTCGTCCCCCTGACCGGGCAGGACGCCGTGGCCCGCGTCGACCTGGCCACCGGCCTCACCTCCGCCCTGTGGCGCTAGCCTTCCGTGACGCAAACTCCCGTCGCCCGGCCCGCCCGAAGGCCGGGACTGCGCATCAGGGCAGCTCCTTCGGCCGGAGCACGGTGAGCAGGCGCGGCGAGGCCGCCTCCAGCGCCGCCTCCCAGCCCACCTCGCCGAGCTCGAACAGGGCCGCGTTGGCCGTGGTCATCCGGATGGGCGCCCCGGCGAGCCGGCCCGCCGCCGCCTCCCAGCCCGGGTTGTGCCCCAGGGCCAGCACCGTCCGCACCGTCTCCGGCAGGCGCGCCGCCTCGTCCTGGAGGGCCCCCAGGCCGGCCAGGTAGAGCGCCCGGGTGGTCCGCACCGGGATGGGCCCCGACAGGACGCGGCTCATGCGGTCCCAGGTCTCGCGGGTTCGCTGGCTGTCCGAGGCCAGCACCAGATCCGGCACCCACCCGAGCTCGGCCAGGTGGGTGGCGATCCGGGGGGCGTCGCGTCGACCGCGGTGGTTGAGCGGGCGGCCGTGGTCCGGCTCGCCGGCGCTCCAGTCGCTCTTGGCATGACGCATCAGGATGAGGCGGCGCATCCTCACCTCCGTGGCGAGGCTAACCCGGGTGGGGCCGGGTCCGGGACGGTGCCGGGCCCCGGGGTGGCGAGGTGCGGCGGGCCCGCGCCCCGCGGCGGACGGCGACGACTACACGAGCCGGCCCCGGAAGGGTCCGGCGTTGTGGACCAGCAGGGTCTGGGGCAGGCCCTCCACCAGGTCGGTCACCAGGTCGGCGTAGGAGGCATCCTCGCCCGGCGCGGGCACCGGCAGCCCCAGCAGCACCAGATCGGCCTCGCGGCTGCCCTTGCGGATGAGATCGCGCACCGGCTCCTGCCCCTCCGGGTTGACGATCACCTCGACCTCGGCGTCGATGCGGATGTCGGGGAGCAGCTCCTCGAACTCCTGGCGGCGGCGGAGCGCGGCCTGCTGGTCGGGGACCACGCTCTTGAGCCAGATGGTGGCGCCCCGCCACGACGGCCCCCCTCGGAGGAGGTGCGCGACGAGCAGCATCAGGTCGCCGTTGTGCTCCCGGCCCTTCCACCAGACCACGATGCGGGGCTGGGGGGCCCGCTCGTTGGTGGGGCCGCTCCGGTAGACGATGACCGACTTCTCCAGGTCGGAGAGGGTGCGGACCAGCGCCAGGATCCGCGTGAGACCCGGGCCCTCCTTGCCCGGCCAGCCCAGCATCACCGTGTTGGACTGGAGCCCCGCGAAGCCATTGGCCTGGGTGACCGCCGTGATGCCGCCGAGCAGATCCGGCACCGCCGCCACCTCGCAGAAGGACTGGAGACGGGCCTTCCGAACGGTCCGGCGATTCTCCTCGAGGCGCTCGGCCATGCGCCCGGCGTCCACCTCTTCGCCCACCAACAGCTCCATGAGGGTGACGATCCCGCGGTGACGGCCGATCTCGCCCGCGAGCCGGATCATGGGGATGTTCTCGGCCACCCGGCTCGTGAAGATCAGGATGTGGGGCCGCCAGTTGCGGGGATCGACCCGGCTGCGGCGGAGCTGGAGCAGGGCGTAGCGGGCCGCCGAGAGCCACAGCCCGGTGCGCACATCGCCCCAGGTCTTCTGGAGGGAGCGCCGGGAGAGGGCGTAGAAGATGACGCCCTCGACGCTGATGGCCACCACGCAGGCCACCGGGTTGATGAGGGCCATGGCCACGAAGCAGCCGACGCCGCCCAGCGCCGAGAAGATCCAGTTCACCCGCAGGGTGGGCCGGAAGCCCGGATCCCCCACCAGGGCTTCGACGCAGGCCACGATGTTCAGGGCCCCGTAGGCGGTCAGGAAGAAGACGGTCACCCACTCGGCCACGGCGTTCAGATCGGGCAGCAGGAAGGCGGCGGCGAGGGCGATGCCCCCCGAGAGCCGCAGCCCGAGCACCGGCTCGCCCGTCTCGGCGTCGTTCTGGCCGAGCACCTTGGGGGCCAGGCCATCGAAGGACAGGGCCTGCAGGGTCCGCGGGGCGCCCAGGATGCTGCCGAAGGCGCTGGAGAGGATGGCGCCCCACAGCCCCGGCATGATGAGGACCGGCCCCAGGATGGCCACCTGGGTCCAGATCAGGTTGTTCTCGGTGAGCGCGGTGGTGTCGGCGGCGAAGGAGAGGGCGATGGGGACGACCATGTAGACCACGAAGCCCGTGGCCGCCGCCGCCAGCGCCCCGAGGGGGATGGCCCGACGCGGGTCCTCGAGGTCGCCCGACAGGGAGACCCCGGCGAGCACCCCGGTGACCGCCGGGAAGAAGACCGCGAAGGTGCCCCAGAAGCCGTTCACGTCGGGATCGCCGTACGAGCCCCAGCTGTCGGCCCGGATCGTGGTCCAGTCGACGCCCAGGAGCAGCGCCAGCAGGGAGAGGCCGATGAGGCCCATCACCGGGAGCTGGGCCTTCAGGGTGAGCTCGGTGCTGCGGGCCGCCACGAGGGTGACGCCCACCACGGTGAGCACGGCGATCCCCTGGATGACCCAGGGCCCCGCCGACTCCCAGGTGGCCTCGCCCAGCAGCACCGGCCCGAACAGGCCCATCGACTCGCCGAGCCCGTAGGCGTACAGGGTGATGGAGAGCGTCTGGGACATGTAGAGCGGGATGCCGATGGCCCCCCCGAACTCGAGCCCCAGGGTGCGACTGATGAGGTAGTAGGCGCCCCCCACCCCGACCCGCATGTTGGTGGCCAGGGCGCTCATGGACAGGGCGGTGAGCAGGGTGATCACGTTGGCCAGCACCACGATGGCGATGGCCCCCACGATGCCGGCGTTGCCCACCACCCAGCCGATGCGCAGGTAGAGCATCAGGCCCAGGATGGTCAGCACCGTGGGTGTGTAGACCCCCACGAAGGTCCCCAGCTTGAGCGGGGACCCCGACGGCGCGGCGGCGGGGGTGGGTTCGGCCATGCGGGGCGGCTCCAGCCGGGTCGGGCAGACTACTCCGGCGAGGCCGGCGGAGGGGCGTCGGTGGCCACCTCGCGGCGCACCCACCGCCCATCCTCCCAGCGAACCTCCGTCGTCGGCCAGTAGCGCAGGTCGAGCTTCATGGTCTCGACCTGCACCCGCCCATCCAGGGCCTCGAGGGTGACGCGCACCGGCTGGCGGTCCCGGTCGTCCCTGACCACCTCGAGGAAGGAGTCCAGGTCGGTGATGGGCGTGCCGTCGATCTCGACGATGTGCCGGGTCGGGCGGATGGCGCTGTCGAAGGCGGGGGTGCCGTACCAGATCCAGGAGCCGTACACGCCGTCGCGCACCGTGCCCGACTGGGCGGCCACCTCGCGGTGGGGCTCGTGGACGATGAGGCCCGCCCACTGGACCAGTCGGGTGACCCCATCGCCGTCGACGGGCGTGGTCTCGAGCGAGAGGTCCAGCTCTTCGCCATCCCGCAGCACGGTCAGGGAGAGCTGCTCGGAGCGGGTCAGGTCCTCGACCTCGAGCATGCGGGTGATGGGCTCGCCGTCGACCGCGAGGAGCAGGTCCCCGTTGCGAAGGACCCCCTCGGCGGCGCTGCCGCCCCACACACGCTCCACCTCGAGGACCCGGCGCCGGTCGGGGTCGTGGTCGAGCAGGGTCGCCGAGGCGGCGTCGGAGAGGCCCCGGTCCCTGGCATCGGCGAGGGAGATCTCGCCCAGTTCCACCCCGAGGGTCCGGTACGCCACCGGCCGGCCCTCGCGGAGGGGCTCGGTCACCCGGGTGAGGAAGCGGGCCGGCAGGGCCCGGAACGAGGCGTCGCCCCGGCGCTGGTCCTTGAAGCTCATCCAGCCGGCCAGCACCCGCCCCTTGCGGTCGGTGATGGCCCCGCCGACCGCCGGCAGCGCATCCGTGAGCCAGAAGCCCTCGACGTTCGTGTCCCGGAAGCGGGGGGTCCGAGACGCCCCGAGCCCGAAGGCCCCGGTGCGCGCCACGCTGGTCTTGTAGTCGACCAGGTTGCCGGCGGCGTCGATGCCGATCTGCCACACCGTGTCGCCGGCCTCGACCGGGCGGTCCCGGAAGGTGACGGCCCGGACCTCCGAGTCGCCGAGCAGGGCTGGATCGTACTCGAGCACGGCGTAGTTGTGGACCGGGTGGAGGTAGCGGACCGTGGCCGGGATCCGGGCCTGACCCCCGAAGGTGAGGACGATGTCGGCCAGGCGCACCGGGACCGTGTCCCGATCGGCCACGACGAGGCCCTGCTCGGCATCGATGATGAGCCCCGCCCCGCGGTAGTTGGCGTCCTTCACCCCAGCCGTGGGGTACGGGATGTCCACGTCGACGCGGACCAGGGAGGGCGCCAGGGCCCGGGCGGCGCGGCTGCCCTGGGCCGGGAAGCGGACGGTGGCGGGCGCGGGAGGCTCGGGCTCGGGAGGCGGGCCAGCGTCCTCGCACGGCCAGTCCCCGGTGAGCGGATCGCGGGTGCAGCGCCGGAAGGCGTGCCAGGACCGGTCCATGGACACCACCGCCTCGCGCTCCTGGCGGGGATCCCCGACCAGGTGGTACCGCACCCGCACCCGCGCCCCGTCGGGCTTGCCGGCCAGCTCGCGCTGGAAGGTGTCCAGGTCGGGCGTGTCCACCCCGTCCAGGCTGTCGATGATGGCTCCGGAGGGGACCCCGCCGTTCTGGAAGGCGTAGCCGGGCTGGGCCAGGTACACGCCGTCCACCGGAAGGTTGTGGTTGCGGGCCTGCATGTAGGAGAGGGGGTGGAAGATCCCCCGCCCGGCCTCCAGGAAGGTGGCCGGCGTGATGGCGTGGAGGTCGCCCACGGGCAGGTCGACGGTGACGGGCTCACCGCCCCGCTCGAAGCCCAGGCTCACCCGCCCCCCCACC
>CAZPJM010000146.1:0-11876 GCA_964586865.1 uncultured Enterobacteriaceae bacterium
TGCTACACATCTACTCTCTCCAGGCCCTCTATCCCTGCCTCTCACACGGTAGCCGGCAGCGCGACCGCCGACACCCCAGCCGGTGATGCCGCCGGCGGCACGCCGGGCGACGACAGCCCCCCGGCCAGCGCCGAGCCCCAGCCCATCCCCCCCGCCACCGAGGCGCCCGGCTACCCCGACGTGGCCCTGGTGGGCTTCGGCATCCGCCTCGAGCTCGACCCGCCCTTCCAGGCCGCCCGCCTGGGCAGCACCGTCGAGGGTGCCGGCGAGGACGGCATGGTGGTCTCCTGGTGGGATGTCTCGGCCCCCGGGGCCGGCACCAGCGGCCTGGCCGGCCTCCACAACCTCTCCATCGTGCCGCGGGAGACCCCGCCCGACGCCCCCCTCACCCGCGCCACCATGACCGACCGGGGCGGGCGCACCCTGCACGTCATCCGCTTCGGCGAGGGCACCGAGATCCGACTGCCCCCCGGCTACGACGCCATCGGCGGGGCGGGCCCGGTGACCAACGGCCCGACCCACCCCGACTGGCGCATCCAGGTCGGCGACGAGACCCTGCCGTGGTCGGAGGGCCTGTTGCTGCACAGCGCCAATCCCGAGGGCAGCAAGGGCGTGGCCTTCGAGAAGATGCCGCGGCAGCCCTGGGGGCCGTGGCCCGAGAGCCCGAGCGGACCGCCGGGCACCCCGGGCGAGCCGTCGACAGGCGGTGACGACCGCTGACGACCGGCGGGGGAACCCGGCCCCGGGCCCGCGGTCCCGGCGAGCCAGGAGGTCCCCATGCGAATCGCCCTGGTCCTGAACGCCGGCGCCCTCATCACCGGCCTGCTCCCCGACTGCTCCGACCCCGAAGGCACCCCGGTCCGCGCCACCCTGGACGAGGGGCAGGTGCTGGTGGGGGCCGTCCACACCGGCCGACTCCGGCTGGAGGGGGGGCTGGGGGCGCTGGACATCCCCCTGGTCGACGTGGGCGAGGTGGAGCCGGTGGAGGGGAACGACCTGGCCGGCTCGGGGGACCACGTCCGGGTGTGGCTCCGCAACGGGACCGAGCTGGTGGGCCGATGGGCCGAGCCCTCCCTGTCGGTGGACGTGGCCATCGGCGGTGACCTCGCCACGGTGGAGCTGCCCATGGACGACGTGGGGCGCCTCCAGCTCCGGGGGCGGACCCACTGGCCCGAGGACGGGCTGTTCCGGGTACGGACCTCGTTCGGCGACGACGTCTTCGTGGACGCCGGGGCCACCACCCTGCCCCTCGAGACCCGGCTGGGCACCTTCTCCCCCCGCCTCTCCGAGTGCGCCTCCATCGCGCCCATGGGGCCCGGAGACGGGCGCTGGCGGGTGGAGCTCCGGACCGGGACCGTCCTGGTGGGCACCATCGCCACCGACGACCTGGACCTGGCCCTCCCCCAGGGCCCCGACCGCATCCAGGTGCCCCTGGCCGAGGTCCTGGCGCTGCACCGGGCCGACATGGGCCCGGCCCCGAGCGCCTTCGCATCCGGCTCGGGCTGGTACGAGGCGGCACCGCTCCGCTCCCGCAAGCAGCGCTGACCCGGAGCGGCCGCCGCCGCGTTACCCGGGGCCGCTCGCCGCCGGGAGGCCTCATGCTGTCCATGCTCCTCGCCCTCGTCCCCTTCGCCCACGCCGACGAGGGCATGTGGCTGCCCGAGCAGCTCCCCGAGATCGGCCCGGCCTGGCAGGAGCGGGGGCTGGAGCTGCCCCCCGAGGCCCTCTCCGATCCCCTCGAGGCACCGCTGGGGGCCATCGCCTCGCTGGGCTTCTGCTCGGCCAGCTTCGTCTCGCCCGACGGCCTGCTCTTCACCAACCACCACTGCGTCGAGGGCTACCTGCAGTTCAACAGCTCGGCCGAGGCCAACCGGCACCGCGACGGCCACGTGGCCGCCACGCCGGACGACGAGCTGCCGGTGGGCCCGGGGGGCCACGTCTGGGTGGTGGAGTCCATCGAGGACGTGACGGACCAGGTCCTGCGCCGGGTGGGCCCGCGGACCGGCGGCCAGAAGCGCTACCAGCGCATCGAGGAGGCCAAGGCACGGCTGGTCCGGGACTGCGAGCGCACCCCCCACCGGCGGTGCCGGGTGGCGGCCTTCCTGGGGGGCAGCAGCTTCCGGCTGATCCGCAGCCTGGAGATCCAGGACGTGCGGCTGGTGGCGGCCCCACCGCTGTCGGTGGGCCAGTTCGGCGGCGACGTGGACAACTGGATGTGGCCCCGGCACGGCACCGACTTCGCCCTCCTGCGCGCCTACGTGTCCCCCGACGGGGAGAGCGCGCCCTTCAGCGCGGAGAACGTCCCCTACGAGCCGCCCCACCACCTGGAGATCGACCCCACCGGCGCCGAGCCCGACAGCTTCGTCATGGTGGCCGGCTACCCGGGGCGCACCCGCCGGCACACCCGGGCCATGACCCTGGCCTGGTACAGCGAGGAATACCTTCCAGACGCCCTCTCCCTGTACCGAGACGTTCGAGCGGTCCTCCAGCGCCACGCCGACGCCGACCCGGAGGCCGCGGCGCGGCTGGGGGCCCCCATCAGCCGCCTCTCCAATGGCATCAAGAACAGCGACGGGCTGCTCGAGGGCCTGGCTCGGGGCGGCCTGGTGGCCGAGAAGCGCGCCACCGAGCAGGCGGTCGAGGCCTGGCTCCGCGAGGACCGCTCCCGGTCCCGCTGGCTTGGCGATCTGGAGACCTACGAGGCGGTGCTCCGCGAGGATCACGCCGAGAGCCACGAGGAGCTGGTGCTGCGCTGGCTGGCCCGGGGCTCCGACCTGCTGGGCGTGGCCCGGACGGCCCTGCGCTGGGCCGAGGAGCGGGAGAAGCCGGACGTGAAGCGGGAGGCCGGCTACCGCGACCGGGACCGTGACCGCATCGAGGACCGCTTCCGGCGCCTGGACCGGACCCTGGTGATGGCGGCGGATCGCGATGTCCTGGACCTGCTCCTCCAGCGCTACCAGGCCCAGCCCGAGGCGCGCCGCATCGAGGCCCTCGACGACTGGCTCGAGGCCCGGGGGGGGCGGGAGGCCGCCCTCGACGCCCTGTACGACGACCCGCCCCTCACCGACGTGGAGGCCCGCCTCGCCCTCCTCGACCAGGACGCCGCCACCCTCCGCGCCTCGGAGGACCCCTGGCTCGAGCTGGCCGCGGTGCTGGTGGACTGGGAGGCCCCGCGCCAGGATGCGTACGAGGCCCGCCGGGGCGAGCTCCTCCGGGTCCGGCCGACCTGGTACGCCGCCCTCGCGGCCTGGCACGCCGAGCAGGGCACCCCCATGTACGACGACGCCAACGGCACCCTGCGCCTGACCCTGGGCCATGTCCGGGGCTACACCCCGAAGGATGGCCTCCTCGCCACCCCCCAGACCACCCTGGCCGGCCTGGCGGACAAGGCCGGCGATGCCCCCTTCGACGCCCCGAGCGACCTGGTCGAGGCGGCCCGGCGCGGCGCGGACAGCCCCTGGGCCGACCCCGCCCTGGGCGATGTGCCCCTCAACTTCCTCGCCACCCTCGACACCACGGGGGGCAACTCCGGATCGGCCGTCCTGGACGGCCGGGGCCGCCTGGTGGGCCTCCTCTTCGACGGCACCTGGGAGTCCATCGCCGCCGACTGGGTCTACCTGCCCACCCTGAACCGCTCCATCTGCGTCGACATCCGCGGCATCGCCTGGGTGCTGCAGCAGCTCGACGGCACGGAGCGCATCCGCGAGGAGCTGGGCCTGACCTCCCGGGCTCCCTGACCCCGGGGGCGTGGCCCCTCACTCGGCCGGGCGGAGCTCGACGATGCCGGCGCCGAGCGTGTCGGTCCGGAGGATGGCGCCGTGGACGTGGAGCGGTCCGCGGGGCACCACCGGGAGGCGGGCCAGGCGGGTCCAGCCCAGCGCCTCGAGCCGGTAGAGGGCCGGGTCGGGGTAGCGGGTGGTGAGCAGCACCGCCTCGTCCACCACCGCGATCCCCTCGACCAGGACCTCGGCCGGCAGGCCCAGCGTCCGCACCGGGAAGGTGGGGCCCTCCTGGCGGGCCGGCCCGCAGCGCTCGCACGGGAGCACCTCGTCGAGCACGTCCACCAGGGCCACCCAGGTCTCGCCCCCGCCCACGGCCACATCCCGGACGATCGGGTAGGGCGGGCGATCGAAGGCCCCGGGGCCCACCTCCTGCCAGTCCGTCGGGGCCTGGGCGATGGCCCAGCCCCACAGGCTCGTGGCCAGCACCCCGTCGGCGAGGGGCCAGAGGGCGAGGGGGGAGCGGGCGCCCACCGGAACCTGGATGGAGACCTCGAAGAAGGGGGCGCCGGGCTCGGCCGACAGGGTCCGGGCCACCTCCAGGTCCGGCGTGGTGGTGGCCACCAGGGCACCACCGGGCAGGAAGGCCAGACCCCCCACCGGCGCCGGCACGGCCTCGCGCTCCTGCATCGGCCAGCCCTCCCCCACCGGCGAAGGGCCCGCGATCCAGGCCGGGCCGGCCGTGGTGCCCGCCACCACCCGCCCCTCGCGCGCGGCGAGGGTGGTGATCTCGTCCCCGGGCCGCCCCACCTCCCTCCAGCGCCCCTCCTCCAAGGCGTGGACCGCGCCCGGGCCGGCCACCCAGAGCGTCTCCCCGTCCTGGCGCCCGGCCACCGTGGCGATGCCCGTCAGTCCCTCCCGGACCGGCGCGGCCGCGGCCCCCCCGTCGTAGCGCCAGAGCCCGTCGGAAGCGCCGATCCACAGGGCATCCTCGGTGCCGGCCAGGACCCGCACCCCCTCGGGCCCCTCGAGGAGCTCCCCGTCGGCATCGACGACCCGGCCCGCGTCGGTGGCGAACCAGGTCGTGCCCACCGCCCACGCCAGGTCGCGGATGTCAGGGGGACCGGCCGCCTCCCAGCCCTCGCCCCGCCGGACCCAGGTCCCGGACGGGTCGTCGTCCACACCGGGGTCGTGCACCCACCAGTCCCCGCCCTCGAGCCAGGTCCGGGCGGGACACGTCCCCTCGGGTGGGGCCACCGTCACGAAGGTCGCGCCACCGTCGGTGCTGCGACGGAGCCCGCAGTCGCCGGTCACCCCCACCACCACCGACCCGACGGCGTCCAGGTCCCGGAACAGCTCGTCGATGGGCTGATCGGGGGTGCCCGTGTCCGGGTGGCGCCAGGGGACCGCCGGATCGTGGAGCAACCAGGCCACGTCGCCCTGACCGACCACCTGGTCGGTGGGGGTCCACCGGTCCTCCTCCTGCTCCACCCAGCTCGCCCCGTCGTCGTCCGACCACCACACCCGCCGCCCCGAGGCCATCCAGAGCCGATCCCGGGTCCGGGCCAGGGCGGTGACCGGGTCCGGATCGACGAAGCCCACGAAGGCGGGCAGCGGGGCCGTGCGGTCGAAGGTCGCGCCGGCGTCGCGGGAGCGGAAGACCTGGCCCGAGGCGGTGCCGACCCACAGCGCATCGCCCTCGGCCAGCAGCGCCGTCACCGCGCCGCCCGTGGGCCCACCGGTGGGACGGACCCTCACGCCCGAGGTGGCCTCCCAGCCGGGAGGGTCGCCGCGGCAGCCGAGCGCGAGCAGCAGGCACAGGGCGGGTCGTCTCACGGGGCTCCCGAGCTTCCTGCCGGTGTAGACGCCCCGCGCGCCCCTGTCCACGAAAGGGCCTCACCCCAGGCGGAAGGACCACCCCTTGACGAAGGCCCCGCGCGGCGTGAGCTGCTCGGCCACCCAGCGCCCGAAGGCCGGACCCTCCAGCACCGCCCGGGCCCGGGAGAGGTCGTCGAAGCGCAGCCACACCGCCACGTCCCACGATCCTTCCACCGCTTCGTCGGCGGGAAGGCCCACCTCGAGGCTCCGCACCCCCTCGAGCGCCCCCAGGTTGCCCCGCGCCGAGGCGGCCACGGCGGCCCGGGTGGGGGGATCCTCGTGGTCCGCATCGAGCTTGATGAGCAGGGTGTGGATGATCACGAGGCCTCCAGGGCGCGGCACGGGGTCATGGACCGGGCACCACGTACCAGCCCACCGCCACCCAGTGCACGGCTGCTCCCGCGAGGACGAAGAGGTGCCACCACAGGTGGTGGAAGCGGAGGGAGAACCAACGGAAGAACACGACACCGGCGGTGTAGAGGACCCCGCCCAACGCCACCAGGCCCACCCCGGCGAGGGGGAGGGCCTGCAGGATGGGCCAGACCGCGATGACCCCGACCCAGCCCATGACGATGTACAGCGCCACCGAGACGGCGGGGTAGCGGCCGATGAAGAAGAGCTTGTAGAGGATCCCCAGCAGCGCCAGGCCCCACTGCACCCCGAAGATGGACCACCCCCAGCCCCCGCGGAGGGTCACCAGGGTGAAGGGGGTGTAGGTCCCCGCGATGAGCAGGTAGATGCTGGCGTGGTCCAGGACCCAGAAGATCCGCTTGAGCCTGGGATTGCGCACCGCGTGGTAGAGCGTGGACGCCGAGAAGAGGATGACCAGGCTGGCGCCGTAGACCGACACGGCCACGATGCGCCAGGGATCGCCCCCGAGGCTCGCCCACACCACCAGCAGGACCAGGCCGGCGATGGAGAAGGCCGCCCCCAGACCGTGGCTGATGCTGTTGGCGACCTCCTCGAGGGGGTCCTGGGCCCCGGGGAGGGCCTCCAGATCGACAGGGGTGTGCTGCATGGGGAGCCCCTATCCGCCCCGGCCCCCGGGTCGAGCCCGCCGCCAACACCTCGTGGTGAGCGGTCGACGGACCGTGGGCAGCGGTCGCCCCCGCCCGGCCCTCAGGTCCCGGGGGCGGTGGCGCAGTCCTCGGGGGGGCAGCGGCCCGCGATGCGCAGCCGGGTCGACAGGTCGCGGAGCGCGGTGCGGAGTCCTTCCTCCAGGACCGGGTGGTAGAAGGGCAGGCTCAGCACGTCGGTGGGGTGCAGGCCGCGCTGGGTCACCCAGGCCAGGCTGTGGGCCATGTGCTCCATCCGCGGCCCGAACAGCTCGGCCCCCACCAGACGGCAGGTGTCCCGATCCGCATAGATCCGGACCAGTCCCTGGTTCACGCCCATCACCCGGGCGCGGCCCTGGTCTTCGTAGCTGACGGTGCCCACCTCGGTGCGGTCCGGGTCCAGATCCGCCCACCGCAGACCCACCAGCGCCATCTGGGGATGGGTGAAGGCCACCGCCAGGGGTGTACGCCGGATCCGCGCCTCGACCTTCGGGAAGCGCGCAGCATTGGCGCCCGCGATGCGCCCCTCGTCGCTGGCCTCGTGGAGCAGCGGACGGTGGCCGGCCGCGTCGCCGGCCAGGAAGATGGGCGTGTCGCCGAGCTGGAGGGTGCGCATGTCGCTCACCGGCCGGCCCCGATCGTCCAGGGGGACGCCGGCCACCTCGAGATCGAGCCCCTCCAGGGAGGGCCGCCGGCCCGCCGCCGAGAGGACCACATCGAAGGTCTCGTCGCGCTCGGAGCCATCGGCGGTGGTCCACCGGACGCGGACGCCCTCGCCGGCCGCGGCGACCTCGTGGATCTCCACGCCGAGCCCCAGGTCCAGCTCGGCGCCGAGGACCCGCCGGGCCACCCGGCCCACCTCGGGGTCGGTGAAGGGCCCCAGGTCGTCGAAGGGGTTGAGCAGCACGGTCCGGACCCCCAGGCGGTGCAGTGCCTGGCCGAGCTCGAGGCCGATGATGCCGGTGCCGAAGACCACCACGCTGTCCGGGAGATCCTCCCAGTCGAAGACGTGGTCGTTGAGCTGCACCCGGTCGCGGACCGGCTCGAGGACCGGGGGGATCCACGGGGCGGATCCGGTCGCCAGCACGATGGACTTGGCGTGCACCCGGACCTCGTCCCCCACCTGCAGCGTGGTGGGGCCGACGAAGCGGGCGAAGCCACGGAGGCGCCGCTCGGGATCCAGGGCCTCCGTGTCCCGGACCACGAAGCCGACGAAGCGGTCCCGCTCGCGCCGCACCCGGTCCATGACCGCGCGGCCGTCCACCCGGACCCCCTCCACCTCGACGCCGAAGCGCCTGGCGTCGCGCGCAGCATGGGCCGCATCGGCGGCGGCGATGAGGAGCTTGGAGGGCATGCAGCCCACCCGGGCACAGGTGGTGCCGTAGGGTCCCGCCTCGATGAGGACCCAGCTCCGCCCGGCCCGCTCCGCCTCGCGGCGGGCGTTGAGGCCGGCGGTTCCGGCTCCGATGATGGCGACATCGACACTCATCTCACGCATGGGATCTCCAGGTCGGGGGGCCCGCCGGTGCTGCACGGGGCATGCCACCCGCACCGGGATGGGACAACCCCCACCCTCGGGCGGATGCGGCGGGATCGACGGTCACGCGTCACGCGGGGCGACGACATGCCGTGGTCTCGATGCCGGTGGGTCGGACGGGGTCGCGCCCTCCCGCGCCGGTTAGGCGCCGGTGTCGGAGGCTGCATGCGCGGGTGGGTTCTGGGCGCGGTCCTGGTGGGGTGCGCGGGGTCGGACCCGCCGACCGACACGGACCCGGGCGTCGGCGCCGAGCCGCGCCACCTGCGGGTGGCCTCGTGGAACCTGGAGCGGGTGGATCGCCCGGGCAGCGCCGCCTTCGAGGCCACCGTGGCGGTGCTGGCCCGGATCGACGCCGATGTGGTGGGCATCAACGAGGTGGACGCCGGGGAGGCCGATGACCTCTCCGAGCTCGCCGAGGCCGCTGGCTACGCCTACCACGTGGTCCCGCGCACCAACCCCTTCGGGGATCTCCGCTCCGCCCTCCTGTCCCGACACCCGCTGTGGGACGCCGGCGGCCTGACCGCGGCGGAGCTGTCGGGCGATCCCGCTGCGGACGACATCACCCGCCTTCCGGTCCGCGCCCGGGTGGACCTGCCCGGGGAGGGCGTCGATCCGGTCGTGGTGGTGGATCACCTGAAGAGCGGCTTCTCCCAGAGCGACGCCTTCCGACGGACGGTGGACGCGGTGCGTCTCGGGCAGGCGGCCACCGGCGACGGTCCGGTGGTGGTCCTGGGCGATCTGAACGACGACCTGGACGATCCCCCCGACACGCCCCTCACCTGGACCCGCCCGCCCGCCGGCCTGCCGCGGGGTCTGAGCCTGGGCGCCGACGTGCGGGAGCGGCTGGCGGGAGAGGGCCTCCCCAACGATGTCTTCGCCCTGCTCGCCCAGGCGAGGGTCGTCCCCGTGCCCGCCCTCCAGCGCGACGGTCGCGACGCCACCCGCCCCGCCTCGGACCGGCGCCTCGACTACGTCCTCGTCCCCGAAGCCCTGACCCGGGACGCGGCCGGCGAGGTGTACGACTCCACCGACGAGGGCCAGGGGCCCGGCCTGCCCCTCGCCGGGGATCCCCCGGACCGCTACGCCTGCGAGACCGCCAGCGACCACCTGCCCGTGGTGGTGGATCTGCGGCTGCCCTGACCGGGCCCTACTCCTCCTCGGGGAAGCCCACCGTGTAGCCCCAGGGGTGATCCCCCGAGAGGTAGAGGTAGATCCGCCCCGCCTGGGTCCTCCCGCCGAGGGTCGCCAACGGGGCCGAGAAGGCCAGGTCGATGAGCCCGTCTCCGTCCAGATCGCCCGTCGCCACGGTCCGGAAGGTGTCGGCGGCCTCGAACTGGCGCTCCCAGTAGGCCAGGTGGCTGTCCCGCACCCGGACCTCCTCGCCCGTCAGGAAGCGCCCCCCCATGAGGTGCAGGTGGTCATTGCTGGTGCCGTCGAAGGCGATCCGGCGCTCCCGGACCAGCAGCTCGTCGAGACCGTCATCATCGACGTCGTAGGGGACGTTCAGCAGCGACCACCCGAAGTAGCGCTCCGCCGCCGGGGTGGTGACGACCGTGTCCACCTCGGCCGCCGGATCCACCGCCCCGGTGGTGGCGCCCGGGTCGAGGAAGACGTAGAGCGCGCCGCTGTTCTCGCCGCCGTACAGGCTGTCCCGCGCCGAGGAGAGGATCAGGTCGGGGGTGCCCGAGCCGTCCACGTCGGCGGCCACGACGCCCCAGCCCAGGTACTGGTCCGGCTCGCCCAGGTAGGAGGCGTAGGCCAGATCCTCGAAGGTCCCATCCTCGCCGGGGAGGCCGCTGAACAGGAGGACCCGGCCCTCGAAGACCGGGTCGCCCTCGGTGGGCTCGGGGACGAGCTGGTAGGCGCTCTGGCCGATGGCCCAGTCCCGGGCGCCGTCCCCGTCCAGGTCGGGGAGGGGGTGGATGCCCAGCCCCGCGCCGTCCACGTCGGCGGGATCCGCCATGGTGAGGGTGGTGCGCTCCACCTCGTCGAGCGGCTGCTCGCCGCTGTACCGCTGTCCGGGCAGGATCCAGACCTGATCCGCATCGACGCCGGGGAAGGATGCATTCCAGGGGATG
Source organism: uncultured Enterobacteriaceae bacterium (assembly GCA_964586865.1). Classification (GTDB taxonomy): domain Bacteria; phylum Myxococcota_A; class UBA796; order UBA796; genus REDI01. Next base: position 10,268 of record CAZPJM010000146.1, read on the forward strand.
ACGACCTCGTCCGCGCCGTCCCCGTCCAGGTCCATCAGCTCGATGGGTACACTGTAGACGACGCCCTCGTCGCCCGGCTCGGGAATGCGGTCCAGGGTCCACACCACGTCGGCGCTGGCCTCGCTGATGTCGGTGGACCAGCTCCCCGTCCCGTACCAGACGAGCAGCGCGAAGTCGTTGTCGAAGGTGCTGAAGTTGATCTCCCCCTTCCCGAGGAGGATGTCCATGTTGCCGTCACCGTCGATGTCGCCGCAGGCGGCCATCATGCCCAGGAAGCTGTTGGTGCTGCCGCCGGTGATCCGGATGTCCCCGTCGCTCGCCGTCATCTCGTCGGTGAGCAGGTTGGAGCGGAGGGACCGGAAGATACCGGCGAAGCCCCGATAGCTGTTCGAGAAGGGGTAGGTGTAGAGCAGATCGTCGCCGCCGTCGCCGTCCAGGTCGCACAGGACCATCTCGACCCCGAGCAGCCCGGGCTGATCGATGGTGCCGTCGACCACCTTGGGCGCACGTGCCAGGGCGAAGTCCGCGTTGCGCCCGTCACTGCCGTCACAGTCGTGGTCGACCTCGTCGTTGAGCCAGTCCATGCGCGAGGGGTTGAAGGCCGGGTCGCTGTCGTCGCAGTCGTCCCCGCCGAAGTCCTCGCTGTCGTGCCCGTCCATGTCCGCGTCGATGAGATCCCCGCCGCGGCAGTCCTGGTCGATGCCGTCGTAGGGGATCTCCTCGGCGCCCGGGAAGACCGTGTCCGACATGTCGTCGCAGTCGTCCCCCCCGCACGAGCCCTCTCCGGCGTCCACCCCGTCGCCGTCCACATCGCACAGATCGACCCCGTCGCAGTCCTGATCCTCGCCGTCGTACGGGACCTCCTCGGCCCCGGGGTAGCGATCGTCGTCCCGGTCGTCGCAGTCGGTGCCGAAGTCGCAGGCCTGCTCATTCCAGAAGCCGTCGCCGTCGTTGTCGAAGCCCTCGTCGATGTTGCCGTCGCAGTTGTCGTCGATCTCGTTGCAGATCTCCGACTTGCCCGGGTTCACGTCGGGGTTGGCGTCGTCGCAGTCGTTCTCGGTGGTGAAGCCGTCCTCGTCCTCGTCGACGAACTCCACATCCGTGTCTTCGTCCTCGCCGGTGTCGATGGGGGCGGGATCACCGCCCGTGCAGGCGACGAGGGCCAGCAGGAGGAGCGGGGAGAGGGCGGTGGCGCGCATGGGAACCTCCATCACCGGAGGTCCCGATATGCCACATCGTGACGTGGGTGGGAAGGGCGCGTCCCGGACCGGGCACGGAGAGGTGACCGTTCACCGTCCCCGGGAAGGTGGACCCCCGAGCACCACGGAGACCGTCATGCCGGGGGCTCCCCGGGCGACCAGGCCCGGGTGGACGGCGGCCCGGGGACCGCGGATCCGGCCGAGAGCCCCGTTGGCGCTGCCCCAGGAGAGACCCACGCCGGTCAGGTAGAGGGCCGCGCCCGGGATTACCGCCGGGAGGGCGTCGGCGTTGAACAGGCCGGCGATGACCAGCGGGATGGACAGCCCGTGCGCGACCCCGGCCGCGATGGGGAGGGCGGGCGAGACGGGCTCGCCGCGGCGGCGCAGCACCGAGGCGGCGCGGGCCCGGC
>CAZPJM010000147.1:0-11875 GCA_964586865.1 uncultured Enterobacteriaceae bacterium
GCATACGAGATCGTTTCACGTGACTGGAGTTCAGACGTGTGCTCTCCCGATCTGGGGCGGTGGGGGTCCGACTGGGCCGCGGGGCCTGGTCAGGGGTGGTGCGGGTGCAGGGCGGCTCCCGCGCCCAGGCCGAGGTGGGGGCGCGGCTCTCCCCGGTGGTCTTCGGCGCGGCCTGGCTCGGGGTGGCGGCCGACTCCCGGCTGCGCGGCATCGCCCGCGCCGGGGTCACCGCGCCCCTCGGGGGCCGGTGGTCCCTCGACACCAGCCTCGGGGTGGCGGTGGGCCGGGACGGTCCGGCCCCGGTGGTGCGCCTCGAGCTCGCGCTGGGTGGTCGGCTGGCCCGGACGCCGGCGCCTACACCGTGAAGCGGTACATGAGGATGTCGTCCATGTAGCGACCATCCTCGAGGCGGAACTCCCGCGGGCGGCGCCCCTCCTCGCGGAAGCCGTACTGGCGGTACAGGTCGATGGCCCGGGTGTTGTCCGTGAAGACCGAGAGGCCGAGCTTCTCGAGCTCGGGATGGGACTCGGCCCAGCGCAGCCCGGCCTCCATGAGGGCCCGACCGACCCCCTGGCCCCGGAAGTCGGGGGCCACCATGATCTCGAGCTTGCCGGTGTGCCGCATCCGGTTCAGGGGCCCGCCCCGGATGGTCAGGAAGCCCAGCAGGTGGGGGCTGCGGCGGGCCACCAGGACCAGGGAGTTGCCGGACCGCTCGAAGTCGCGGATCATGCGCACCTTGTCGTCGACCGACTCCCGGAACTCCTCGGGCTCGGTGATGAAGAAGCGGCGCTCCTCCAGGACCGCCCGGTGCAGGCGCAGCATGGCCGCAGCGTCGGTGGTGCGGGCGGGACGGAGGTCGAGGGCGGGGCCGACGGACAGCTCGCTCATGGGGGGCCTCCGGCCTTCGGGTACGCGGTCCCGAGCCTCAGGACCCCTTCTCCCAGACGATCTCATCACAGAAGTTGTAGTTCGGCACGCAGTCGGCCCGCACCATCCGCGCCACGCGCCCATCGTCGACGGTGAGGATGATCTCGTACAGCCGGACCGCCTTGTGCACCGTCCGGCTCCGGGGGGTCCAGACCATGGTGGCGCCCTCGGGCGAGACCTCGAAGCGGTACTGTAGCTTCTCGGAGAGCTCCGCCTGCCTGCCGCTCGCGGACAGGCGCTTGTACGGGGCGCCCCAGGCCATGTAGACGGCCTGCTCCTCCCAGCCGACCTTCACATCGCCCGAGAGGATGCTCTCCCGCTTGCTCTCGTCGTACTGGTAGAAGCGCTCCCAGAGCCCGCGCTCCTTCAGGTACGCATTGCGGGCCTCCTCGGTCTTGTTCTTGAGGAACGCCTTCTCCTGGTCCTCGTCCATGAACACCTTGAGGGCGTTGTAGTGGTCGAGCTCCTGCGCCGAGAGGCGCTTGGTCTTGTCGCAGCCGGGGGCCAGCAGGACCGCGACGACGAGGAAGGCGGACAGGACGAGGGACGGGACCGGGCGCATGGGGGGGCCTCCTGACGGCGGCGTGCCGTAACACGGCGTCGGGCGGTCAGGCCTCGTCGACGGCCGGCCGGGGCTCGGTGAGCCGCACCCCCACCAGGGCCAGGGCGGCCTCGGGCACCCACCCCCGCTCGCCGTCGCCGGTGGCCACCAGGACGAAGTCGGCCAGGCGCCGCTCCACCCGCAGCTCGGTGCCGGGGGGGAGGCGGCGCACGGCGGGGGCCGCCGGATCGGGCTCGGCCCGCAGGGCGATGCCGGCATCCAGCACCACGGCGGCGGGATGGGCCCGGAGCTGTCGCGCCCCCTCGACGCTGGCCACCCCGAGCAGCACGCCGAGGGCCGCCACCGGGACCCAGGGCCAAGGGCTCCACCCGCGCAGGCGGCCGGCCCACGCGCCGATGGAGGCCAGGAGCAGCAGGACCGTGCCCAGCACGCCGTACTCGCCCACCGTGGCCACCTTGAGCCACGGGGGCACCGGATCGGCGGGCGGGGGTGGGGCCTCGAGCTCGGCGCGGGCCACGGCCAGGTCGTGTCCCGGGTCCGGGTCCCGGGGGGCGAGCACCCGCGCCATGCGCCAGTGGGCGATGGCCTGGGGGAGGGCGCCGCGGCGATAGTGGGCCACCCCCAGGTTGGTGTGGAGGATGGCCGAGCCGCGCCCCTCGTCCAGGGCGGCCTCCCAGGTGGCGATGGCCTGATCCAGCTCGCCGGCCTCCCAGGCCGCCGCGCCGTCCTCGACCGGGCCGGCCAGGGCCAGGGCCAGGAGCCAGGGACCCATCATGGCTGGCCCCCCCGGAAGCGCTCCAGGGCGACCACCGCGTCGCGGACGGGCTGCACCAGGTCGGTCCGGTCCCCTCCGCCGAAGCGCGCCCGGTCGAGTCGCCGGGTCAGCCTGCGCACCTCGTCGGCCAGGGCGTCCGGCAGGCGCTCCAGGTCCCGCGCCCGATCCAGGGTGGCCACGTCCAGGTCGAGGGCCCGGGCCACGGCCTGGCGCAGGGCGGCATCGAGCTCGGCCAGCCGGTCGTCGGGATCCTCGGGGAGGGCGCGGAGCCGCTCGGTGGGCGTCAGGGGGCGCGGCGCGCGGCGGGCCCGTCGGGTGGCCAGGCTCCGGAGGCCCCTCCGGGCGACCCGTCCCCCCTCGAGGGCGCCGAGCACCACCAGGGGCAGGCCCGCCAGGCCGAGGGTCCAGGGCACCAGCCCGCCGAGCCAGGCCGCGTGGGCCCGGCCGGCGGTCCGCACCGGCCGCACCCCCTCGTAGGGCTCCTCGATGAGCTGCAGATCCGTGTCCAGGGCATCGGTGTCGAGGAAGCTCTCCACGTCGCCGCCGCCGGCCCCCTTGCCCCGGGTGACGGTGAGGGGCGGCAGGTCGATGTCGTGAGTGACGTACTCGCCACGGGAGGGGCTGAAGGTCACCACCCGCACCGGGCCGAGGACCAGACGACCCGGCTCGGTGGGGACGATGACCTGATCGAAGCGACCCTCTGCCCGGTATCCATCGGCGTCCACCCGGGCCGAGGTGGCGGGAGACCCCGGATAGACCCGCGCCTGGTCGCTCTGGATCCGCGGCAGGGAGAAGCCCTCGAGGGCGCCGTCCCCCCGCACCCGCACCGACCAGTTCACCGACTCGCCCACCGCGGCCCGGGTGCGGTCCACCTCGCTCTCGAAGGTGAAGTCCCCGACCAGCCCCGAGAAGCCGGGGGGCTCGGCGGGGCGGGCCCGCACCTCGAGGGTGGAGGGCTCGGTGGGCAGCACGCGGGTCTGGGAGCGGGTGAAGCCCATCGGGCCCCCGCCGTCCCGGGGGATCTGCAGCCGCGCCACCGCCCGGGGGACCTCGCGGGTGCCGGGGCTGACCACCACCTTCGGGTGCATCTCCTCCTTGACGAAGGTGTCGCCCGCCGGGTCCTGGATGACGTACTCCGCATAGGCCGGGGTGCCGTCCCGGGGGGGGAGCAGCCCGTCGAGGGGCGGGTCGGTCCAGCTGTCGCGGAGGACCCGCACCCGCGAGCGCACGCCCCGCTTGTAGACGACCACCTGGCCGACCCAGGCCTGCTCCACGTCGAAGCCGGCGAAGACCTCGAGCTCGTCGGCGGGGCCCTCCCGCCGGGGCACCACCTTCAGGGTGGCGGAGCCGGTGCGGGTGCGGCGGGTGCCGATCTCCACCTCGGCGGGGCCGATGGTGTAGGTCCCGTCCTCGAGGGCCTCGGCCGAGTAGACGAACTCGTACTGCCGGCTCACCCGGCTGTTGACGATCTCGACTTGCTGGCTCTGCCGGCGAAACCGCAGCTCGAGCCCCGTGTCGGGGCGGACCGGGATGCGGGGGGGCGCGGTGGGGCGGTCTCCCCGGACCGTCACCCGCACCAGGCCGACCTGGCCCACCTGGAGCTGCCCCACCACCACCTCGAGCTCGGCCTCGGCGGCGCGGGCCAGGCCGGGCAGCGCGAGCCAGACCGCCGCCCACAGGAGGATCACCCCCCTCACCACGGCTTCTCTCCCGAGCCGCCCGGGATGGTGATCCGGGGCCGCCCCTCCTCGACGCCCTCGAGGAGCTTGCGGGCCTCCTCGGCGGCCACCTCCTCGGCGGTCTGGACCGGCTGGCCCCCACCGGCGCCACCCTGGGCGTCCGGATCGCCCTCGGCATCCGGGTCCAGCTCGTCCGGGTCCACCTCGCCGGCCTCGCTCTCGTCCACCCGCTCCTGGCTGTCCGAGGTGCGCTTGCGCCCGCCGCTGCCCTGGGTCTCGTTCTCGCCCGACTCCTGGCGGTCGGTGGGGTCCCGCTCACCCTCGGCCTTGCCCCCACCGGCGGGCTGCTCGCCCTGCTGCTCGCCCTGCTCCCCCTCGGGGCGCTCCTCCTCGGAGCCCTGTGGATCCTCGCCCTCCTGCGGCTCGCCCTGGCCCTCCTGGGGACCGCCCTGCTGCTGGCCCTGCTGCGGCTGGGAGGGATCGCCCTGCTGCCCCTCCTCGCCCTCGTCGGACTCGCCCTGCTGGTCCTGGGACTCGGGGGGCGGCGGGGGCTGCTCGGCCTGACGACGCTGGAGCTCCTGCGCCACCACCTGCCGGTTCCGCGCCGCGCCCTGGTGGTCCGGATCCCTGGCCAGGACCTGATCGTAGCGCTCGAGCGCCTCCTCGTAGCGGCCGCTGCGGGCGTGGGCATTGCCCGCGTTGAACAGGGCGTCCGGATCGGGGCCCTCCGACACCTCGGCCGCCCGCTCCCAGGCCCGCGCGGCGCCCTCGTGATCCCCGGCCCGGTACCGGGCCGCCGCGAGCCGGCGGAGCAGCTCGGGATCGGTGGGCGCGTCGAAGGCGAGCTCGGTGAAGATCCGCACCGCCTCGGGGTAGTCGCCCGTCCGATAGGCCTGGTCACCCTCGGCCAGGCTGGCGGCCAGGGCGGGCCGGGGCAGGGCCAACCCCACCGCGAGCACCACCGCCGCGGCCAGCCCCCAGCGACGGTGGCCCTCGCCGAGCCACCCCGCCAGGAGCCCGCACAGGACCGCCAGGCCCAGGGGCCAGTGCCAGAGCTGCCGCCACTGCACCTGGGGGCGGGCGCCGCGCACGCCGGCCTGGAGCAGCCCGCGGATCTCCTGCTGGTAGAGGCGTCGCACGTCACGATCCGATGGCACGGCATCGACGTAGGCACCGCCGCCCGTCCGGGCCAGCTCGCGGAGGAAGTCCGGGTTGGGGGTGGACAGGACCCGGCGACCGGCGGCGTCCTCCTGCCAGTGCCCGGCCCCGAGGGGGATGGGGGCGGGCTCCTGACCCACGCCCAGGGCGAAGATCCGCACCTCGGCGGCCCGGGCGGCCCGGGCGGCCTCGAGGGCCTCGGTCGGAGAGTGGACCTCGCCGTCGGACACCAGCAGCAGCGCCCGCCCCGCCCGGCTCCCCTCCTCGCGGGTGAGGAGCTCGGTGCCGATGCGGATGGCCTCGCCCATGGCGCTGCCCTGCGCCTGGAAGTCGCGGGTGCTCATCTCCTCGACCAGCATGCGGAGGGCCTGGTGGTCCAGGGTGAGGGGCATCCGGGCATAGGCGCCGCCGGCGAAGATCACCATCCCCACCCGATCGCCCTCGAGGAGCTCCACCAGGTCGAACAGCTCCCGGCGGGCCCGCTCGAGGCGGCTCGGATCCACGTCCTCCGCATCCATGGACCGGGAGAGATCCACCACCAGCACCAGATCGACGCCGCTGGCCTCGACCAGCCGGACCCGCTTGTCGAACCGGGGGCCCGCCAGGGCCAGGATCCCCCCGGTGAGGGCGGTCAGCAGCAGCCCATCCCGCAGGGTCCGGCGCACGCGCACCCCCCGCGGACGCACCCACTCGGCCGCCTGGCCGTGGAAGACCGCGCGGAGCCGACGGTCGTGGAGTCGGCCCATGAGGACCATCAGGACACCGAGGAGCGGCACCAGCAGCAGGAGCCACAGAAAGCCCGGGGCCGCGAAGAGACCGTCCTCGACCTCTGACTCGAAGAACCAGCTCGCCGCCTCGATCATGGCCACCTCCGCAGGCCGACGGTGGACAGGAGGAGGTGGAGCACCAGCCCGAGCAGGCCCGGGAAGAGCGCGTAGCGGTACCAGGGGTGTTCTTCGAGGTCCTCCTCGATCTCGGCGGGGGAGCGCTCCAGCTCGTCGATGGTGGCATAGACCCGGCGGAGGGCATCGGCGGAGGCGGCCCGGAAGTAGGCCCCCCCGGTGCGCTCGGCGATGGCGGTGAGGGTGCGCTCGTCGAGGCCATCGTCGCCCAGGGAGAGCAGGCGGCCCAGCCCCCGGGACCGGGCCCCCACCCCGATGGTGTAGATCCGGATGTCGAGGGCGCTGGCGGCCTCGGCTGCCTCGAGGGGGGCGTAGCGGCCGGCGTTGTTCTGCCCGTCGGTGAGCAGGATCATGACCCGCTCCGGGTTCTCCACCTGCTCGAGACGCCGCGCCGCCACCGCGATGGCGGTGCCGATGGCCGTGCCCCGGGCCCCGGCCACGCCGATCTGGACCTGCTGGAGCACGTCGAGGAGGGTGGCGTGGTCGAGGGTCAGGGGGACGTGGGTGAAGGCCTCTTCGCCGAAGACCACCACCCCGATGCGGTCCTCGGGGCGGCCCTCGATGAACTCGGAGACCACGCCCTTGGCCACCTCGAGCCGGCTGACCCCGCGCCCGCCGGCGGACAGATCCCGGGCCTCCATGGAGCAGGAGGTGTCGATGGCCAGGAGGATGTCCAGGCCCTCGCCGGTGCGCTGGACCCGCTTCTCGACCTCCATGGGCCCGGACAGGGCCACCACCATCAGGCCGAGGGAGACCACGAGCAAAGCGCCGGGGAGGAAGGCCAGGACCACCCGCGCGCTGAAGCCGGGCCGGTAGCGGCCGATTCCGGCGACGGCGAGGCGGTTCACGCCGGTGACGACGGGCTGGAGGGGCAGGAGGACGGTGGGCAGCAGCAGCAGCAGGGCGAGGGCGAAGGCCCAGCTCGGGGCCAGGAGCACGCCGGTGAGCGAGAGGATCACCAGCAGGCCCCCCACGCCGGCCAGCCCGTGGAGCAGGGTCCGCACCACCATCCAGGGGCTCATGGGGCCTCCGGATCGGTGGTGGGATCCCAGGAGGTGGGGCGGGTGGTGCCGACGAAGGTGCGGAGCGCGTCGTCCAGCTCCTCGAAGAGGGTGTCCCGGGCCGCGCTGTCGGCGAACTTGATGCGGTCCGTGGCCCGCAGGATCCGCCGGGCCCGGCCCACGCTGCCGTCGGGCAGGTGGGCGAGGCCCCCCAGGTGGGCCAGGATCTCGCTGGTCGTCCAGGCGGTGGCCGGAAAGCCCAGGACGGCCTCGGCGTAGTCGCGGAAGATGGCCGCGATGGCCACCGCCTTGTCGTGGTCGGTCAGCCCGTCGTCGCTGCGGACCGCCTCCCACCGCCGGAGCGCCACGACGTCGGGAGGCTCGGGCGGCAGCTCACGGGTGCGGCCCCGGCGACCGAGCCCCCAGAAGGCCAGGCCGGCGCCGCCCGCCGCCCCGAGCACGGTGATCCCGGCGCAGGCGGCCCCCACCACCAGGGCCGTGTCCACCCGCCAGACCGGGGGCGGCTCCTCGATGTCGGCCAGGTCGTCCAGGGCCGGGCCCGGCTGCCCCACGTCGACCCACAGGGCCGCCGAGCGGGCGGGCGGGACGTCCGTGTCCCCGGGGACCGTCACCTCGATGGGCGGGATCCGGTAGCTCCCGGCCTCGCCGGTGAACCGGAAGGTGCGGGTGATGACGACCCGCTCCCCCAGGCGCTCGCGCTGGACCTCGCCGACCTCGGACAGGCGGAGACCCTCGACCTGGGGCTCGGGGAGGGGGACGTCCAGCCCGGCCTCGGCGTCGATCTGGACCTTGAGCGTGCCCACCCCGCTCTCGGGCCGGCCCTCGACCCAGGTCCGGACCGCCAGGGGCGGGTCGTCGGACAGGCCGGTGGGGGCGTCCGGCGCGCAGCCGGCGAGGAGTACGAGCGCGGCGAGGGCGGCCCTCACCGGCGGGACCCCACGGCCTGGAAGTGGCGATGCAGCACCTGGAAGGGGTCGTCGGTGGTGGAGAGGGCCACCGCCCGGGCACCCCGGCGGCGCAGGGTGCGGACCCGGGAGCCGGCGGCCCGCTCGGCCAGGAGGCGCCCGGCGTCCACCAGGCGCACCTCGCCCGTCTCGGCGTCGACCACCTCGGCCAGGCCCAGCCCGGGAAAGCCCAGGTCGACCGGGTCCTGGACGACCACCGCGTGGACCTGGTGGCGCCGCGCGAGGCGGGAGACGGCCTCGGGCCAGGGCCCATCGTCCAGGAAGTCACTCACCACCACGACCACGGCCCGCCGGCGCTGGGTCCGGGCCACGAAGCCCAGCGCCGCCTCGATGTCGGTGCCGCGACGCCCCCCCTCGGCCTCGAAGGCGGCGCGGATGACCGCCCAGGCATGCCCGCGACGGGTGCGGGGCGGCAGGTAGCGCTCGACCCGGTCGCTGAAGGTGACGAGGCCGATCCGGTCCCGGTTGCGGATGGAGGCGAAGGCCAGACCGCCCGCCACCCGGGCGATCTGCAGGCGGCGCAGGGTGCGTCCGTCGCGCCCTCCGGACCCCACCCGGGTGCTCCCCGAGCAGTCCACCACGAGCTGGACCGTGAGCTGCCGCTCCTCGCGGAACACCTTGATGAACGGCTCGCCGGTCCGGGCGGTGACGTTCCAGTCGATGTGGCGCACATCGTCGCCGGGCACGTAGCTGCGGACCTCCTCGAACTCCATGCCCCGGCCCCGGACCGCGCTGCGGTAGTCCCCGGCGAGCAGCGAGTCGACCCGCCGACCGGCGGCCACGTGGATGCGCCGCAGCTCCCGGAGCTCGTCGGCGGTCAGGCTCACGGCATGTCCACCACGTCGAGGATCCGCGCGACGAGGGTGTCGGCGTCGAGGCCATCGGCTTCGGCCTCGTAGGTGGGCAGGATGCGGTGCCGCAGGACGTCGGGGGCGATGGCCTTCACGTCCTCGGGCAGGGCGTAGCCGCGGCCGTCCAGGAAGGCGTGGGCCCGGGCCGCCCCCACGAGCGCGATGGAGGCACGGGGCGAGGCCCCGTACTCGATGCTGTCCGCGAGGGCCTTGTCCACGGACTCGGGCGCGCGGGTGGCCCGCACCAGGTCCACGATGTAGCGCATGAGCACGTCGGTGACGCGGATCTCGCGCACCAGGGCCTGGGCGGCGAGGACCTTCTGGGCGTCGGCGGCCGGGCTCAGCGCGGCGGGGGGCAGGGCGCTGCGCCGCATGACCTCGAGCTCCTCCTCGAGGGAGGGGTAGGTGACCGACAGCTTCAGCGTGAACCGATCGACCTGGGCTTCCGGCAGGGGGTAGGTCCCCTCCTGCTCGACCGGGTTCTGGGTCGCGAGCACCAGGAAGGGCTGGGGCAGCGGGTAGGTCTGATCCCCGATGGTGACCTGTCGCTCCTGCATGGCCTCGAGGAGGGCGGACTGCACCTTGGCGGGGGAGCGGTTGATCTCGTCGGCGAGGAGCACGTTGCCGAAGACCGGGCCGAGGCGGGTCGTGAAGTCCGAGGTCTGGGGCTGGTAGATCTGCGTGCCGACCAGGTCGGCGGGGAGCAGGTCGGGGGTGAACTGGATCCGGCTGAAGTCCAGATCGAGGGCCTGGGCCAGGGCCTTGACGGCGGTGGTCTTGGCGAGCCCGGGAACGCCCTCGACGAGGACATGGCCATTGCAGAGCAGGCCGATGAGCAGCCGGTCCACCATGTAGCGCTGGCCGACGAGCACCCGTCCGATCTCGGTGCGGGCGCCCTCGAAGGTGCCGGCCGCCTCCGCGATCCGCGCCTCGATCTCGTCGATGTCCGCCACGCGTCCTCCGTCGCTCGGGCCCGTTGCATACACCAGCGGTGGCGAACCCGTCATGCAGGGATGGTCAAGGCCTGTCGGCGGGCCCCTCGATGGGCGGCAAGCCCGTCTGGGACGCCCTCGTGCTCAGCCGAACAGCCACTTCCAGAAGCCCTTCTCCTGGATCTGGTTGTCGTGGAGGTCGGCGAGCTTGCGCAGCAGCTCCTCCTCCTCCTCGCTGACCTTGGAGGGGACGTCGACGACCACCTGGACATGATGGTCGCCGCGCGGCCCGCGGCCGTTGACCCGAGGGATCCCCTTCTGGGAGAGCTTGAAGACCTTGCCCGACTGGGTCCCGCGCGGGACGTGGAGCGATTCCTCGCCGTCGATGGTGGGCACGGTGATGTCGCCCCCCAGCACCATCACCGGGTACGGCACGTCCAGGCTCACGAAGGTCTCGGGGCCGTCCCGCTTGAAGACCTCGTGGGGCTCGACCTGGATGGTGACGAAGAGGTTGCCCGGCGGCGCCCCGGGGTCGCCGACCTCGCCCTTGCCCACCAGCCGGAGCTGCATGCCGGTATCCACGCCGGCGGGGATGGTGATCTCGAGGGATTCGGCGTGGCGCTGCCGCCCCGAGCCGTCACAGGCGGGGCAGCGGTCGTCGGGGGAGACGGTCTGCCCCTGGCCGCCGCACGCGGGGCAGGGGATGCGGATCTGCAGGAAGCCCTGCTGCTGGACCACCTGCCCCACGCCCCCGCAGGTCTGACAGGTGGAGGGACTCGCGCCCGGCTTGAGCCCCGAGCCCTCACAGGTGTCGCAGTGGACGTGTCGCGAGACCTCGATCTCCCGGCTCGTGCCGTGGGCGGCCTCGAGGAAGGAGAGCCGGAGCGGGTACTCCAGGTCGGCGCCCCGGCGGGGACCGCGCCGACGGCCGCCCATCCGACCCCCGAACACGCTCCCGAAACCGAAGATGTCGGCGAAGGCGCTGAAGATGTCGGAGGCATCCGTGAAGTTGGGCTCGTAGCCCCGACCCCGCAGGCCGTCGTGCCCGAAGCGGTCGTAGATCTGCCGCTTCTCGTCGTTCGACAGCACCTCGTAGGCCTCCGAGGCCTCCTTGAAGCGGGTCTCGGCCTCGGGGTTGTCCGGGTTGCGGTCGGGGTGGAACTCCAGAGCCAGCTTGCGGTACGCCTTCTTGATGTCCTTGGCGCTGGCGTCCCGGCTGACCCCGAGGACCTCGTAGTAGTCGCGCGCCACGCGGCTCTCCCTCGGAAAAGGGGCCCGCCGTCGGCGAGCCCCCGGGACCCCGGAGCGGTCAGGACGCCGCGCCCCCGGGGGATGGGCGCGACGCCCGGGCGGACCTAGGCGTCGACGTCGGAGTACTCGGCATCGATGACGTCGTCATCGCCACCGCCACCCGCGGAGCCGCCACCGGTGGGGCCCCCCTGGCCGGCGCCGCCGTCACCGCCCTGCTGGTACAGGGACTCGGCCACCTTGTGGTTGGCCTGGGTGAGGGCGTCCTTGGCGGCCTTGATGGTGCCCAGGTCGTCCGAGTCCTTGGCCTCGCGCGCCTTCTCGAGCTCCGACTCGAGGGTGCTCTTCTGGTCGGCAGGCAGCTTGTCGCCGTTCTCCGAGAGCAGCTGCTCGGTCTGGTAGATCAGGCTGTCGAGGGCGTTGCGCTCCTCGACGAGCTCGCGGAGCTGCTTGTCCGAGGCCTCGTTCTCCTTGGCCTCGTCCACCATCCGCTGGATGTCCGCCTCGGAGAGGCCCGAGCTGGCCTCGATGGTGATGTGCTGCTTCTTCCCGGTGGCCTTGTCGGTGGCCGACACGGAGAGGATGCCGTTGGCGTCGATGTCGAACTGGACCTCGATCTGGGGGCGACCGCGGGGCGCGGGCGGGATGCCGTCCAGGCGGAAGTTGCCCAGCATCTTGTTGTCCTTCGCCATCTGGCGCTCGCCCTGGTAGACCATCACGTCCACGGCGGTCTGGCTGTCGGCCGCGGTCGAGAAGATCTCCTTCTTGCTCGTCGGGATGGTGGTGTTCCGCTCGATGAGCTTGGTCATCACGCCGCCCAGGGTCTCGATGCCCAGGGAGAGCGGGGTGACGTC
>CAZPJM010000148.1:0-11844 GCA_964586865.1 uncultured Enterobacteriaceae bacterium
AACTCCCGTCGCCCGGCCCGCCCGCCGGCTTCTCAGCGTTGTCCCGTCGTCGGTCCCTTGGCCTGCCGAGCTTCCTCCTGGGCCCTGGCTGCAAACCCGGCGTCCTGGACCGGACTCGGTCCCTTGGCGTCCCAGCCTGCCAGGGCCCCGCCCACCGGGTGCCCGGGTGTCGCGGTAGGCTGATCGGGGAGGCGGCATGCTCACCGAGGTGCGATTCCACAACCTCAAGGCGCTGGAGGACGTCCGGATCCCCCTCGGGCGCCTGACCGTCCTGGTGGGCGCCAATGGCTGCGGCAAGTCGACCGCGCTGGAGGGCATTCTCCGGGCGGCCGAGGCGGGACGGGACGAAGAGGGGCCGCGACAGGCCTCGAACGCCGTGCGGGTGGAGAGCCACGCGACGTTCGGGGCCCACCAGGTCGGGCTGACCGGGGTCTGGACCCTCGAGGGGCGAGAGGTGGCGCTGACCCTCAGAAATGCAGGGAAGGTGCAGGTCGACGAGATCGTCGTGGACCTGGACGGGGAGCGGTGGCTCTCCGCGGGCGTGGGGGACGCGGCCGCGCGTCACAGGCTCACGGAGGAGGGTGTGCTGCACGGCCGGACCGCCCGCCTCTTCCGCTTCTCGGTCCCGCGCCTCCGCGAGCCCAGCCTGCAGAAGACCGCCGAGCCGCGGATGGACGACGACGGCGGCGGCATGGCGACCCTCCTCGCCACCCTCCTCAAGCGGGACCGGGACGTCTTCGAGCGCCTCGAGGCGGACCTGCGAACGGTCGTGCCGCAGGTGCGGCGGGTGGTCCTCGAGTCGGCCGCCGTCGAGTCGCACAAGACGTACGGCGATCTGGCCGCGGTGGACATCGACGCCGTCGGTCGCGTCACGGCGCCCCATCTCTCCGAGGGAACCCTCTTGACCCTGGCGCTGCTCACCGAGCTCCACCGGCCGGGCGGGGCCGACATCCTGCTCATCGACGACCTGGACCGCGGCCTCCACCCTCGCGCTCAGGCCGAGCTGCTGGGCTGCCTGCGCCGGCTCATGGAGCAGCGACCCACGCTGCAGGTCGTCGCCAGCGCCCATTCCCCGTACCTCCTCGATCATCTCCGACCCGAAGAGGTCGTGGTGATGGCCCTCGACGGTCGTTCCCGCGCCCACGCCCGGCGGCTGGCCGACCACGACGACTGGCCGCGGATGAAGGGCCTGCTCCAGACCGGGGAGTTCTGGGCCTCGGTGGGGGAGGCGTGGGTCACCGGGGACGCCGATGCCGCCTGACGGACCCCTGCGACTGATGGCGGTCGGGGAGGACGCGACGCAGTTCGACGCGGCCCGACAGGTGGCCGACCAGGTGTGGTGCGACTTCGAGGACTGGTTTCGCGACCTCGTGGAGGACGGTCAGGCTGACTCGGTCCGCCGATGGGTCCGAGCCACCTTCATCGTCGAGGAGCTGTCACGTCGCGGCGAGCGCGTGGGCCTCGCCACCTGGATCGGGACCTGTCGCGATCTGGCCCCCCTCCTGCGAGCCTGACCGCCGTGCACCTCCTCGCCCGCTGGCTCCCCATCGTGGCGTGGCTGCCTCGGTACAAGCCGTGGTACCTGCGGCGCGACCTGGTGGCCGGGCTGACGGTGGGGGTGATGATCATCCCCCAGGCCATCGCGTACGGGCTGCTGGCGGGGGTGCCGCCGATGGTGGCCCTGGCGGCCTCCATCGTGCCCATGGCGGTCTATGTGCTGCTGGGCACGTCGCGGGAGCTCTCGGTGGGGCCGGCGGCGCTCATCTCGCTGATGACGGCCCAGGCCATCCGGGAGGTGGCGCCGGAGGCCGCCGAGGGCTCGACCCTGTGGGTGAGCCTGGCCATCCTCCTGGCGCTGACGGTGGGCGCGGTGCAGCTGGGGCTGGGGCTGGTCCGGCTGGGCCTGCTGGTGAACTTCCTGTCCCGGCCTGTGGTCAGCGGCTTCATGTCGGCGGCCGCGTTGCTCATCGCGGCCTCCCAGCTCGGCCTGCTGCTCGGGGTCGAGCTGGAGCCGGCGGGCTTCCTCCGGCGGGTCATGGAGGCGGCGGTGGCGGTGCCGGCGGCCCACGGGCCCACCCTGCTCATCTCGGGGGGCTGCATCCTGGTGCTCGCGCTGGGGCGTCGGCTGGCGCCCCGGGTGCCCACCGCCTTCCTGGTGGTGCTGGCGGTGACGGCGCTGTCCTGGGCCCTCGACCTCCCCTCCCGGGGCGTCGCCGTGGTGGGGCCGGTGTCCGGGGGCTGGCCGGTGCCGAGCCTGCCGGCCCTGCCGCCGTGGGGCGTGCTCGTGGATCTGCTCCCGTACGCCATCCCCATCGCCCTGGTGGGCTTCCTCGAGTCCATCAGCGTGGCCAAGACCTTCGCCTTCCAGCAGCGCTACGATCTCGACGCCAACCAGGAGCTGGTGGCGGTGGGGGCGGCCAACCTGCTGGGGGGGCTGTTCGGCGGCTACGTGGTCACCGGCAACATCTCGCGGACGGTGGTGGCGGCGCAGTCGGGGGCCCGCACCCAGCTCGCCGCCCTGGTGACGGCCGGCCTGGTGCTGCTGGCCACCGTGTGGCTCTCCCCCCTCCTCGCCCCCCTCCCCGAGGCCACCCTGGCGGCCATCGTGCTGGTGGCCATCGTGGGCATCGTGGATCTCCGCGAGCCCCTGCGCCTGCTCACGTTCAAGCGCAACGACGCGGCCGGCCTGCTGGCCACCTTCGCGGCCACCCTGCTGCTCGGGGTGGAGCTCGGGATCGTGCTCGGCGTGGCGGTCTCGCTGGCCCTCCACCTGCTCCACACGAGCGATCCCCACGTGGCCGTCCTGGGCCGGCTGCCCGACTCGGCCATGTACCGGGACATCCGCCGCTGGCCCGAGGCCCGCGAGCCCGAGGGCGTGGTGGTGCTCCGCATCGACGAGTCCCTCTACTTCCCCAACGCCCCGCGCCTCCGCGACGCCGTCCGCCAGCACCACACCGCCCGGGAGCAGGTGCCGGTGGGGCTGGTGCTGGACGGCCGGGCGGTCAACGACGTGGACGCCACGGCGGTGGCCGAGCTGGAGCAGATCGCCGACGAGCTGCGCGAGGCCGGGACCCGGCTCGCCATCGCCGGGCTCTCGGGCCCGGTGATGGACACCCTGCGCGCCAGCGGGGTCATGGCGCACATCGGCGAGGCCAACATCTACGTGGGCGTGGAGCAGGCGGTCCGGTCCTTCGACGACCAGGTCCGGGCGGAGCGGGCGCGCCAGGCGCGGATCGACAAGGCTACCCCGCCGCCTGTACCCCGGTGAGGGGCCGGATCAGCCCTGGTCGCCCAGCATCACGCCGGTGAGGGTGACCCGGGACGGGCTCCAGTCCACCGCCAGGCCCGCGGCCCAGGCCTCGGCGCCCACGAAGGCCCGACGGTGCCGAGGGTCGTAGACGACCTTGTCGAGGCAGTCCTCGATGGTGGCGGCGGTGCACTGGAAGCCCACGGCCAGATCCTGGGCCCGGCCGAGGGAGCGGGCCCGCTGGAGCGCCTCGTCGGCCGAGGTGATCCCCTCGGCGGCACGCTGCAGCACCGGGTCGGGGGTGACCGGGTCGACGCCGTAGGCCTCGCGCACGATCTGGACGACCTCCAGGGCCCGGTCGCGGGCCTGCCGCGCGCTCGAGAGGGTGGCGTTGCGGCCCGGCAGGGCGCTGTGGCGGGGGGCCTCCATGTCCACGTAGAGCGCCATCCGGGCCAGGTCCCCACCGGCGTCGCGGACCTGCACCACCCACTCGCCGGGCACGTCGAGGGGCAGTTCGAGGGCGGTGTCCAGGCTGCCCTCGCGGAGGACCCCGGCGCCGTCCGAGGCGCGCCAGGTGCCACCGGGGACGGGGGGCAGGCGCAAGAGGTAGCCGAGGGGAGGCTCCCGGGGGACCACCCCCAGGGGCAGGGTCGGGCGACCGGCCAGGGCCACCCACAGATCCTCGCCGCGGCTGCGGGCCCGGACCACCCCCACGTCGCGGTCGTCGGGCTGCTCGGAGAGCCAGCCGCGGACGCCGGCCGGCGGGGCGCCCGCCTCGTTGGTGGGCCACACGCCCAGGTCGAGGATGGGCCAGGGGTAGCCGGCCTGCCACGCGGCCTCGCGGAGCTCGCGCCGGGTGAAGCCCCCCGTGTCCTCGGTGGCGGGCAAGGCCAGGCCCGCCGCGGCGCCCGCCAGCGAGGCGTCCCAGGTGCGCTCGCCCACCACCGCCCGTACCACCGGGTCTTTCGGGGTCTGGGGCACCCGGGCATAGGTCCCGGCCCGGGGGGAGGGAAGCTGGGGTGGGGCCATCAGATCGCCCTGGGTCACCGACGGAGGCAGGTCCACGGGCTTGGGGCAGCCGGCAGCCAGGAGGGCCACGGTCAGGGCGGACAGGACGCGCATGCGGATTCCTGGGGAGTCGGACACCCCGCGCGATGCAAGCCGCGCGCCACGCCGACGGCTCGGCCGGGGCGCGGTCGCCGGGGCCCCTCGCGACAAGCTGTCAGCGACGGCAGAAGGGGTGGCGACCCCGAGACAGGCTGTCAGCCGGTCGCGTGCCCACCCACCCGCGGGCTCAGCCGAAGGGAAGGCTGTCCTGAGGCGTGTTCTCGGTGTCATCCCGGATGACGTGATCGGGCAGCTCGCCCTCGCCGGGGATCTCGCGGAGCATGAGGGCGGGCCGCTCCCGGCCGTCCACCACCGGGATGAAGCTGTGGCCGTCGCGCATCCAGGCCAGGGCCGTGTCCCGGTCGATGGTGCGGGGGGGCAGGTGGTGCATGCGCACATCGAGTGATGCGATGCGGCCATCCTCGACCTTGCCGCCGTGGACCTCGACCCGGGCCATGGACACCTCCGTGGGGACGGGACCTACCGCGCTCCCGCCATGGCGGCCACCAGGGCGCTGCCGGTCAGTTGCCCCGCCGGCTGCGGTGCACCAGCAGGCTCGCCAGGCCCAGCATCCCGGCGAACCAGGCGAAGAGGATGACCGCGAGCCAGATCATGGGGATCCCCATGTCGGCCGGGTCGGGCTCGCGGAAGCCGATGTCGTACAGGAAGAACTTGATGTGCTCGTTGGGCTTGGAGGCCAGGCGGGAGTTGGGGTTGTAGAGCTGATCCCCCGTCTTGATGGCCGCCTCGTAGGAGAAGCGGGTGATCATGCCGTAGGCGACGACCTTGGCGGCGAGGGTCATCTCCTTGACCTTCACGATGAGCCCGCCGAAGGTGATCTGCGGGATGAGCACCAGCGGCAGGGTGCCGACGGCGGCCTCGGAGCTGCTGAAGAGGCTCGAGATGAGCAGGCCCATGGACAGGCCGACCAGCCCGGTGGCCACGGACACGCCGGTGAGGGCGAGGGGGTCGTAGCCGTAGTCCCACATCCCGAGCGCCCCCCACACGATGCCGGTGAGCAGGAGGCACTGCACCGCCACCAGCCCGCCCAGGACGGTGACCTTGGAGGCCATGTACGGCGCCAGGAGCAGCCCCACCCGGGCCTCCCGTCGCCAGATGGCCCGCTCGGCGATGAGCTCGCGCACGCCGGCCGAGGCGCCGAACCAGAGGGCGGAGAGCACCAGCATGAACAGGGTGGCCACGTCGGGGGCGGGGAAGACGATCCACATGGCCACGGCCAGGATGGGGGCCTGGGCCAGCAGGACCCCGGTGCCGGTCCAGTCCCGGAGCTTCACCCGCGCATAGCGGCGGGTGAGGGTCAGGTACTGGAGCAGGGCGGAGCGGCGGGTGCGTCGCTTCTGCTCGGCGCTGCGCTGCACCCCGTCCAGCCCCACCAGGTGCTCTCGGGTGCGCACGTACTTGCGGAAGGCGCGGCTGTTGCGGTACCGCTCCTTCCAGTCCTCGGGGGTGTGGTCGGGCAGGCGGGCGAAGATGGCGTCGGCCGAGCGCACCCCGAAGTAGTCCCGGGCCTCGTCGGGGGGGCCGAACCAGGCCAGCCGGCCCCCGGGGGCCAGCACCATCAGGTGGTCGACCAGGGCCAGGATGGCGGGGCTCACGTCGTGGGTCACGATGAAGACGATGCGACCATCGTCGGCGAGCTGGCGCACCTGGCTCACGATGTCCTGGGCCGTCTGGGGGTCGAGCCCGCTGGTGGGCTCGTCCAGGAAGAGGACCCGCGTGGTGCGGGTGAGCAGCTCCTGCCCCAGGTTCACCCGCTTGCGCTGCCCGCCCGAGATCCCGCGCTTGAGGGCGCTGCCGATGCGGCTGGCCCGGATGTGCTCGATGCCCAGCTCGCCCAGGACCCGGTCCACCTCGCCCTGGATGATGTCGGCCTTCACGTCGCGGGGGAAGCGGAGCCGGCCCGCGTAGCGCAGGCTCTCCTCGACGGTGAGCTCGCCGTGGACCACGTCCTCCTGGGGCACGATCCCCACCATGCTCCGGTCGCTGGCCAGCAGGGCGTGGAAGTCGCTCCGGTCGAGCAGCACGTCGCCCGCGTCGGGCGGGGCGATACCGGCGATGGCGTTGAGCAGGGTGGTCTTGCCGGCGCCCGAGGGGCCCACGAGCGCGATGACCTCGCCGCTGAAGACCGTGAACTCGATGCCGTCGAGCAGGGTGAGATCGCCCTCGCGGGTGGGGATGACCCGGTGGAGGTCGAGCACGGACAGGGAGGAGAAGGCGGTGCTGCCGAAGGCGGTGAGGCTGCGGGCCTGCCCGTCGAGGGTGAGGCGGTAGGGCCCCACGCGCAGCTCGTCCCCGGGGGCCAGCGGCGCCGAGCTCACCGGGTTCCCATTGACGAGCGTGGGGCGGCCGCTGCCCAAGTCCACCACCCGCAGTCCGCCCTCGACCCGCTGCAGGCGGGCGTGCCGCAGGGCCACCTGGGGGTCGGGGAGCTGGACGTCGGCGGCGGTGGAGCGACCGATGACGAAGGTGTCCCCGCCGGACAGATCGAAGGTGAAGTCCCCGGTGGCGTGCCGCACGTCGTGCTTGCGGAACAGGGCGCCCACCAGCATGGGATCCACGCCCAGCTCCCGGGCTGCCTGCTGGAGGCGGCCGATCTCACGCTGGTCGATCTCGCCGTCCACGGCACACACGGCGAAGAGGGCGTCGAGGAGGAGCAGGGCCTCGGCCTCGCCGTAGCGCTCGGCGAAGGCGCGCAGGTCGAGCTCCTCGGCCACCGCCGCCCGCAGCGCCTCCTCTTCGGCACGCCCGAAGCGCGCCCCGAAGGCCCGCAGCTCGCTGTCGTCGACGGCGACGCGGTGCTCCGGGGCCAGGGCCATGTCGAGCAGGAGGTCCACCTCGCCCGGCGTCAGGTCGGTGCGCGCCCCGAGGGCCTTCTGCATGCCGGTGCGGTCCTCGGCCTGGACTTCATCGGGGAGGATCCGGGCGAGCATCCGCGAGAAATCCACCGCGAAGCGGATGGACTCGTTGCGCTCCGGGGTCGCGCGGTCCCCGAGCGCCTCGCGGAAGCGGTCCTCGAGCTGGGCCGAGAGCATGGTCGGCCCTCCGGGCCGTCAGCGATAGGTGACGGCGACGGCCACGCCGGCCTTGGCGGAGGCCGAGGTGTTCTGCTTGGCGTGGACGACCACGTAGTAGGTGGCGATCTGGTCGGACGAGAACGTGACCGCGGGCTTGGCGTCGCTGGTCTCGTCCCGCTTCTTCACCTTGCCCTCGAGGTCGTAGATGAGCACGTCGAGGTCCTGGACCCCGTCGTCCCCGCAGGTCCGGATCTGGTACTCCTTGTTCGGGTAGAAGGTGACCAGGTAGTTCCGGGTCTTGCCCTGCTCGAGGGTGGTGGTGGTCATGGTGCGGATCCCCCACCCGTCGGCGTAGCCGTCCCACACCATGGCGCGCAGGCAGGACTCGGCCTCCGCCTCGTCGGCGAGGGCACCAGACGGGGTGAGGGCGAGCAGTCCGAGGGTGGCGAGCATCTTCTTCACGGGGCCTCCATGGGTCCGGGCCGAGAACCCGGTCGCCGGGGCGCGGGTTCCATCACAGGAGGGCGAGCACGTCCTCCGTCACCTGGATGACGGTCTGGATGTCCTCTTCATTGAGGCTGCCCTCCTTCTCGGCCAGGGCCTTGAGGGTCGTGAGCGAAGCCTCGAGCTTCTCGGTGACGGCGGCAGGCGCCTTCTCCTTGCCCTCGGTCTTCACGTAGGTGATGAAGTACTCCACCACCGCGGGCTGCTTGAGGATCTCGTCGGCGGCCGAGGGCTTGCCGGCGGCCTTGGAGGCCTTGGCCACCAGGTTGGCGCCCTCGAGCCAGGAGCCGGCCTGGATGAGGGGCACGATCCGCTCGACGCCGTTGAACTCGAGCTCGGGGATGACGGCGCCGGAGAGCTCGTCCAGCTCCTTGAGCAGCTCCTCGCGGTTGACGGCCTCGCCCTTCACCCGATCGATGAGGTCGTCGAGGGTCTTCTGGATGTCGTCCCCGCCCTTGAGGACCTCCATGCCCTTCTTGATCTTCTGGAGGCGGTCGACGAGCTGCTCGTCGGTGGCGGTCTTGACCGTGAGGAGCATGTCCGCGATGACGACCCCGGTGCGGACGGCCACGTCGTCCGTGTCCTGATCCTCGTATTCGAAGCTGCGGTCCTCGATGAGGGTGGCGAGCTTGGTGTCGATGCCCGCCGACTCGAGGGCGCCCTGGGTCTCGACCGGCGAGGGGACCAGGGTGAACTTCTTGTCGGCGCCTTCCTGCAGCTTGGAGGGATCCATGTCGCCGAGCTCGGGGGCGGCCTCGGGCTGCGCATCGGTCTCCGCGGCCGCCGGGGTCTCGGTGGCGGTGTCGGCGGTCGGGGCGGTCTGACCGGTGCAGCCCGCGAGGGCGATGAGAACGGCGAGGGGTAGCGAACGCAGGATCATGGGGCATCCCTGGGTGAGGGGGTACGGGCACCGGGGGAAGGCGCCACCCCGCCGGGGGCGGGTCGTCAGCGACTCGGACGTTACCGCGCCGCTTCGCGGGACCGCAACCGGACCCGGCCCCCGTGGATACGGAATTGACGCGGTCCGGATGAGGGTCGGGCTCACGGAGCGGGGCGGCCCTGGACCACCACCAGGGGGTCGGGCAGGTCGGGGATCCAGGTGGCGTCGAGGCCGGCCCGGTCCAGCAGGCGCTGGATGCGCTCCCCGCTGCGGCGCACGGTGGGCCAGCCCAGGAGCCGGTCCAGGAGCACGTGGTCGCCGGAGGGGGTGAGGGCAGTCAGCACCAGGTGGCCCTCCGGGGCGAGCATGCGGGCGGCGGTCTCGAGCAGCGAGAGGGCGATGCGATCCGGCATGTACTCGAGGAGGCCATGGGCGACGATGACGTCCTGCGGCGGGAAGCGGTGGCGCGCCCGGCCCAGGGCCACCTCGACCAGGTTCTCCTGGACGGTCTGCAGCTCGACGGTCCGGGGCCGGGTGGCGATCCCCGCGTCGAGGAAGGCGAGGGCCTCGCGGGATTGGTCGACGATGGTGAGGACGGTGGGGGCATCGGCGGCGCGGGTGCAGGCGGCGGCCACGAGGGAGCCGGTCCCGGCGTTCAGCAGGAGGGCCCGGCGGTTGCGGTGGCGCGGGAGGGCGGCCAGGAGCGTGTCCACCAGGACCTCGCGGGCCTGGCGGAAGGCGGCGAGGGTGGGGCGGTCGAGCAGCCACCGGTCCAGGACCTCGCCGAGCTGGCCGTCGCCCGAGGGGGTGTCCACGAGGACATGGGCCAGGACCTCGGCGGTGCCGGTGACCCCCTGGACCCGCCGGATGCACCGCTCGGCCAGGGCCGAGCGCACCAGGTAGGGGTGCAGCTCGCGGCGGAGCAGGCGGGCGGCCTCGGTGGCCATGTCCTCCTCGGCGTAGCTGGCGAAGAGCTCCCGCAGGTCGGCCTGGAGCCGCTCCAGGGCCGCCACGATGGACTCGGTGCCCACGGGTGCGCCCGGGCTCTGCCGCAGGCGCGTCTCGGCGTCGAGGAGGGCCTCCTTGGTCCGTCCGGCCAGCTCGTCCACATCGCTGCGGATCCGGGCCAGGCCCAGGGCGCTGCTGGCCTGGACCCCGCCGGTCACCGCCGAGGTCGAGAGGGTGCGGACCCGGCTCGCGGCGGTGCGGGCCACCGACTCGAAGAACCGGGCCGCCAGGCCGGGGTCCCGTGCGAGCAGGGCGCGCAGGTCCTCCTTGGCCCAGCGGCGCACCCGGGTCTCGGTGGCAGCCCGCACATCGGCGGAGCGGGGCGCGTCGTCCAGGAAGGCCATCTCGCCGACCACGGCGCCGGCGTCGAGCACGGCCAGGATGACCTCGGGGGTGGCCCGGCGGTCGACCACCTCGAGGGCGCCGTCCTCGACCAGGAAGATGTCGCCGCCGGGCTCGCCGCGCCGGAGCAGGTAGGTGCCCCGGTCGAGCCGCAGCTCCTCGCTGACGGCCATGAAGCGGTCCAGGTGCGGCTCGTCGAAGTGGGCGAGAAAGGACATGGCGTTCCGTACAGGCCCGGACCGTAGCAGGGATGCAGGGCGCCGACGCCTCGGATACGTCCGGGCGCCGAGGAAGGAGGCTCCCCATGTCCGATCATCCCGACAAGGCGCGCATCGACGACCTGCTGGAGCGGCTGCGGTCGGTGGGCTGGAAGGAGCGGGAGGCGGTCAAGGAGGAGCTGCAGCAGGTGGCCCTCCAGGCGGCCGACCGCGACCCGGTCCAGCGCCAGCTCGAGGGCGCCCTCAAGGGGCTGCCCCTCGAGATCCGCTGGGAGGTCGAGGAGGTGCTCGAGGCCCTCGCCCCCGAGCCCGAGCCCGAGCCCGAGGATGCGGGTCCCGACGAGCCGGAGGCCCCCGAAGATCCTGGCCAGCTCCGCATGAGCGACCTGGACCTGGTCTACGACGATCCGCGCGGGCTCATGCTGTACAAGCACAAGACCAGCGAGCGCTGGTTCGCCGTGCAGCCCGACCCGGCCACCGGTCAGCCCCGCATGTTCGAGCTCCACCCGAGCGAGGTCACCCAGCTCAAGTCCCAGCTCCAGGGCAGCCCCTACTGGATGCTCGGCGCCACCTGAGGCCCTCGGGTCGGCGCGTGAGCGACGCCTCGCGAGCCGTTACGGCCGGAGCATGCGTCTCTTCCCCCTCCTCCTGCTCGTGTCCGGCTGCTCGTGGCTCGTCCCCCAGACCCTGTGCGAGCGCCCCGAGGCCGAGCTCGCCTCGGGCGACGACCCTCTCACCTGCGAGGAGGCCAGGCCCGCCGTGACCTATGCGGGGCTGCTGGCCGGCCATCGGCTGGGGCGGGGTGATCGGAACCTGATCCTCCGGGACCTGGCGGCCCGCTACCGCCGCGAGCCGGCCGATGTGACCCGCGACCTCGCGGGCCTGCGGGCGGTGGTCCGGGACCTGTCGGGCCGCGCCGGCCTCGAGGCGGCCGAGGCCCGCAGCCACCGGGCCTGGGCGGCGGTCCAGGGCGACGGGCCCCTCGACCCGGAGGCCTACCCCCAGGCCCACCGGGCCCTCGTCAAGAACATCGCGGCCCGGGCGACGGATGACGCCCAGGAGCTGGTGTTCACCGAGCGGGACATCGAGGGCTGGATCGGCTTCGCCTCCCTGTGCCGCGAGGTCCAGGGCGGGGGGCCGCTCCGCCTGTCCATCTCCCAGCGCGAGGTGCTCTACACCTCGCTCGTGAGCCGCTTCGAGGCCGCCGATCTGGCGACCCGCCGCGCCATGGTGGGCCTGGGGCCGTTCTGGGGCGGCTTCTCCGAGCGCTGGAAGGCGGCCTCGTACCCCGAGCAGCAGGCCTGGATCCGCACCGCCACCTTCCCGCCCCCCATGGACGCCACCTCGCTCGCCTACGCCGAGGCGGTCTTCGAGCTGCCCTTCCCCGGGCACGTGGCCGCCCTGCACGAGGCCATGGGCCCCATGGTGCTGGACGGCGGGCGGTAGCAAGCAGGCTGTGATGCAAAGGGACCGAGTCCGGTCCAGGACGCCGGTTTCGCAGCT
>CAZPJM010000149.1:0-1303 GCA_964586865.1 uncultured Enterobacteriaceae bacterium
GGCCGGGTCCGCCTCGGGGACCGGGACGGGGGGATCGGGGGGGGGCGCCTCGGGGAAGGACGGCTCCCGGGGCGCCGCCGGGGGCACCGGCACGGCCAGCGTGCCCACCATGGTCTCGCACGCGGCCTGGAGCACGCGCCAGCCCGGCTTGTCCAGGAGCAGGACGACCTCCTGGCAGGGGTCGGTGTCGAGCTGGCCCACCGCCGCCGCCCGGACCCCCGAGGGGGCGCGGAAGGTGCGCGCCTCGTAGGCCCCGGCCGGGACCACCTGGACCCGCGGGGCCTCGGCGAAGGTGAGGACCAGCGCCGACACCCCGTCGCCGTCCAGATCGGCGCGGACCATCCCGGTCACCCCGGGCTCCACGTCGACCCGCCGGCGGCTCACATCGGTGAGCACCTCGTCGTGGGGCAGGGTCCAGGCCCACCCCATCGGGCCCGCCGCCACCACCCCCACCTTGCCGGCGCCGGCCAGGAGGGAGCGTCCCCACGGGCCGCGCTCGTACAGCTCGCGCCCGCCCTCGGCCACGGTGAGCACCCGGCTGCCGTCGGTGGCGAGGCGCGCCGGCTCCTCGGGCCGCACGCCCAGGTCCTGCACCGGCCCGGCGGTGCCGTCCTCGCGCAGGGTGCGCTGACGGAGCCGGGTGTGGGCCACCACCAGCCACGGGCCCCCCTCGCCGGTGCGGATCCCCGCCGCCGAGCACCGCGCCGCGTCCAGGGTGCGCGGGCGTCCGAAGCCCTGGGGGCCCACCGTCCAGGCCACCGCCCCGACCGGGCCGCACCCGATGATCCGCTCCGCCCCGAGGGGCACCAGATCCACCACCTCCGTGTCCACCCGGTCCAGGATGGCCCCCGTGGCCGGGTCCACCAGACGGAGACCGGCGGGCCCCCCGACGACGAGCCGCGGCACGCCGCCCGGCCGGAGCACCGCCACGTCGGCGGCGGGAACGTCGAGCGCGCCGCCGGGCCCCACCGACGCGGGCGCCTCGCCCGGGAGGACCGCCCACGCCTGCGCCCCGGCCAGGACGGCCGGGACGGCGAGGGCGAGTGGGCGGATCCAGGTCAGGGGGCCTCCGGATCCCGAGGGTGCCACGGGCGCAGGGGGGCCGTCAGGGTGTGGTGAACCGTCCCGGACGCCACCGTCCGCGACCCTGTACAGGGGTATCCTGCGGGGCCCCTCGCCGTGGAGGTCACGTGTCCCGCATCCTGGTCACCGGGGCCCTCGGGCAGATCGGCACCGAGCTCACCGCCCGCCTGCGCGACCGGCACGGCACCGATGCGGTCCTGGCCACCGACATCCGCCAGCC
>CAZPJM010000149.1:1403-11741 GCA_964586865.1 uncultured Enterobacteriaceae bacterium
GCCTGCGCGACCGGCACGGCACCGATGCGGTCCTGGCCACCGACATCCGCCAGCCCCCCGGCACCGAGGCCGGCCCCTCCGCCATCCTGGACGTCACCGACGGCGCCCGCCTGGACGGCCTGGTCCGCGAGCACCGCGCCGACTGGATCGTGCACCTGGCGGCCCTGCTCTCCGCCACCGGCGAGAAGAACCCCCAGCTCGCCTGGCGCATCAACGCCGGCGGCCTGGTGGAGGTCCTCGAGGTGGCCCGCCGTCACGGCTGTGGCGTCTTCACCCCGAGCAGCATCGCCGCCTTCGGTCCCGGCACGCCGCCCGATCCCACCCCCCAGGACACGATCCAGCGCCCCAACACCATCTACGGGGTCACCAAGGTCGCGGGGGAGCTCCTCTGCGACTACTACTTCACGCGGTACGGGGTGGATACGCGGGGTGTCCGCTTTCCGGGTCTCATCTCCTACGCCGCCCCCCCAGGCGGCGGCACCACCGACTACGCGGTGGAGATCTTCGCCCACGCCCTGCGGGACGGCCGCTACACCTGCTTCCTGCGGCCCGACACCCGCCTCGACATGATGTACATGCCTGACGCCCTCGACGGCGTGCTGGCGCTCATGGAGGCCGATCCGGCGCGCCTCGTCCACCGCAACGCCTTCAACATCACCGCCATGAGCTTCACCCCGGCCGAGCTCGCCGAGGCCATCCGCGTCCACCTGCCGGACTTCGAGCTGCGGATCGACGTGGATCCCATCCGGCAGGCCATCGCGGATTCCTGGCCGGACCGGATGGACGACACCGCCGCGCGGACCGAGTGGGGCTGGAACCCCCGCTACGATCTCCCGTCGATGGTGGCGGACATGCTCGAGAAGACCGAGGCCCGGCTCCAGCGCGGCCGGTGAGGCCGGCCGCCCGGCTCAGTTCCCCGGGGCGGGCCCGAAGAGGGTGAGGCTGATCGCGAACAGGCCAGGCTGGGGCGCGCCGTCGGGCCCCGACATGGGCTGGCTGTCCACGATGGCCGGCTCCGGCGGCCCCACCCCGCCCAGCAGGCCATCCGAGCCCAGCGAGCCGCCCAGCAGCTCGGCCAGGTCGAAGGAGAGCTGGCCGCCGACGAAGCCCGTCAGGGTCCCGACCAGCTCGGTGAGCCCATCCACCACCTCGTCCTCGGTCCAGGTCTCGGCGGGGGCGCCGTACTGCATCACGGCGGCCTCGGAGACGGAGAGATCGACCGAGACGGTGGAGCCGTCGGCCACCAGGCCCGCCTCGAGGGAGAGGTGGCTCGTGAGCCAGGGGGTGCAGGTGCCCGAGGAGGCGTCGCCGAAGGTGAGGAGGACGTCGGGCAGGTAGAGGATCCCGAGGGGCTCGATGCCGTCCTTCAGGCGCACCACCTGGGCCGGCCCGGGGGCCAGCTCGACACACCAGGTGGCGCCCGCGGGCGCGGACTCGCCGCCGGGGAGGTTGGTGATCAGCGGCCCCAAGAGGGCCCCGAAGCTGCCCAGATCCAGGTCCTCGCCGAGCTGCTCCTGGACCTGATCGCCCACCAGCGCGTCCAGGAGGCCCTCGTGCAGGCCGGCCACCAGGTGGACCGGAGCGCGGGCCCGGTCGGAGGCCGCGGGGGCGCCGAGGCGCAGCGGGCCCTCGGGGGGAGGCGCGTCGAGGCCGAGGGCGACGCCCAGGGCCAGGCCCTCCGGATCGCCCTGGACCGCCCGCAGATCGTAGGCGAGCACGGTGCCGCCCAGGTCCGCCTCGCCCGAGAGGGGCCCCCCGAGCTCCACCTCGTCGAGCAGGTCGAGGATCTGGTCGACCAGGAAGGCCCCGGCGGGCTCGATGAGGGCGTTGACCGCATCCACCAGGAAGGGCAGCCCCACCAGCGGGTTGCCGTCCAGCTCGAAGGTGGCCTGGCCCAGCTCGAAGGAGGCATCCTCGGCCGAGAGGACCACCACCCCGTCCTCGCGGACCCGGGGGGTGGTCTCGACGGTGATCCGGATCTCGTCCCAGGTCACCACCAGGGGCAGGGTCCGGGTGCCGAGGAAGGGGAAGTCGGCGGTGGCCTCGGTGGTGAGGCGGACCTGCCGCAGGCGGATCCCCACCTGCAGGCCGTCCTCGACGCCGGACAGGACCACCTGGGTGGGCTCGTGGTCGAGGGCCTGCGGGACCAGGCGGACCACGTCGGTGTCGAGGGGGGGCAGGGCCTGCAGGAGCTGATCTGCCCAGCCGGTC
This sequence comes from uncultured Enterobacteriaceae bacterium, assembly GCA_964586865.1. GTDB lineage: Bacteria > Myxococcota_A > UBA796 > UBA796 > REDI01. Next base: position 3,615 of record CAZPJM010000149.1, read on the forward strand.
TCGTCGATGACCGCGCCGAGCCCGGCGCCCACCCGGGCCAGACCGTCATTGGTGACGCGGGCGGGGGCCTCGCCGGGGAAGGTCTCGGCGGGCGGCTGGCCCGAGAAGACGGGGATGCGCCGGCGCAGGGGCACCAGGCGCTCGCCGCCCACCTGGATGTCCACCACCTCGCCGTCGCCGTCGAGGGGGAGGGTGGTGGCGAAGCGGCCGTCCCGGCCCACCGGCACGGCCTGGCCCTCGATGCGCACCACCGCGGCCGGGTCCGAGACCTGGCCCCGCACCTCGATGGGATCGTCACCCAGGAAGGCGCCGTAGGTGGGGGCCTGCAGGTCGAGGGCGACCTCGCGGACGGGCAGGGCGTCCGGGTCGCTGCCACAGGCCGACAGGATCAGCCCGGCGAGGAGCAGGGGGCTGGACGGGCGCATGGGACCTCCTGGAAAGGCCGCCCCCTATCGCACGATGGCGCGAGCCGCGCCACCGTCCGGATCAGCGGGTGAGGCGCTCGAGCACGCCCAGGACCTCGTCGATGTCGGCCTCGGTGTGGGCGGCGTTGATCTGGAAGCGCAGGCACTGATCCCCATCGGGGACCACCGGGAAGTTGAGCCCCACCACCAGCACCCCGTGCTCGAAACAGCCCTCCACGAGCTGGCGAGTCCGCTCGGTGTCGCGAATCATCACCGGCACGACGGGGTGCTCGCCGGGGATGCTCTCCAGGCCCAGCCGCTCCAGCCCGGCCCGGAACTGGGCGATGCGGGCCTGCACATGGGCGAGGCGCTGCCGGCCCTCCTCGCTGTCGGTGATGTCCACCGCCGCCACCGCTGCCGCGCAGTCCGCCGCGGAGAGGGGGTTGGTGTAGATGTAGGTGTCGGCCTTCTGCCGGACCGCCTCGACCACGGCCTCGCTGGCGGCCACGAAGCCGCCGTTGACCCCGAAGGCCTTGCCGAAGGTGCCCACCACGATGTCGACCTGGGCGCCACAGACCTCCTCGGTGCCGCGGCCGGTCTCGCCATAGGCCCCGATGCCGTGGCTGTCGTCGATGACCGTCACCAGGCCCTCGGCGAAGCGCTCCCGGTGCGGGGCCAGGACCTCGTTGATGGCCGTGAGGGGGGCGTGGTCCCCGCGCATGGAGAAGACCCCGTCGAAGATGACCACCACCCGGTCGATGGCGCTGTCGTCCACCGATTCGATGGCGGCCTTCAGGGCGTCCATGTCGTTGTGGGGGAAGATGGCCTTGTGCTCGCGGGGGACGCGGGCGATCCGCATGGCCCGGATGATGCAGTTGTGGTTCAGCTCGTCGCCGATCCAGAAGGTGCGCTTGTTCTGGATGGCGAGGGCCAGCCCCAGGTTGGTGGTGTAGGCCGAGTTGAAGATCTTGGCGGCGGGCCGGCCGCAGAAGTCCGCGATGCGCCGCTCGAGGGCCACATGGGGCTCGAAGGTGCCGTCGATGAAGCGCACGGCCCCGGGGCCGGTGCCGAAGCGATGGGTGGCCCGGTCGGCGGCGGCGATGACCTGGGGATGGTGGGAGAGGGAGAGGTAGCTGTTGGAGTTCATCCGGATGAAGGTGCCGTCGCTGTCGGCGAGCCGGTAGCGCGGCCCGCGCCCCCCCTCGGGCGGCAGGACGTCCACGATGACCCGCTCGGGGGCCTTGGCCCGGCCCGACTCGTGCAGGGCCTGGACGTCCTTCTCGAGACCGGCGTTCATCAGCGCAAGGGACATGGGACCTCCGGGTGAGGGCCGAGCCTATGCCATCCCAGACGGATCCGCTGTGCGCTCCCCTGCCACCGCCCGTGGCCCCCCCGGAACGACAACACCCCCCGGGCCCCGAGGGGCGCGGAGGGTGTGCTGGATGGGCCGGCGAGCCGGCCAGGTCCAGGTCGATCAGGCGTCGGTGTCGTCGGTGTCGCCGTTGCCGGTGCCGAGGCAGTCGGCGAGGCAGCCGGCGTAGTCGAGGGCGGCGTCGGCGTCGGAGCCGTCGAAGGCGGCGCAGTCGGCGGCCTCGGCGCAGTCGGCGAAGCACTCGAGCTGAGCGGCGGCCTCGTCGGTGCACTCGGCATCCTCACCATCACCGTCGCCATCGTCGTCGGTGGGCACGCCGCACTCCTCGAACTTGGCGGTGATACGGTCACTGGCCTTCTCGCAGTCGTCGCCGCCACAGGCGGTGGCCAGACCAGCGATACCAGCGAAGGCGGCGAACAGGATCATCTTGCGCATGGTGTTCCTCCATGGGGTGCAGCCGCGTCCTACCACGTTTCCGCACTCTGCCAAGGCGGAAATCCTGTGTCATCCGGTTGCGGCTGTGGATGATCGACGTTGCAAGGTGGTTCGCGCCGCGACGAGAAGTGTGCGCTGCAAGGGGCGCGTACGGTGATGGTCGTGTCAACGACCCGATGGTCGGAAATGTGGAAGAAGATGGGGACCCGAGGTGTCCTCGGGGTTCCGCTGTCGATCCCGACCTGGCCGTCCGCCGCCTGCAGGGCGCGCTTCCTGCCGGGCAGGGTGGGGCGACGGACCCCGACCCGGCGGTCGGATACCCCCCCGCCATGGACCCTCGGCTGGCCGACCCCGACGCCTTCCCCTACCGGCGCTCCCTCCTCAGCGTCCGGGCCGGCGGGCACGCCTTCTCCCTCCACGCCCTCGATGGCTTCGAGGCGAACGTGGGCGCGGTCTACCGCCGGCTCGGGGGCGCACGCCCGGACCGGGACCCGGGCGACTGGATGCCCATGTTCGGGGTCCTCTGGCCCGGTGCGCTGACCCTGGCCGACCGGGTGCCCGACCTGGTGGCCCCCGGGATGGCCGTCCTGGAGCTGGGCTGCGGGCTGGGGCTCTCCTCGCTGGTGGCGGCGCGGTGTGGAGCGGCGGCGGTGGCCACGGACAACCACCCCCACGCCGGGGCCTTCCTGGCCCGGAACGCGCGGGAGAACCGCATCGCCCCGGTGGCCGAGCCCACGCCGGGGGCGGTGAGCTACCGGCACCTGGACTGGCGCCGGCCGGGCCCGGAGCCCATGCCGGGCGGCTTCTCCCGGGTCATGGCGTCCGATCTCCTGTTCAGCCCGGACCTCGCGCCCTGCCTCGCCCGGATGGTGGCCCGCTATCTGGCCCCGGACGGCCGGGCCCTCCTCGTGGATCCCGGCCGCATGGCCCTGGCTGCCTTCGAGGCCTCCGCCGCCGCCGAGGGCCTCCACGTCGAGGTGGACGTGCTCCAGGAGGGCGAGACCGAGCTCTTCGCCTTGCGAATCCTTCACGCCGGGTGAGGCGCGGGTCATGGCGGGTGGGAATCGGCGGATCTAGGCTGGGGTCCCTGCCGAGGTCCCCCATGCGCGCGCTCCTCCCCGCCCGTCCGCTCCTGGCCGCCCTCGCGGCCACCACACTCGGCTGCACGGGCGCTCCCCCCGATGATTCGGGCGACCCGCCCCCGCCGCCCGACCCCTGCGCCGACGCCGTCCCCGCCACCGAGGCCGCCCTCCGGGCCCGCTTCCGGGACGAGGTCTGGCCGCTGTTGCTGCGCCCCGCCGTCGAGGGGGGCTGCGCCGAGTGCCACACCCCCGAGACCACCCACGACATGGTCCTGTGGGAGGACGACCCCGACCGCTCGATGGACGCGCTCTGGTCGTCGGGCCGCCTGTCGTGGCGCACCACCCCGGGCACCCTGCTCGGCGTGCTCCCCGAGGACGCCCCCATCCGCATGCCCCTCGGGGCGGCCGTGTGGCCCCCCGACGACGTGGCCGTCCTGCAGGCCTTCACCTGCGATCTCGCCGCCAGCGAGCTCACGCCGCCCGACATCTGCGCCGCCCCCGACCCGGGCCACACCCCGCTGCGCCGCCTGTCCGGCGCCGAGTACGACGCCACGGTCGCCGCCCTGACCGGCGAGTCCCGCTCCTTCGAGGGCGTGCTGATCCCCGACACGCTGGCCCACGGCTTCTCCAACAACCACGCCGGCCAGGTCACCTCGCCCGGGCACCTCCAGGCCTACCAGGATGCCGCCGAGGCCATCGCCGGCGACACGCTCTTCCTGCCCCGCCCCCTGGTCCGCACCTTCGAGGCCGAGGAGCTGCCCGCCACCCTGGCCGCGAGCGGCGCCCCCATGACCAACCCGGGCCACGGCGGCCCCCGCGAGGACGCCTTCCACTTCCAGCGGATCCGGGCCGACGTCTCCACCGGCCAGCTCCCGGTCGTCTTCGGGGGGACGTACCGGGTCGAGGTGGTGGCGCGGGGCCATGACGGGCTCGACCGGCAGCGCATCGACGGCGAGCTGGTGGTGGTGGACGAGCGGGCCTCCCCCGAGCTCCGCGTCGTGGTGGATGGGCAGGAGATGGATCGGGTGCCCGTCGAGGGGGCGTTCGAGGCCTTCGGGCCCTGGCGGACCCTCACCTTCGAGGTGCCCATCCCCGACCGCCCGGTCGAGGTGAAGGTCGGCCTGGCCAACGCCTCGTGGGGCCGCAACCGGCAGCGCGACGTGGAGCTGCAGGTGGATCGCATCGAGGTGTCGGGGCCACGCCTGTCGGAGCTTCCGCCCATCGACCCGGAGCGGCTGGATCGCTTCCTGATCTGCGAGCCATCCGAGGGGGACTGCGCCGCCCGCACCGTGGACAACGCCCTCACCACCCTGTGGCGCCGCCCCGCGTCCCCCGACGAGGTGGATCGGTACCTTCCCCTGATCACGGACACGGTTCTCGCAGGCCACCCCTTCGAGGAGGGCGTCCGATTGGTGCTCGAGGCCGGTCTCCTCTCGCCCCACTTCCTGTACCGGGTCGAGCCCGACCCCTCCGCCGCCGCCGAGCCGGTCCCCCCGCATGCCCTGGCGAGCCGGCTCTCGTACCTCATCTGGTCGGCCCCGCCCGACGCCGCCCTCCTGGCGGCCGCCGAGGACGGCAGCCTGGCCGATCCGGAGGTGCTCCGGGCCCACACCGAGCGTCTCCTCGACGATCCGCGCTCCCGCGCCCTCACCGACCGCTTCGCCGCCGAGTGGCTCCAGCTCCCCGACATGGAGCACATGACCTTCTCGGCCGATGCGCTGCCGGCCTTCGACGAGCCCCTCCGCCGGGCCATGATCGAGGAGATCCGGCTCGTCTTCCAGGACGTCCTGGACGAGGACCGGCCGGTCTCGGCGCTGCTGGTCCGGGACACCACCTTCGTCAACGACCGGCTGGCCGCCCACTACGGCCTCGCGCCCCCCGGCACCGGCGAGGCCTTCGCCGAGATCCCCACCGACGGCACCCCGCGGGGCGGCCTGCTCACCGCCGCCGGCTTCCTCGCCCTCACCTCCCACCCCGCCAAGACCTCGCCCACCCGGCGGGGCCGGTGGATCCAGCAGAACCTCCTGTGTCAGCCCCCCGCCGAGCCCCCGCCCGACGTGGAGACGAGCGTGGACCCGCCCGAGGGCGCGCCCCAGAGCCTCCGGGAGGTGCTGGCGGTCCACCGGACCGAGCCCGCCTGCGCGGCCTGCCACGCCATGATGGATCCCCTGGGCCTGAGCCTGGAGCACTTCGACCCGCTGGGCCGATGGCGGAGCACCGACGACTTCGGCATGCCGGTGGACGCCTCGGCCGAGCTGCCGGTGGGCGCCACCCTCGACGGCCACGAGGGGCTCACCGCCTGGGTCAGCGAGCAGCGCGCCTTCGAGAAGTGCGTCGTCCAGAAGCTCACGCTCCACGCCACCGGGCGGGAGCCGGCCAGCCTGGACCGCTGCCTGATGGCCGATCTGGAGCGGGCCTTCGCCGAGGACGGCCACACCCTGCGAGGGCTGATCCACGCCCTGGTCCAGAGCCCCCTGTTCCGCGAACGCCGGGCCGAGCGGCCCGGCGAGCACGCCCACCTCACCGGGGAGGAGTGATGCCGATCCACACCGTGGGCCGCCGGACCTTCCTGCGCGGGCTGGGTGCCGCCCTGGCCCTGCCCTTCCTGCCCTCCGCCCTGCCCCGGCGGGCCTGGGCCGACGAGGGGGCCCCCCCCACGCGCCTGCTCTACGTCTACACGCCCAATGGCTGGGACATGGACCGCTTCCGCCCCTCGGGCGAGGGGCGCGGCTTCACCTGGTCCCCCATCCTGGCGGGGCTGGAGCGCCACCGCGAGGATGTGCTCGTCCTCTCGGGCCTGGACAACCGGCCGGGGAACCGGCGACCGGGCGATGCGGGGGCCGGCGCCCACTTCCAGCAGACCGCCTCCTTCCTCACCTGCACCCACGTCGACAAGACCCCGGTGTCGGTGGGCCGCTCCATCGACCAGGTGGCGGCCGATCAGCTCGGCTTCGTCACGCCGTTCCGTTCGCTCGTCCTGGGGATGACGGGCGGCGCCACCTCGGGGGCCTGCGGCGGCAATGACTGGCCGTGCAGCTACCTCTCCAACATCTCCTGGGCCGACGCCCGCACGCCGCTGGCAAAGCAGACGAGCCCCGAGGGCCTCTTCGACCGGCTCTTCGGGGGCGGGGTGCTGGGCGGGAGCGAGGCGGCCTTCGCGCGGAGGAAGGCCGAGCGGCTGCGGGTGCTGGACGTGGTGGCCCGGGATGCCATGGACCTGGAGCGTCGGCTCGGGGCCTACGACCGGCAGAAGCTGCAGCAGTACCTGACGGCCGTGGAGGAGACCGAGGCCAAGGTCGAGGCCCGCACCTTCGGCCTCACCTGCGACCCGGGCGACGACGGCTACGGCGCCTCGGGCTATCTGGACCGGCTTGAGGCCATGCTGGACGTCCTGGTGCTCGCCTACGCCTGCGACATGACCCGGATCGCCACCTTCATGACCTGGAACGGCGGCGCCTCGCACGGGGTGCCCTACGACTGGGTCGACTACGAGGGCACGCCCATCGCCGAGACCTTCCACACCCTCTCCCACCACGGCGGGGATCCGGTGAAGCTCGGCAAGATCGCCGCCATCAACCAGTGGGAGGTGGACGTGTTCGCCGGGCTGCTGGACCGGCTGGTCACGACCCCGGCCGAGGACGGCAGCCGCCTGCTGGACCACAGCATCGTGCTCTTCTCGAGCGAGGTGAGCGACGGGGACAGCCACTCGGCGAACGACCTGGGGATCGTGGTGGCCGGCCGGGGCGGCGGGCGCCTCGAGACGGGGCAGCACCGGGTGTATCGCTCGCCCGACAACGTCTATGCGGACCTGCACATCGCGCTGCTCGAGGCGTTCGGGACGCCGGTGAGCGGGTTCGGGGAGGACGGGACGGGGGTGCTGCCCGGGGTGGTGCGGTAGGGGCGCCGGGCGCGGGACGACCCTGTCGGACGGCCCACCCAGCCCCCCGGTCTGACGCCCGGGGGCCTAACCCGCTCGCGCCCATCCTGGAGCCCACACGCCGCGGATTTCCGGTCACCGCCCCCCGAGGACGGTCCGCACCCGGCTCCGCCCCTCGCCGAGGGGCTCGACCACGATGCGGGCCTCGATCCGCTCGTCGAGCCCCACCACGTGGCTGATCAGCCCCACCTGGCGGCCGCTGGCCTGGAGCTGCTGCAGGGCGGCGAGGGCCACGTCGAGGGTGTCCGGGTCGAGGGTCCCGAAGCCCTCGTCGAGGAGGAGGGTCTCGAGGGGCATGGTGGAGGTGCGGAGTTCGGACAGGCCGAGCGCCAGGGCCAGGCTGGCCAGGAAGGACTCGCCGCCCGAGAGGGTGTGGACCGACCGCGGCGCGTCGGGGCGCCAGCGGTCCACGATGACGAAGTCGAGGGTGGGCAGGCCGGCCTCGTCCTGCACCACCCGCAGCCGGTAGCGCTCGGAGAGGCGTGCCAGGTGCCCATTGGCCAGGTGGATGAGGCGGCCCAGGTTCAGCGCCTGGGCGAAGCGCTGGAAGCGCTCGCCGTCGCCCTGCCCGATGAGCTCGTGCAGCCGCAGCCACGGCCGGGCGCGTTCCCGGGTCGCCTCCAGCTCGGCGAGGCGCTCCCGGTGGGCGCGGAGCTGGTCCCGGGCCGAGCCCAGGGCCGCGTAGGCGTCGTTGTGAGCCTGGCGCGCCGCCTCCAGGGCCTCGTCCGCGTCGGTGACGGCCTGGGCGAGGGCCTCGAGGGACGGGTCCTCCCGCAGGTCCTCCGGACGCGCCGCGTCGTGACCTGCCAGGGCGTCGCGGGCGGCGTGGAGGCGGGCGCCGGCGGCGGTCCGCGCGTCTCGGAGCCGGTCGCGGTGCGCGCGGAGGGTCGCCACCCG
>CAZPJM010000150.1:0-11722 GCA_964586865.1 uncultured Enterobacteriaceae bacterium
CTGGGGGGCGGTCGGGTGTCCCGTCCCCCTCCCCCCGCAGGCCGAACCACCCGACCGCCCCCCCGGCCACCCCGGGGTCCGGCAGGTCCAACGCCATCTCACCTCCTGGACCGGCACGATATCGGTACAAGGCGTGCACACCGCCGCGAGCGCGTGCCTGTCGGGATCGTATCGGGGTCCAGGGCGGTGGAACCCCCGTGTGTCGCGGGGCGCCCTCACCCGGTCGGGGGTCTCGGAGGAGGGCCCCGCCGACCCGTCAACCCGCCTCGGGCGTCGCCAGCGCCACCTGCCCCTCGATGCCCAGGTGCAGGATCCGCGCGCCGGTCCGGCCCACCGGGTTGGCGGACTTGCCGATGACGATGCCGTCCTCGGGGGCACGGTAGACGCGGAGGAGCTGGCCCCACGGGTCCACCAGCCGGGCGATGGACTGGCCGCGCTTCACGCGACGCGCGACCTCGGGGATGACGGTCAGCAGGCCACCGGTGTCGGTGTAGAGCCAGTAGGAGCGGATGCACTCCACCGCGTGCCCGGTGGCTTCCTCCTCGTCCGGTCGCAGCATGGCCAGGTGCTCCAGGATGTCCCGCAGCCCGACGCGCGAGGCCCGGACCATGTCCTGGTCGAAGATGTGGGGGTCTCCGATCTCCACCGTGATGGCCGGGATCCCCAGGTCCTCGGCGGCGCCCCGGAGGGTGGCGTCCTTGCTCGGGTTTTGGACGACGATCTCGGCGCCCACCCGGCGTGCCAGGTCCGCGGTGGCCGGGCGGGACAGATCCGCCCGGACGTAGAAGGCGTTCACGCGGCCGAAGCTGGCGGTGTGCAGGTCGAGCAGCACGTCCAGGTAGCGGATCACCTTGTCGAGGAGGCGCCAGGCGTAGACCTGCGACTCGTTGCCGTCGGCCCGACCGGGGAACACCCGATTCAGGTCCTCCTCGTCCGGGTAGCGCCGACGATGGCGGGTGTAGGCCGGCATGTTCGCGATGGACAAGCCCACCACCGTGCCCGACAGCTCCTTGGGATCGATGCGCCGGAAGAGCGAGTGGATGGCGGGGATGCCGTTCAACTCGTTGCCGTGGATGGCCGCGGTCAGGCCCACCGTGGGACCGGGCTCGAGGCCGCGGGCCACCAGCAGGGGCACCCGCAGCGAGCGCGCCGCGCCATCCTCGATGAGCCGCAGGGCCAGCCGGTGGATGCGGCCGGGCTCGAGGGCATCGAGCTCCAGCTCGTCGACATAGCGCGGTCGCTCGGCCGGGTGGACGTCGATCCAGGACATGCTCCCTCCAGGAGATCGGCCGAGCCTAGTCCAGGCGAGGCGCCACCGGGACCGCCGCCGATCCCGGCGCTCGGTGCCCTGTACGACCCCCCGGGCGCGCCCCGGTGGGGTACGGGAGCGCATGCGGGTTCGCCTCGGAGACTACGCCATCCAGGCCCGCCTCGGTCGCGGGGCGATGGGCCATGTGGTGCGGGCGGTCCACCTGCCGTCCGACACCCCGGTGGCGGTGAAGCTGTTCCGCCGCACCCACCCCCGCATGGTGGAGCTGATCCACCACGAGGCCCGGGCGGTGGCGGCCCTGGACCACCCCCACGTGGTGGCGCTGCTGGACCTGGGGACGATCCCCGAGGGGATCGGCGGGCTGAAGGCCGGGATGCCCTACCTGGTGATGGAGCTCTGCGCGGCGGGGCGGCTGGATCCCGGGGTGGTGGCGGCGTGGTCGCGGATCCGCCGCCTCCTGGACGAGATCCTGGATGCGCTGGCCCATGCCCACGCCCGCGGGGTCGTCCACCGCGACCTGAAGCCGGGCAACATCCTGTACGCCGGCGAGGACGGGCCCCGGCCAGGGTGGCGGCTGACGGACTTCGGCCTGGCCCACCCGGTCAGCGACGGGACGGTGGCGGTCCAGGAGGGGGCCCGCGGCACCCCGCGCTACATGGCCCCCGAGCAGTTCCTCGGCTACCCGCGCGACTTCGGCCCCTGGACCGACCTGTACGGGCTGGGCTGCGTGGCCTGGCACACCTTGTGTGGCGAGACCCCCTTCAAAGGCGACCAGGACACGCTCCGTCGCGCCCACGCCGAGGACGGCCTGCCGAGGCTGGCCCCCCGGATGCCCGTCCCGCGCGGCCTCGAGGAGTGGCTGCGGATCCTGCTGGCGAAGGCCCCCTCGGACCGGTTCCCCTCGGCGGCCGACGCGTGGACCGCGCTGCGGGACCTGGACCGTGGCGGGCTGGTGACCGTGCCGCCGCCCTCGCGGGCGCCCGAGCTGCACCCACCCCAGGCGGCCCCGACCTTCGAGCTGCCGCCCGCCCTCGACGGACCGGTGCCGGTCCCGGTGCCGCTGGGTCGGGCCCTCCCCCCCCCGCCGGCGCACCCGCCTTCCTGGCGCGACGACACCGAGGCCAGCGGCCACCCGGCCCTACCGGCCGGCACGCTCTCCGTGGTGGGGATCCGACGCCCCCCCTTCGTGGGGCGCCAGGCGGTGCGGGATCGGCTCTGGGCGCGGCTCGGCGAGGTCCACCGCACGGACCGGCCGGGCCTGGTGGTGCTCGAGGGCCCGCCCGGGATCGGCGCCACCCGCCTCGGCGAGTGGTTCCTCCACCGGGCCTCGGAGACCGGCTCGGCCCTCGGGGTCCGGGCCAACTGCGGGCCCCTGGGCGAGGGAGGCGCGGCGGACGTGGTGGCGGCCCTGCTCCACTGCCGCGGGCTCCGCCGTGCGGACACCCGCGGCCGGCTGAACCACCTGGTGGGCCAGGCGGTGCTGGAAGACGCCGACGAGGCGGAGACCCTGCTGGAGATCCTGCACCCCACCGGCCCCCTGGCCTCCGAGACGGTGCTGGCGGCGGTGGTCCGCCGGCTGGAGCACGCCTCGCGGCGGCGGCCGGTGCTGCTCCTCCTCGACGATCTCCACCGCGGCGGAGATGTGCTGGAGCTGGTCCGGGGGCTGGTGGAGCGACCCCGGCTCCCCCTGCTGGTGGTGGGGACCAGCCACCCGCCGGCCCTGGCCGACGATCCCGACGGCGCCGCGGCCCTGCGTACCCTCACGCGCGAGGTCGGCGGCCTGCGCATCCCCCTCGGTCGTCTGGACGCAGGAGCCACCCGGGAGCTGGCGGAGCACCTGCTGGATCTCGACGAGGACCTGGCCCGGCGGGTCGAGATCCACGTGGAGGGCCACCCCCTCTTCCTGGTGAGCCTGGTGGCCCGGTGGGTGGAGTCGGGCGCCCTGCACGCCGGCCCGCGCGGGTGGCGCCTGATGCCCGGCGCCACCCTCGACCTGCCGGAGGACCTCTCGGACGCCATCCGGGGTCACCTGGACCGCGCGATGGCCGACCGGCCCGAGGCCGACCATCGCGCCCTGGAGCTGGCGGCGGTGCTGGGCGAGGTGGTGGAGGTCCCGGTGTGGGAGCGCGCCTGCGCCGAGGCCCGGGTCCATCCCGCGCCGGACCTGCTCCACCACCTGCTCCAGTCCGGCCTGTGGCGCGACGACGACGGGCCGGTCCGCTTCGCCTCCGAGGTGGTGCGGCGCTTCCTGGTGGACCGTGGGACCGCCGCCGGACACGCCGCCGGGGATCACCGGGCCTGCGTGCGGGCCCTCGGGGCGCTGGGCCCTGTCCGCCCCGCCACCCTGGGGCGCCATCTGCTGCGGGCCGGCGCGCCGGAGGAGGCCCTCCCCCACCTGCTCGAGGCGGCCGAGGGCGCCCTCGAGGCCGAGGATCCCGACGAGGCCGGACGCATCCTGGTGTGGCTCGACGAGGCGCTCTCCGAGGAGCCCGCCCACACCGCCCGGGTCCGGGGGCTGCTCGTCCATGCCGCCGTGGACCTCCACCGCGGGGCCCTCTCCGAGGCCGCCACCGATCTGGCCCGCGCGAGCGAGCTCGAGCCCGACGAGCCGGTGCTGCGGGTCCGGCACGCGCTGCTCCGGGCCCGCCTCCTCCACCTCCACGGGCGGACCGGCGAAGCCCTGGCCACCCTGGACGTGGCGGTGCCGGCGGCGTGGAACCTGCCTCGGTGGCGGGCCCGGCTCCACCGCGCCCGTGCCGCCCTCCTCCTCCACCGCGGGGAGCTGGCCGAGGCCGACCGCGCCCTCGAGGCCGCCCGCCCCGGCGCACGCCGCCACCCCGCCGACCTGGCGGCCGTCCACGAGCTGCTCTCGACCCTGGCCCAGCGGCGGGGTCAGCCGGACGACGCCCGCCGCCACCTGGAGCAGGCGCGGCACTGGTTCGCCCTGGCCCGTCACCCGGTGGGACCCGTGCGCCTGGCCGATCGCGAGGCGGCCCTGCTCGAGGCCGACGGCCACCCCGAGGCCGCCATCGGCCGCCTGCGGCGCGCCCTCGAGGGCTGGACCCGCCTGGGCCGCCCCGAGGCCTTCGTGAGCCTCACCCACCTGGCGCGCCTGGAGGCCGGGCTCCGTCGCCACCCCGAGGCCCGGGCCGCCGCTGACCACGCCATCGCCGCCCTCCCGGACGACCACCCCGTCCGCCCCACCGCCTGGCTGGTCCGCCTGTGCTGCGATGCGTGGCTCGGCGACTCGGGCAGCTTCGACGAAGCGCTCGAGGCCCTGGAGCCCCACCTGGAGCGCCTCCGCCGCACCCCGGAGACCCGGCGGCTCCTGCGCTCGGCCGCCACCGGAGCCCACCGCTGGCTCGACGCCCGCCGCGCCCGCCGCCTGGGCGTGGTCCCCGAGGCGCCATGACCGCCCCCCCCCGCCACCGCGACCTGCCCGGGCTGGTGGGCCTCCAGCTCGGCCTGGCGGCGTTCCTCTCCATCCCCGCCCTCCTGATGCTCGGCGCGTGCGCGGCCTGGGTGCCGCTGGTGGGCACCCTGGGCGGGTCCTTCGCGTGGTGCCTGTGGCGCGGGAAGCGGGACCCGGCCTGGCTCACCCGGGACCGCATCCGCCGCCTCTCGGTGGCCTCCGGGCTCGTCCACGGACCCCTCGTGGCCCTGGCCTACGCGGGCCTCTGGATGGCCATGCCCGACGCCTTCAGCTTCCAGGCCTCGGCGCTGGCCCTGCTGGCCCCGGTGCTGGGGGTGGCGGGTGGCTTCGTCGCCCTGGGCCTGACCCTGTGTGGGGGCGACGGGGCGGCCGCAGCGCTCGGCTCGTGGCTCCCCGACGTCCGCTCGGACGGCTGACGGTCGGAGCCCGCGGCCCTCCCGCGCCCACCGGGTACCGCCTTGCCGCCGCCTTCCCCCGTGACGACAAGAGCGGGACGGGCGGCCCGCTGCCGCCCACGGAGGCGCGGGTGCCCTACCGGTCCAACGACGTCGCTGCCCCCCGCCTGGTGGGGGCCGGCCTGCGGGCCTTCGCCCGCCTCGTCGAGCAGCCCGTCTCGGGCCGGGTGGTGCGTGACACGCTGCTCTCCCAGATGGGCCTCGAGACGCTGCGCGCCGCCCGCGTGGACGGCCACCACCCCGACCCGGGGCCCCTGCCCGCCGACCGCCGGGCCCACCCGCGGGACCCCACCGCCGATCCCTGGTCCGCCGTGCTGGAGGCCTCCCGCCCCTCCGCGGGCACGCCGCCCCCCTCCCTCCTCGACCTCCGGGATGCGCTGCACGCCGGCGCCTCGCCGGTGGATCTGGCCCGCGCCTTCCTGGACGCCCAGGCCCGGGCCGAGGCCGACGATCCGCCGCTGCGCGCCTTCATCTCGCTGGACGCCGAGGATGTGCTGGCCCAGGCCCGCGCCGCCACCGCCCGCCGGGCCGACGGGGGCGTCCTGGGGATCCTGGACGGCCTGCCCATCGCCATCAAGGACGAGCTCGATCAGGTCCCCTACCCCACCACCGCCGGGACCCGCCGCGAGCTGCCCCCCGCCACCGAGGACGCCACCGCCGTGGCCCGCCTCCGGGGTGCGGGGGCCGTCCTGCTCGGCAAGGCCAACATGCACGAGCTCGGCAGCGGGCTCACCGGCATCAACCCCCACTGGGGGACCCCGCGCAACCCCTACGACCCGACCCGGATCTGCGGGGGCTCCAGCTCGGGCTCGGCCGCCCTGGTGGCCGCCGGACTGTGCCCCGCCAGCGTGGGCTGCGACGCCGGGGGCTCCATCCGCATGCCCGCCGCCCTCTGCGGGGTGGTCGGCCTCAAGCCCACCTACGGCCGGATCTCCCACCACGGCGCCGCCGATCTGGTGTGGAGCACCGCCCACGCCGGACCCATCACCGCCACCGTGGCCGACGCCGCGCTCCTCTACCTGGCCATGGCCGGCCCCGACCCCCGGGACCCCCGCACCCGCGACCAGCCCCCGGTCCACCTGGACGGCTTCGCCCGCGACGACCTCCGCGGGGTGAGCCTGGGGGTCTTCCGCGACTGGTTCGACGACGCCGATCCCGCCATCGTCGAGGCCTGCCGCGCCCAGGTCGAGCGCTACCGCCTGGCCGGCGCCGAGATCCGCGAGGTCACCCTGCCCGATCTGGAGCTGGTCCAGCTCGCCCACCTGGTCCTGATCGGGGTCGAGATGGCCGAGAGCCAGCAGATCCCCTACGAGCGCGACCGCCGGATCTACACCCACGAGACCCGGGTCTCCATGGCCCTGGCCCGCGGCCTGAAGGCCAGCGACTACGTGACCGCCCGGCGCCTCCGCAGCCGCCTCATCGGCCACTGGCTCGACGCCACCGCCGGTCTGGACGCCATCCTGACGCCGGCCACCGGCATCACCGCCCCCCCCATCCTCCCCGACGCCGAGCCCCTCGGCGAGTCCGACCTGGCCCAGGCCGCCCGGGTGATGCGCTTCATGCCGGCCGGCAACCTGCTGGGGTTCCCCGCCATCACCTTCCCGGTCGGCCATGACCAGGCCGGGCTCCCCATCGGCATGCAGGCCATGGGCCGCCCCTGGATGGAGCACGTGCTGCTGCGGGTCGCCCGGGTGGCCGAGCGGCACGTCCCCCGCCGGCGTCCCACCCGCTGGTACGCCGCGCCTCTCGGGTGAGGCTCCGGCCAGATGCTGGGCGACGGGCTCGTCGGGGCATCTCGCCACGCCGGGTCGGCGGAACCCGATTCCCCCGTCGGGGGTCGCCGTGGTAGCCCTGCCCTCGGAGGCGTCATGCACCGTTCCCTCGTCGTCCTGCTCCTGGCCGCGACCGCCACCCCCGCCCACGCCCTCGAGACCTGGATGTGGGGGATCGGCCCCAAGGTGGGCACCGAGGTCCTGCCGGGCCGCTACCCCGCCCGTCTGCCCCGTCTCTCGGCCGAGGAGGGCGAGACCGGCCCCCGGGCCGACCAGGCCCTGCGGGTCCAGCACGACCTCCAGCTCGGCGTCGAGGGCGTCTACTACATGGACCGCCACCACCGGATCGGCTTCACCGGCGGCGTGGGCATCGGCCTGGCCATGGACGGGCGCCGCCACTCCACCTGGGAGCTCATCCTCACCTATGACTACGCCATCCAGGGGCGCGCCCTCGACGTCCTGTTCGGCGGCGGGATCGGCGCCGGCACCATGGGCTTCCGCAACGACACCGGGCGGCTCCGCGTGAACACCTTCCCCGTCCGCGCCGAGGTCAGCGGGCTCGCCCGGGACACCAGCCGCGGCTACCAGCTCACCCTGTACGCCCAGTACGACCTGCCCTCGAGCAGCACCTGGACCCTCGCCGTCGACGACAGCCAGCCCGACCTGCAGGGCGGCATCTGGTTCACCACCGGCCTCGAGATCAGCGTCCAGTTCGGCGACTTCGAGCCGCCCCGGGCCGGGGCGAGCCCGGTGCGCCGGGTGCCCGACACGGAGTAGGGCCCCGGTGGCCGGACGCGCTCAGAACGAGCCGTCGTCCCGCACGACCACGTGGTGGCGCGGCATGGGCCGGTCGGCCATGAGCCGGTCGTAGAAGTCGCTCACATCGTAGGGGTGAGCGGTCTTCATGTGGGCGATGGCGTCCCGCGGGTGCCGGTTGAGCCAGCCCGTGATGGCGTAGGCCGGGTGGTAGCCCCACCGCAGCGCGTCGCGGAGCTCGGCGAAGGTCTCGAGGAGGGGGAGGAGGGCCCGCGGGTCGTGGGACTCGTCGTCGAGGTGCATGAGCAGCAGCTCGAGGGGGCAGTTGCCGGCGCCGCGGCCCATGCCGAAGAGGGTGGCGTCGGCCATGTCGGCCCCCTCCTCGATGCCGATGATGGTGTTGGCAAAGGCCACGCCCTGGTTGTTGTGCAGGTGGACCCCCACCTTCTGGTCCGGGCGCAGCCAGTTCTTGTACTTGCGGATCAGGTAGCGCAGGTGGTGGGGGTAGAGGGCGCCGAAGCTGTCCACCACCGCCACGTGCTCGACCCGGCTCCGCGAGAGCACCTCGAGGAAGCGATCCACCTCCTGGGGGGTGTTGGTGCTGACCGCCATCACGTTGCAGTGGGCCTCGTAGCCGGCGTCCTCGATGGCGTGGCACAGCTCCACCGCCTCCTCGATGTCCTTGCCGTAGGTGGCCACCCGCATCACCTGGACCACCGAGGTGTCGGCGGGCCGCAGGTCGCGGGCCTCGAAGCGACCGAGATCCACCATGCACGAGATGGGGGTGTCGATCCCCTCGGTCACCGCGCGCAGGTCCTCCTCGTCGCAGAAGCGCCACGGCCCGACCTCGTCCCGGTCGTAGACCCCCTCGGAGGTCTGGTAGCCGATCTCGATGATGTCCACGCCCGAGGCGTCGAGGGCCCGCACCGTGGCGCGGACCAGGTCGTGGTCGAAGCGCCAGCCATTGGTGCAGCCCCCGTCGCGGATGGTGCAGTCGAGGACCCGCACGTCACGCCGGCGGTCGGTCATCAGGCCGTCGGGACAGCAGCGGATGCGGTAGTCGAGGCCCATGGGTCCTCCGAGGCTGGGACGAGGTCCCCCACGTAGACACGGCCCGTACCGGCGTCGGGGGGATGCAGCCGGTTGTGTCAGGCCGGGTACGGCGTGCCCACCGTCACCGTCCCCGCTGGCCGGCGCCCGAGGCCCTCGCTACCCGCCCCGTCCGGAGGCCCCATGACCGTCGTGACCCGCTTCGCCCCCTCCCCCACCGGCTCGCTGCACGTGGGCGGCGCCCGCACCGCCCTGTACTGCCTGCTCCACGCCCGCCACCACGGCGGCCGCTTCGTCCTCCGCATCGAGGACACGGACCGGGTGCGCTCGACCGAGGCGGCCACCGAGGGGATCCTCCGCGACCTGCGCTGGCTGGGCCTGGCCTGGGACGAGGGCCCCGACCGGGACGGTGGGCGCGGCCCCTACCTCCAGTCCCAGCGGCGGGATCGCTACGAGGCCGTGTTCCGGGACCTCCTCGCGGGCGGCCACGCCTACGAGGCCTGGGAGACCCGCGAGGAGCTCGAGACCCTCCGGGAGCAGGCCCGGGCCGCCAAGGAGGACTTCCGCTACCGCCGCATCCCCTACACCGACGCGGACCTGGCCCGCTTCCGCGCCGAGGGGCGGACCCCGGTGCTCCGCCTGCGCGCCCCCGAGCACACGGTCCGGGTCCAGGACGCCATCCTCGGCCCGGTGGTGGTGGAGCCCGAGCAGCTCGAGGACATCGTCATCCGCAAGGCCGACGGCTGGCCCACCTACCACTTCGCGGTGGTGGTGGACGACCACGACATGGAGGTCACCCAGGTCCTGCGGGGGCAGGAGCACCTGCTCAACACCCCCAAGCACCTCGGTCTGATGGAGGCCCTCGGCTGGGAGCCGCCGGCCTTCGGGCACCTGCCCCTCATCTTCAACCCCTCGGGCTCCAAGATGAGCAAGCGCGACAAGGCCAAGGCCGCCCGCGCCGCCGCCCGTGAGTCGCGGGATGCCCGGGGCGAGACCGGCTGGGAGTGGCTCGCCGAGGCCACCGGCCTGGACGAGCCGACCCTGGTGCGCTTCCAGAAGAAGAAGACGGACGACCTGGGCACGGCCGAGGCCATCGCCCGAACCCTGCAGGTGGACCTGCCCATGATCGAGGTCTCGGACTTCCGGGCCGCCGGCTACCTGCCCGAGGCCCTGAACAACTACCTGGCGCTCCTGGGCTGGAACCCGGGCCCCGATCCCGACACGGGCGAGGAGCGGGAGCTGATGGATCTGGCCACCATGGTGGAGCTGTGGGATCTCTCCCGGGTGGGCCGGACCCCGGCGCGCTTCGACCCCGACAAGCTGCGCTGGATGAACGGCGAATACCTCCGCAGCCTCCCCGACGCGGTGGTGACGGAGCGGCTGCAGCAGTGGTTCGCCGTCGTCGACAGCCCCCTCGAGGCCCTGGATCCGGCCCTCCGGGATCGGGTGCTCGCCCTGTACCGGCCCCGGGCCAACACCTTCGCCGAGCTGGAGCGGGCCGCCGCCTACGTCTGGGATCGGCCGACGGCCTACGACGAGAAGGCCGTCAAGAAGTGGATCCACCGCGGCGAGGGGCTGGGCCTGCGCCTCCTCGCCGCCGCCCGCCCCCGCCTCGAGGCCGCCCCCTGGACCGAGGCCGGGCTCGAGGAGGCCATCACCGGCCTGGCCCGGGACCACGACGCCGGGCTCGGCCGCATCGCCCAGCCGCTGCGCCTCGCCCTCTCCGGCGCCGCCGCCACCCCCGGCCTCTGGGAGACCCTGACCCTGTTCTCCCGCGACGAGGTGCTGGCCCGGGTGGACGCCGCCCTGACCGCCTTCGAGGGGTGAGCCCGGCTCAGGCCTCGCGGGCCGTGGCGTGGAGGGCCTCGAGGCTCTCGGCGATGTCCTCCACCAGGCCCTCCGGGTCGGGGAGCCGCCCCACGTCGCTGCTCACCCCCCACACCACCCGGCCGGCATAGCTGAACAGGCTCACCCCCAGCCCCACCCCGCCGGCCTGGGGGACCCAGAACAGCACCCGCTCGAGCGGCAGGCCCGCCAGGGTCAGCGGGGTGCGGGGCCCGGGGACGTTGGTGGTGATCAGGGAGGCCTTGCGGCCGAAGACCTCGACCACCAGCCGCTCGACCTGGACGGAGGACAGTCCCACCGCCGAGAGGATGGCGTGGGTCACCGCCGGCTCGGGGCTCTGCTTGATGGCGTCCATCCGATGCTTGACCTCGAGGAAGCGCGTGCGCGCCGGCACGTGGGCGGTGGGCAGGTCCAGGAAGACCAGGCCGAAGCGGTTGCCGAGCTCGCGGGGGACCGGACGGTCCAGGGGACGCAGGTTGACCGGCACGAAGGTGCGGAGCTGCTCGACGGACTCGCCGTGGCGGCGGAGCGTCCGACAGAGCCCGCCGGCCAGGGCGGCCAGGAGGACATCGTTGATGGTCCCGCCCAGGGCCCGGGCCGTCGCCTTGACCTCGTCGAGGGCCACCCCCTCGTGCCAGGCCACCGCCTTGCGCGGCCCCAGCGGACCCCGCAACCGGGTGTCTGGCTCGTCGGGCAGGGTCAGGAGCCGCCGCGCCACCGCCGCCGAGCCGCCTCCGAGCCGGGCCGCCTCCACAAGGCCCTCCCCGGTGGCCTCGAGGAGGTGCTCCGGGTGGGTGATGGCCTCGCGGCCCACCTCGAGCAGGCGCTCCCCGCGGCCAGCGCCCTCCCGCAGCCAGCTCCCGAGCCGGGCACGCAGCGGGCGGGGCTCGCCCAGCGGATCGGCCTCGCCGCCGTCGGCCAGCGACAGGAGCACCCGGGCCAGGCTGATCCCGTCGGCCATGGCGTGGTGGATCCGCGCCACCACGGCGCTGCCTTCCTCCCGATCCACCACGTGGAGCTGCCAGGGCGGACGGGCCGGGTCCAGGGGGGAGGACAGGAGCTGGCTCACCAGGAGCTGCAGACCCGCCCGCCCAGATCGGAAGAGCGTCGTGTAGGGAAAGAGTGTAGATCTCGGTGGTCG
>CAZPJM010000151.1:0-11711 GCA_964586865.1 uncultured Enterobacteriaceae bacterium
AGGCCCGTGCGAATCGATGATTCGTACGGGCCTTCCTGCTTCATGGGGTTCGAGAGTCTCGACAGGCGTTCCTGTGAGCCCGAGAGCGGACCGTCGATACCAAGCTTTTACTCTTGGTTGTCGGAGTTCGAGTCCATCGCGGCCGCTGCGGTGGTCCAGGCGTGCGTCGCCTGGTCGAGCCGGTCGAGCAGCTCCCCAAAGGATCGCGGCACCCGCTCCGCCGGTCCGTGCTGCTCCAGCCGGGACTCCCGCCGCGTCTGCGCCCGTTAGGGCACCCCCGCCAGCACCACGTGGAGCGGTGCCCGAGGCACGCCGCGGTGGCCCGGAAGCCCTCCAGCGCGTACAGCTGACGGAGCTCTGCCGTGGGACGCCCGAGCGCCTTCGCGTGCTTGCGAAGGTCCAGGTAGCGGGTGCCCGCGGTGGTTCCGTGGGTCGGGCGGCTTTTCACGGGAGCACCTGGAGGGCGCGAAGCAATGACGGCTCGGCCCTCGGGAATGACCGCGCGAGTGCCAGAAGCTCGGCGGGCACGGCACCAGGTCGACGGAGCCAGCGCTTGAGGGCCTCGATGGCGACATCTTCGCCGGTCTGGTGTCGCAGTCGGAAGGTGTCCCGTCCCACCTTCCGCGCCCGCTCGGATCCCAGCCTGAACCACCGGTGAGTCGCGCGGGACACCGTGTTTCAGCGTGCCCCCAGCTGGGTCGAGATCACGTGCGGAAGGCCGGGACACGCCGTTCGGAGCGTGTCCCGACCTTGGCGTTCAGCTTCTCGTGACCGCGTAGAGCGGGTGCGCTTGAAGGACGCGCTTCATGAGGTTCTGGTCGACCGTGTCGAGGCCGTGAACGACAGCGTCGACCATGGCCTGCAGTGCCAGCTGGTTGAGCTGCCGGGGCACACCCTGCGAGGCGCTGAACAGGGCCGAGACGGCGCCGTCGGGACCTCGGGACATGACCACCTCCTTGGGGGTCTCCAAGCCTGCCGGAACGCCGCGGCGGCGTCGACGACATCGTCTGTGGGAAATGGATCGTTCAAGGCGTCTCACCCGAAGCACGCACGGCGCGGCCGAGCCACCGGTGGGCGGCCTGGGATCAGTCGGTGCCGGGGTTCGCCGAGGTCCACCTCCGTCGCGCCTCGCCCAGGAGGGTGCGGATCGGCATACAGAGAGCTCGCGCCGCTTCCTTGAGGATCCGACCACTGCTCTGGAGCCGCCAAGCTGAGGCAGTGTTCGGACGGCGACGCGAGCGCCCCGTCGGCGGGGGGATCCCCCCGTCGGCAGGTACTCCTCCAGTGGCCGAGGCGCGGCGAGTTCGATGGCGGCGAGGCGGATGGCGCGAAGCCAGGCGTCGGCCTCCGGCATGAGGCAACGGCTCCAGCGTTGCACGCTGCGTCGGCTGGGACGGTCGTCGTGCCAGGGCCAGTCGGTGCGCAGCAAGCCGACGGCGCTCGACACCCACACGTTCACCAACGTGAACACGACGTCGAGGCCGTAGGGGGAGCCTGGGACGTCCCAGGTCGGTCGATCGTGGCGGGTTTCGCCGGTTGCGGCGTCACGCCAGCGGGGCTTGCGGAGCTGGACCCAGGCGAGGCGACCGTCGTGGACGACCCAGAGGTGCTTGAGGGTGGTGCCGTGGGCGTGCCACCCCGGCCCGGGACGGATGCCGGGCCACGTGATCACGGCTTCGATGGGACGCATGTCGGCGTTCTACCGCGTCGGCACACCCGGGGGGCCTGCGCTTCGCTCCGGCCCCCCAGACCCCCCGGGTCCGAGGGCGGGAGGTCCCAGGTGCGCGACCGGTGGTGCGCGCTGGGATCGGGTGGTCGACGGTGAGACGGAAGGGCGCGTCAGCGGGGTGGGCGCGTGGGGTGGGACAGGAAGGCGTCGACGACGCAGCGCTCGGGCGAGTAGACGCCGCTCTGGACACCGTCGTCGACGTCCATCGTCTCGTGGCCGAGCAGGAACGTGTCGTCATGGAAGCGGTGCCAGGCGACGGGCGCCGCGACCTTGGGGGCGCGACGCGATCGGGGCAGAGCGACGTCGATGGTCGCTGGAATGGCGTCATTCAGGTCATGCTGGGCGAGCGCGGCCGCCAGGCACACCGTGGCATCGGGCGCGCGCAGAGCGACCTCGATGAGGTCGTGGTCGGTGAGCGGAGCGTCGGTCTTGCGGTAGACGCCGCGCCCGAGGCGTTCGAGGGTCCCGTCGGCGATGAGCGAGGCCAGCGCGCGATCGGACAGGCCCGCATTGCGCGGGGTGGCGTAGGTGAAGGCGGATGGCAGGTCGGCCAGCATGGGCGGCGAACGTTCCTCCGCGCAGGCCGCCCCCGTCGCTTCCGATCCGCGCGGCCTCTATGGCGCGGGGAGGCTGCCTTCGGTCGTTGGTCTCGCTTGCCCCGTCGCTTCTCCAGCTCAGAGGCCCTCGCCGTGGGCACGCACTTCCCGTCGATGAGGATCCCGAGGACTTCACCGTCGTCATCGGGTGGTGCGACGCTCTCGAACCACGCCCGAGTGTGTCGCCCGAGTCCGACCACGACGAACCAGCCGAGCACCTCACGGGCTTCGGCGAAGCTCATGCGGGTCGCCGGGCAAGCGCCGACTGTGAGCAGGGACGGGCTCACGCGGTCGGAGATCAGACCGAGCGCGACGTCCAGAGGGAACCAACCATTGCCGCCTTCGACGGGGCGTGCGGACGACCGCGCGTACCCTACGGTCCCGAACCAGGTCATGAGCGAGCGGGGCTCGGCGGACGCCATCCGATACTATACGGCGCCCTGATGGAATCGGCTGGCCATCTCCCGGCGACTCCGCCTCTCAGCCACCGCCAGGATGAGATTCGAGGAGGCGCGGCCGATGGCACGAACATGCTCGATCTGGAGGGCCTCGAAGTCGGCCAACGTGTCATCGGTCCTGCGGTCGGCTGCCCAGAACAGAGTAAGCTCGCGGGGGTCCGCGAGAGCGGGTTCCGAACAGGCGATACGTTCATCGAGCGTCGCAGCGTCCCGGCTGCACCCAACTCGATTGCATCAACCCGTGAGGTCGACGACCTGGAGAATGACCTCGGCCTGCTGCCGAAGGTCCTCGAGGTCGAAGGGCTCGTCCGGCGTGTAGGGGTCGAGGTCGATGGCGACGTCGAAGCCACCCGCGGTGAGCTGGAGCACGAAGTGTGGCCAGCCCCGCCCGCTCTCGATGCCCCCGACGTAGGAGACGTCGCCGTCGGCGTTGAGGACCCGGATGTCCACGTCCCGAGCTCCGCGGGCGTTGATGGACTCCAAGAGGTGTTGGACTCGCCGCACGTTCTTCGACAGGCGTTGTTCCATCGCCCGGGAGAGGGCGCCGCCGATGGCCGGCGTGACCATGCCGGGATCGGGGTCGCTGCCCACCGCCAGCACCGGGTACTGATAAAGCAGCAGCTGCCAAGTTCCGTCGCGGAGTGCGAGGGCCAGGTCCTCCTCATCGACGGGGATGCCCGTCGCCTCGTAGATTGCTTGTGTCCAATGTTTCATGCCGGTGACCTATCCGCTGGGGCCCCAGTTAGCCCCCGGCGATCAGAGGGTGCAGCAGTCGGCCTGGACCTACTCCAGGTTGTCGTACGGATCGCAGGGTCGACGGCTCCTCCATGACAGCGGCGTCCCGGCGATGAGGCCCTCAACCGAAGGCGCGTCGGGGAAGCTCGAGCTGCTCCATCTCGGTCTTGCAGTCAATGCAGAGGGTGGCGACGGGACGGGCCAGCAGGCGCTGGTAGGTGATGGGGACGCCGCAGCTCTCGCAGGCTCCGTACTCTCCCTCTCGGATGCGCTGTAGGGAGTGCTGGATCTTCCGCAGCAGACGGCGCTCGCGGTCGGCGAGGCGCAGACTGAAGTCTCGGTTGGACTCGGAGACGGCCATGTCGAGGTTGTCGGGAGTAGCCTCCCGCTGCTCGGTGAGGTGGTTCACCGATGCTCGTGTGCCCGAGAGGAGTCTGTCGAGCTCGCAAGTGAGGATCTCGTGGAGAGACCCGACTTCCTCGGGGGAGAGGTACTCGTCGGGTGGAAAGCTGCAAGGGTCAGTCATGGTGGACTCCTGATGTGTCGAAGGCGTAGCGCTGCTCTTCTCGCAGCCACGTGCGAAGGACCTGCCCCTCGAAGGTGCAAGCCAGGAAGGGGCTGTTCTTGCTATTCCCGTTCAGGTCGTCGAGGCTCACGGTCCGAAGCTCGACGGCCCGTACGTCGGTGGTGGCGTGGATGCCCGCCGCAGTGTCGACGAGGCGGATGTTGGGGATGCGGGTGATCATCGGAGCGTCTCCAGCCCGCGCTCGATGCACCCCATCGCCGGCAGCACACCGAGCGAGCACATCGGGACCGCGAGCCGTCGCCCCTTCCACGGGCCAGCGGTCGTCGGTTGACCGCCAAGCTGTGCTGGTCGGTGGCCGCAGCAACCGTCAGCAGCGACTTCGCGAGCCCGTAGGCCTGCGCGCGGGTGATCGGCAGGCTGGCGATGTGGAAGAGCCGGGGGACGGGTGTCATCTCGCTGGCATCATGCCCGAAGGGTGTGTGCGAGCCGATCGGCAAGGGCCACGGTCCGAGGGAGGGTGTGCTCCAGGGACCACTTGCTGTTGGTAAGGCTCGTCCGGTCTTCCTGGTACAGCAAGGAGCCGTCTCGGGCCTCGTCGTCGTCGACGAGTACTGGTAGTGAGCAGGCGCTGCCAACGAGGAAGACCTCTTCCCCCGTCAGCTGGCAGGCGAGCCGCTGGGCCGTCACGGTCTGGGGGGCGGCCGTGAACGCCTCCCTGGACGGGTCCCATCGACCGCCGTGGAACGTGATGTCGCCGTCGACGAAGTGATGATCGTGGGACTCGAGACGTGCCGCCAAGGCGTTGAACCGACCGGTGCAGTCGATGACGATGTCGGCCTCGACCGTCTCGGATCGGGTCGCCAGCGTCAGCGACCCCTCCTCATGAATCAGCGAGACCAGGGGATCTGGCACGAAGCGGACCAAGTCCTTGGACTGCTTCCATGCATGCTGGGAGAGCTCGAAGGGGGTGTCGCCGTCCCAGAAGAGCTCGATCAGGCCCCCCGCGTGGCAGTACCGGGTCTTGTTCGCGAAGAAGTACTCACGGATGTTGCGGGCACTTTGGCCCACCCAGACCACCGAGCGGGGCTGGGGCGGCCCCTCCCGGCACAGCGCGTACTCGGCGTGGGGGTAGACGAGGGGCAGCAGCTGCTCCATCACGCAGTTGGCCGTGTCGCCCGTGCCGACGACGGCGACCCGTCGGTTGCGCAGGGACTCCCCAAAGGCTCCGTCCTGGTGAAGCCTCGCGAGGAAGTCGTCACCGAACAGCACGTGCTCGCAGCGACGGTCCACGGTGAAAGCGTCGGTGCGAGGACTGCCCATTCCATTGCAGACCACGACGCCGCGGGCGTGGACGTTGCTGTCGCGAGACGCCACGTTGTATCCATCGGCTGCGGAGGTGATGCTCCGCACGTCGACGCCGAAGCGGATCTCGGCATCGGCGTGGAAGAGCACCATCGTCGCCAGCTCGTGGAGGTGCTTGGCGGTCGGGAAGGGGCGCTCGGCGAGCTCATCGAAGTCGCAGACCTGGATGAAGTGTCCGGGCAGGACGTTGGCGTTCATGCCCACTCGCGAGAAGGTGGGGGAGTTGAGCACGAGGGCGTCCCCGAGCTGCGCGAAGGTGGAGCAGACCTCCCAGCTCCGCTCCACGACGAGCACGTGCAGGTCGGCCCCGATGCGTCGCAGCCTGTAGAGGAAGGCCGCGGCATGGAGACCGGCGCCGACCAGCACAAGGTCGTAGGTCTCCCTTGCAGCCGCCCGTGGGCGCTTCAGGTACCGAGTCGCCGCGGCGACGTAGCGCCTGCGCTGGTCCTGTCGAAACACGTAGTCGCGGACCCGTTTCGTCAGGAGGGCCGGGGTGTCGAGCTGGTGCTCGCGCTCGAGGAGGTTGCTGACCACGACGGCACTCCCTCCGAACAGCGCCTCTGCGGTGTCGGTATCGGTGGCGGGGCGGGGGCGGTGCGGCTCCGTCGTCGGCGGGCCGAGCAGGTCGTCGAGGAGCATATCAGCACCGACATGGGGTTTCGTCGATCTTCAGCACCAGCCGTGCGACCCCCGTAGAGCCGAGCGGCGGGGAGCGGTGGGCGGCGCCTCGACCGGCTTGGCCGGGGTACGCGCCGCCCCTGAACACCAGTACCTCCCCGGGGGCGGAACGCCGCAACGATCCACCCTCGCGTAGCACCAGCCGGTTGTGGGTCGCGGGATCGATGTCGGTGCGGCCCATATGCTTCCGCACGAGGTCCTCGTTGGGGATCCAGTCGGTGCCCGGGCCGGCATAGGTGCAGAGGAGGCGCAGGGTGACGTTGTCGGCGTGGAACTTCCGGCAGCCGTCAGACCGCTTCGTGTACAGCTGGGCGTGGACGTGCCGTCGACCGAGGAGCGTGCCGAAGGTACCGGCGAGCCGTCGGATGTCGGCCTCCAGGAAGGTGCGCGCCTCACCCTTGGGGATGGCAACGAGCAGCGGGCCCACCTCCGGCGCGGTGGCGTCAAGGTGCGCGCTGTGCCGGAAGCTGACCATCCGGGCCACCGCCTCCAGCTCCGTGGCGAGCGCGGGGTCCAGGTGCCGGGGGAATCGCATCACCTCGGTGTCAGGACGATGGACGGGTTCGATGTTGAGGGACCGAGCCGTAGCGCCGTGGCGGAGTGTGGCAGTCATGTCCTCCCCGTATAGCAACCTGGATGTTATTGCAATTAGGTTGCGATAGGAACTTGGGGAGAGAGTCGGGGTAAGAAGCTCCGGTGGGAGATGCTGCCTTCACCGAAGGTCGATCGGGGCTATGCGGGGATAGTTGGGCCCCGGGCCTGGGTGGCGGGCGGTGTCGACAGGGGAGCTTCCAGATGCGGGAGGGAATGCATGTCGGACCTGCGATTCGATCTGGGCGCTGAGGTCATGTGCAACCTGGGGCCGAGTGGCTGGAAGCTCGGACGGGTCATTGCGCTGCACTACCGCGAAGATCACTGGCCCGCCGAGAGGACGGCGCCCTACCAGGTGGCTCTCGAGGAAGATCACGCGCTCATCTACGTCCCCATCGACGACGCCCGCTACTGTCGGGAGCCCACCCCCGAGGACGCGCGCATGGCCCGCCGCATGGACGCCCTCGCTGCGCTCCCGCGGGGGCTCGGCGGGAACGACCCTGCGAGGTCCACGCACCTGGGCTGCTCGGGCGGCACCGGATCACCTGGCAGCGCCGGCTACCGGAACGGGCAATGCGACGGCTGCGACGGCTGCCCGCGCAGCTGGACGAGCGTCGAGCTCTACAGCGAGCACTACCGGTGCGCGGAACGCAACGGGCTCAAGGTGACCCGGCGCGCGGTCGACCTGGGCACGGTCCGCGTCGGGGACCACGTGCACCACACGGTTGAAGGCCTGGCGAGCCGGGAGGGTTTCCTGCAGGCCCCCACCCTGGTCCGGCTGCCGCCAGGCGTGCGCTTCTCCGACGATGGGTCGCTCGTCGGAGACGTGCGCTTCGATCCCCACCGCGGCGCCACGTACCGGGTCGGGTTCGTCGCCGTGAGCACGGCCGACTGGGACGACCCGGAGGTGGGAATCGTCCGGCTGGAGATCACCTTCGTCGTCGAGGGCAACGAGCCACCGGTGGGCTTCGACGTCGATGGGTTCCTTGTGGGGCAGCGTCACGCGCGCGCCACCGCCGACGGCATCCTCCAAGACCTGTGCGATGCGTGGGGCCTCTGGGAGAGGGGGCAGCTCAGCAACCGCGACACATGCCACCAGATGCGGGCGGACCTTCGAAGGCTGCGCGAGCTGCTGGAGGCGCACCCCCGGCTCGACGGCGGCAAGTGGTGGGCCCAGCTCGGTGGGTTCCACATGAACGTGCACAAGCTTCTCGAGAACACGCTCTTCGAGTGCGAGCTCTACCTCGGCCACGCCCTGACGTTCGGGGATGCCCAGGTTCGTCGCCATGCGGAGTTGAACCTCGAGGGCTGCTATCAGAAGCGCCTCCTGGAGGCGGCGAGGTTCCTGTGGATCGACGGCGTCACGCAGATGATGCGGGGCGACTGGGCGGCGGCCGTAGAGACGCTACGTCGTGCCGCTGCCATGAAGGACGGCTGGGGTTGGGCGGTGAACCACGGCGACATCTGGATGAGCGAGGCGGCCGCCCGACTCGTGCACGGTGCCGAGCTCGGCCAGAGCGAAGGGGCGCCGTGGATCGCAGAAGCAGAGCGCGTCCTGGCTCTGTCCGTGGCCAGGACCGAAGCGTCGCGCGCGTTCGGGCCGGAAGGGCATCCATGGGCCTCCGAGATCGGCGTGGCCCTTGATGACTACCGCCGCTCGCGCGGAACCGACACGGGTGCCTGGCTCGAGGCGTACAAGCTCCGGACGGTGTACTGGTGCGCTCAGGTGCTGGGGGGAGCGCCGCCCTTCCCGCCCCAGCCGAGGCCTCGGCACGAGGACGCTGTCGCCCTGGTCCAGCGCCTCCCCGGGCACAACGACTGACCGGCCAGGCCGGCTGCGTTTGGGCGGCCTCCTGGACAGGACGGGAGTCAGGACGAGCAGCTCATATGGGAGATGCCGCCTACGCCGAAGGTCGCTCGGGGCTTCAAGGCGTAGAAGTGCCCGTGCGGGTCCTCGCTCCTGTTCGCATAGGGCCTGGTCATGCGGGCCTGCAGCTCTTGCAGGGGAGTATGGTCACCCTGGGCCGCCCGCTGGTACGCTGGGACCAGGAGCCACTCGCGGAGGATGAAGGACGGGTTGACCGCCTTCATCGCAGCGGAGACTTGCTCTGGGGGGCGGGCGTCAAGCTGCAGGGCCTCGCGCCAGTCGTGGAGCCAGGCCGTCCAGGACGCTTCGTCGACCGTTGGACGACCCCGCAGCAGGAGGGTCTGGTAGAAGCTCTTCTTCAGCGCCTCCAGGCTGTCGGGAAGGTCCGAGAGCTCCCGGAAGAGCATCGTGTAGTCCACATGCGTACGAGCCATGAGGGTCGCCAGGCGTCGGACGAGGGGCGCGTTGCTGGACGGTAGGCCCAGCTTGGCGGTCCAGACCGTCTCGAGCTTCTCCTGCATGACCTGGGAGAAGCCCTGACGGATGACCTCGAGCTCCTCCAACTGCTCTCTGCGGAAGCCGCTCCACGTCCGCAGGGAGACCCAGAACATGTGGTAATTACGCTGGGCGGCCTCCGGCTGGTTGAAGAAGGAGAAGTGCCGCCCGCCGCCGGTCCACGGCTGGTACTCGGGGTCGAAGACCTCCATGAAGCCGAAGGGCCCATAGTCGAGGGTAAAACCTCCCAGGGCGCAGTTGTCGCCGTTGAAGTTGCCCTGGCAGTACCCGACGCGGATCCAGTTCGCGACCAGGGAGGTCAGGCGCTCTCGAAACGCTCGGGCGAGAAGGACCAGCTGCTCGCCGAGCTCGAGATCCGGCGGGATCTCCTCGCGGTACTCCCGGTCGACGATGTGCACCAAGAGACGCTCCAGCTCTTCCATGGCTCGAGGGTGCTCCTGCCGCCGGGCACGGCGCGCGAAGAGCTCCAGCTGGCCCACCCGCAGGAACGAGGGGGCGACCCGGGTGCTGATCGCGACGGGCTCCTCGACCCAGCGGTCGGGGTCGATGGAGGTGGAGTTCTCCTCGTACCAGGGACGCTGGACCGTCTCCGAGCGCGAGACGAACAGGCTCAGCGACCGGGACGTCGGCACCCCCAGGGCGTGCATGTGCTCCTGGGCCAGGAACTCCCGAACGCTGGACCTCAGGACGGCGCGTCCGTCGCCGCCACGGCAGTATGGCGTACGCCCCGCTCCCTTGAGCTGCATCTCCCAGCGGCGACCCCGGAACCTGCCTTCCAGAACCGAGATCGCTCGTCCGTCTCCGTAGCCGTTGCCGGTTCGGAAAGGGCACTGGTCCACGTACTCCTGGCCGTAGATGGAGAGGGCGTAGCCGGTGGCCCAGCCGTGGCGCCGCATCGGGGGGGGCGCTGCGTCGAGGTCGCCCGAGAACACCCGGCGAAAGGCGTCGGTACGAGCCAGGTCGTCCGACCAGCCGAGCTCCGCGAAGAGCGCGGGGCTGTGGGCGACGTACACAGGGTCGACGAGGGGCGTCGGGCGAACGGGGACGTAGTGTCCGGAGAAGACCTGGCGGGGATCATGATCCTCGCCGGTCTCCGTCCCGTCTGGGTCGGCGTCGAGACGGTCCATTAGGGAGTAGTCGGCCTGCGTGGCGACATCTTCGAGGCGGGCGTACGGCGGATGGCTGGGGCTCATGGCTCCGACCCGTAGCGGCTCGAGGACCGCTCCTTCCACGCGGTAGGCGCGGATGAGGCTGGGCAGGCGCTCCTCCCTCTCGCCCGTTGGCATTCGCCAGTGCCACACCCTCTCGCTCTCGGGAGTGACCTCGAAGATCTTGGCCTGCTTTGAGCTGGTGATGGGGGTGTTGCCGTTGGGGAGGATCTGGGCGTCATGAGGGCCTTCCAGCTCGTCGTCGCCCCAGGACCATACCCCCTCCTTCGCGTCGAGGTCGAAGAGCGCGACCCGGTCCTGGTGTCGAAAGCAGACCAGCACGCGGCTCTTCTTCCACCCTCATGGGGAAGACGTCGAGCTTCGCGATGATCAGGTCGTAGAGGTAGACCCGCTCGTTGTCCACGCCCGTCGGGGGAGCGCAGTCGGCGGATGCCGGAGCGGGTGATCTCGACGCCGGCCCGCATGCCTCGATCCGTTCAGGAACGCGCTCGATGAGCGTCGACAGCGCCTCGTAGTCCACGTCGACCACGATGTTGGGCCGGTGTCCGAGCAGCTTGACGTGGCGGTTTTTGAGCCCGCCGCCAGGATCGTCGTCGATGCCCGCGCTGCGCATCACGGCCACTGCACCCGCGTCTGTGGTGCCGGGGTTCGCCGGGGAGATCACGTGCTGCCCGCCGCCGAGGAGGAAGAGCTTGCGCACCAGGGCTGCTGTGAGCGTGGTGAGATGCAGGCCGAGCGCGATCGTGAGCCCCTCCCACGGCCGCGACACCGCCCATCGGTTTCCGAGTAGCCGGCAGATGGGAAAGAACCGATGGATTCGCGCGAGCTGACGTTCTGCGGCCAGTGCGCGGTCTGGGTTCATGGAGCCTCCTCGGGGCAGGGTAACGTGCGTCAGCTCGAGAGTGCGTCGACCAGCTCGGAGACCGTGTGAACGACAGGCCACCGCCCCAGACGGTCGGGGCCGTGCATGCCCCACGCGACGCCGATGGCGCGCACGCCTGCGTTGTCGGTCATCTCCAAGTCGAACGTCGTGTCGCCGATCATCACCGCCCGCGACGGTGGGATGCCGGCGGTCTCGCAGATCAGCTCCAGTATGTGGGAGAAAGGCTTCGGACGCGGGAGGCGGCCGTGCCCGACGATCTGCTGGAAGTGGTGCGTGAGCCCCGCACCTAGGACGCTTGCGTCGGCTCCGGACTGGGACTTGCTCGTCGCGATGGCCAGGTGGCGGCCCGCCAGGCCATCGAGCAGCGCGGCGACACCGGGGAACAACGTCGTGTGGCGTTGGTCGAGCGCGACATAGACCTCGCGGTAAGCCAGCACCAGCGGGGCGTTCTCGGCCGGGTCGCCCGGGAGCAGCGTGTCGGACATCGGGGGCTGGACACAACAACACTCTACACCCAAACCACAGCGCCGGTGCGATGAGCCCACCGTGTGTCACCCGCCACCCTAATGCCCCCACGGTAGCGCCAGTCGCGCCGGCATCG
>CAZPJM010000152.1:0-11692 GCA_964586865.1 uncultured Enterobacteriaceae bacterium
GGCCGCGCCGGGGTCCGTCGGCCCTTCCCGCCCCTCCTGGTCATCGCCACCACCGGCATCCACGCCCGCACCAACGTGCTGCCCGCCCCCGCCTGGGGCGCGGGGGTGGCCCTGCACGACGAGCTGGTCCAGGGCTGGATCCGGGCGTGGGGGGTCGCCCGGGCCGGCTTCCCCCTGGCGCGCAGCGGGGTCACGATGGGCGAGGTGGGCCTCTCCGCGGGCATGGCGGTGGGACGCCCGGACCGGGGGCCGTACGGAGGTCTGCACGTGGGCGGGGCCTTCCGCACCTTCCGGCAGCAGGGCGAGACCGCCGACACCAGCCGTCAGGGCCTCCTCCGGGTGGACCTGGGCACCCGGATCGCCCTCCAGGGCACGTCCACCCGCCTGCGCCTCGGGGGCTACCTGGCGCCCGATCTGGCCTTCACCCTGGTGACCGGCGATGGCCAGGCCCAGGTCCTGGGAAGGTGGGGCTTCGGCGCCATCCTCGGCCTGGAGCGGACGATCCGGCTAGGCTCCCGGACGCGGTGATCCATCCGCGCGCGACGGCGCACTGCAGGGGCAGATGAACCCAGACACCTCCGATGCGGACCTGGTCCGAGCCGTCCTGGACGACGATCCTGTCGCCCGGGAGCGGCTGCTCGACCGGTTCGTGCCCGAGGTCCTCCAGTGGTGCAGCCGCCTCGGAGGGTCGCGGGTCGACGCGGAGGATGCTGCCCAGGACGTCTTCATCGTCGTGCTCACCAAGCTGCCCGCCCTCCGCGACCCGGACGCCTTCCGCCCGTGGCTCTTCGGCATCACCCGCCGGGTGCTCGCCAAGCACCGCCGCCGGGTGTGGGTGCAGCGCTGGGTGGGCGAGGTCCCCGAGCGCATCGCCAGCGACGCCAGCCTCCCCGACGAGGAGGCCGCCCGCGAGCGCACCGGGCGCCGGGTCCACGCCGCCCTCGACCGCCTGCCCTCGTCCCAGCGCGAGGCCATCGTCCTGTGCGACCTCGAGGGCCGCAGCGCCACCGAGGCCGCCGACATCCTGGGCGTGCCCCCCGGCACGGTGAAGAGCCGCCTGCGCCTGGGTCGTCGCAAGTTCAAGGCCGAGGCCGATCGGCTGGGCCTGGACCTGGCCTGGGGGACCCCATGAGCCTGGACCCGCGCGACCTCGACACCCTGCGCCAC
Organism: uncultured Enterobacteriaceae bacterium; assembly: GCA_964586865.1. Taxonomy (GTDB): domain Bacteria; phylum Myxococcota_A; class UBA796; order UBA796; genus REDI01. The sequence goes on from CAZPJM010000152.1 coordinate 1,168, forward strand.
GCCACCCGGGCCACCCCCGAGCGGGTGGATGCCGTCGTCGAGGGCGTCGATGCCACCATCCCCTCGGCCGCCCAGGTCACCCGGGCCCTCGCCCACCTCCCCCCGGTGCCCGAGGGTGCCGCGGCGCGGGTCAAGGGGGCCGTCCTGGCCCGCGATCCCCGACCCATGCCCTCCGGCGGGGGCCTGGGCGCCTGGATCGGGGGCGGGGCCGCCGCCCTGCTCACCCTCGGAGGCCTGGTCGCCGCCCTGGGCCTGGGCTCCGGGCCCGAGGCGCTGCGGGGGCCGGTGGATCCCGGCGCCATCGAGCTCGTCATCGCCGCCGACGGCACCGGCACCCTCTCCGGCTCCACCGACCGCCCCGAGATCACCTGGGAGGCCGGCACCCTCACCCTCGCCGGCCCGGCCCTGATCACCACCCGCGAGGCCCACGTGGCCAGCACCGGTCCGGCCACCCTCACCCGCGACGTGGCCGGCACCCGGATCACCGGCCCGGCCCAGGTCACCTGCCGGGCGCCCGATGTGGCCGCCCCGCGCAGTGACGGCGACACCCTCGCCTGCCCGCCCGTGAGCGCCGCCGGCCGCCTGGCCCTGGCCCGGTCCCGCGACGACGCCGGCGCCCCCCCGGCCGAGGTCCTGGCCCTGCTCGACGACGGCCTCGCCGTGGCCTCCTCGCCCGTGGTCACCGCCGAGCTCCGCGCCGCCCGCATCGCCACCCTGGCCGATCTGGGCCGGGACCGGGACCTCCTCGAGGCCGCGCGCCAGCACCTCCGCGACCCCGAGGCCCCCCGCGCCCGCGAGGTGGCCCACCGAGCCGCCGCCACCGCCCTGGCCGCGGGAGACTGCGACGCAGCCCGGCCCTTCCTGCAGGCCCTCCCCGACGACCCCCAGGCCCGCGCCGCCCTCGACGCCTGCGCGACCCGGGACTGACCGCGGGGGCCCGACGGCCCCTCCGGCCACCCCAGGGCCCATCAGCTTCCTTCAGACGCTTTCAGAGGCCCGCCGCGCCCAGCGGGCGTACTCGCAGATCACCTTCTCTTCCTCGAGGTGATCATGAGCGGCGGAAAGGGACTCAAGACCGAGCAGGACCGGGCACGGACGCCCGCGGCGGACCGGGAGAAGCGACCGTCCGGGGTGGCGCCCGCCGATCCGGCGCGCGACGCGGCCCTCGCCGCCGGGGATCCCGGGGAGAGCACGCCGGTCCTCGACGCCGCGGCCGCCGCGTTCACGCCGGGGGAGCCGCTGCCCATCGCGCTCGAAGGTGGGGAGGTGGTCGACTTCGCCCCCGATTCCACCGAGCGCGCCGTGGAGCGTGGCGATCCCCTCCCCATCGACGTGGGCGGCGGCAAGGTGGTCACCTTCGAGGGACCGGAGGGGGCCGGGGGATCCGGGGGATCCGGGGACGGTCCCGACGCGGTGGCGCTGGAGAACAAGAAGCTGGTCCTCCGCGGCAAGGAGAACGAAGCGGAGCTCGGCATGGCGGGCCAGGGCGGCGAGGTGGAGTACCGGCACCGCAGCGACGAGCTCGAGGTGGACGTGAACGCCAAGGGGGGCGCGGAGGGTGGCGGCCATGGCAGGCTCGAAGGGCGCGTGGACACGGGCGACACCGAGGCGCACCTGTCGGGGGAGTACCGACACGGCCGGGGCGACCCCAGCGTGAAGGCCTCCGCCGGCGTGACCGCGCCCGCGGGCGATGGCTCGTTCTCCGTGGGCCTCTCGGGCGGGGGGACCATGGACGGCGACAAGATGGAGGCCAACGCCGACATGATGGTCACCCAGGCCGAGCTGAACGCGGGCCTTCGCGCCGGCGTCGACAAGCAGCCGGACGGGATGGGTGGAGAAGGCGAGGTCAGCGTGCGAACCAAGCAGGGAGGGGTCACCCTCGAGGGCAAGGGGCGGCGGACCGGCGAGGATCACCAGGGCTCGGGCGCGCTCACGGGCGAGCTCGGAGACAAGACGCTGACCCTGGAGGGCGACGGGAGCACCGCCCACGGCGGCCAGGGCGGCGGCGCGGCCGAGGTGAAGGTGGGCGATCGATGGTCCGCCAAGGTCAGTGGCCGCCTCTCCCGCCAGGGCGAGGAGACGACCCGGATCAAGGCCGCGGCCGGCGGGCACGTGGACGACACCTCGGGCTCCATCCACTACGAGAAGGGCTCCGGGGGGGATCTGTCGGTGCAGGAGGTGGGCATCGTGCTCGCCCAGAAGGGCATCTCCCTCGAAGAGCTGGGCGAGCTGGGCCTCGGGGTCCAGGGCACCGTGGAGATCGACGACAACGGCGACGACCGCTTCGACGTGTCCACCGAGCTCACGGTCGTGAAGGGCGACAGCAAGCTCACCGTCAAGGTGCGCGGCGCGCGCACCACCGAGGACGAGCTCGGGCGGACGACGGGCATGGGCGGGGGGGATGCCGAGACCACCGTGGGCCTGGCCGAAGCCGAGGTGACCTACGAGAGTGGCTCGTTCCGCAACCGGACCCGCGCGGCCGCCGGGGGCAACGCCGACGGTGGGCAGTATCATGTCGAGAACGAGACCACGTTCGGCGAGAACGGGGAGCACACGATCGAGCTCGCGACCGGTGGAACCCTCAAGGGCGGGGAGTTCTCCCAGTACCTGAAGAGCACCTACGACGTCCTGCACGAGAACGGTCACACGACGGGCATCGAGGGCACGGTCACGGTGAAGCCCGGCGATGACGGGTACGAACAGCTCTTCGCCATGCACCTCAAGTACGGGATTCCGGTCTCGTCGGACGCGACGCTCACCTTCGAGGTGCGCGTGGAGGGCGGCAGCGACAGGCCCGTCGCCTTCTACGCGGCCATCGAGGCGACGTACAAGCAGTACTACGTCCGCGTTTACGGGAAGATGGACACGAAGGGCAAGGGCCACGGCGGTCTCGCCATCGGCGACAGGGCGACGGGGATCAGCGGCGTGCTCCAGGGTGGCAACGACGACCACATGCAGCACATCGACCCGCGGATCGCGGACGAGATCGGGGGCTCCGTCATCATCGGGATCGAGATCGCCATCCCGGGCACCTGACCCCGCTACCCGAGGGGCTCGGCCGGGGCCTCGTCGGCGTGGGGGACCACGAGGGTGCCGCTCCCCTCGGTGGTGAAGACCTCCTCGAGCAGGGCGCCCTCGCGCCGGCCGTCGACCACGTGCACCCGGGGCACCCCGCCGCGCAGGGCCGTGCGGATGGCCGCCGCCTTGGGCCGCATCCCGCCGGAGAGGGCGCCGGAGCCCTCGAGCTCGGCGAGCTCCTCCAGGTCGGTCCAGTGCAGCACGCTGCTCGGATCGTCGGCGTCGCGGAGGATGCCGGGCGCCCGGGTGAGCAGCACCAGCTTGGCCGCGCGAAGGGTCACGGCCACGTGGGCCGCCACCGTGTCCGCGTTGACGTTGAGGAGCTGCCCGTCCTCACCCAGGGCCAGTGGGCTGACCACCGGCACCGCGGGGATGGCGAGCACCGCCTCGAGCACCTCGGCCCGGACCTCGCGGATGTCGCCCACGAAGCCGAAGTCCACGGTGCGACGCGTCCCGTCGTCGTCGGTGAGGAGCGTGGGGGGGCGTCGGGCCGCCCGGAGCAGGCCCGCATCGGCCCCCGACAGGCCCACCGCCGCCTCGCCCTGGGCCGCCAGGGCCGAGACCCACGCGGCCGAGCACGTGCCCCGCCAGGCCCGCACCGCCTCCTCGAGGGTCTCCCGCGAGGTGATCCGGCGCCCGGCCACCCGCTCGACCCCCGCCCCGGACCGCTCCAGGGCGGCGTCGAGCTGGGGACCCCCGCCATGGACGAGCACCGTGTCGATGCCCAGGCGATGGAGGACCGCCAGATCCCGGGCGATGCCGTCGCGCCAGGCCGGGTCCAGCAGCAGCTCGCCCCCCGCCTTCACGACGAAGGTCTGCCCCGCGTAGGCCCGCAGGTAGGGGATGGCATCCAGCAGCTCGATCACGCGCTCCACGTCGCCTCCGGGTCGAGCAGCCCCTCGAGGAGGGCCGCGGCGGAATGCAGCCTGCGCTGCGCGGTCTCGTGGACCCACGAGTGGGGTCCATCCAGGACGTCGTCATCCATCACCACGTTGCGGCGCACCGGGAGGCAGTGCATGACCCCCGCATCGTCGGTGCGGGCCAGATCGGCGGCCCGCACCCGCCAGCTCTCCCGGAGGGCATCCCGGCGCACCGCCTCTGCGGCGCGATCGGCGTAGCCCGACCAGCCGCTCCAGGACTTGACCACCACCGCCCGGGCGCCGGCGAGGGCCGCGTCCCGGTCGTGGCTCACCCGCACCGCGCCGCCGTGGGCCTCGGCCAGCTCCCGGGCCCGGGCCACCACCTGCGGGTCCAGATCGAAGCCCTCCGGGTGGGCGATGGTGACCTCCATGCCGAGGAGCGCGCCGGTGAGCGCCACCTGGTGGGGGACGGCCTGGGGGAGGGCCTTCGCGTGGGGGGCCCAGAGCAGGGTGAGGGGCTCGCCGCTCACGTCCGGGCCCAGGTGGTGGGTCCAGGTGGCGGCGTCGGCCAGGCCCTGGAGCGGGTGCCAGCGGGCCGACTCCAGGTTGACGACCGGCACCTGGCTGTGGCGCACGAAGGCGGCCAGCACCGGGTCGGATCGGTCGGCCTCCGGGTCGGTGAGCCCGGCGAAGGCCCGGACGGCCAGGGCATCGCCGTAGCCCGAGAGCACCCGGACCGCGTCCTGGACGTGCTCCACCGCGGTCCCATCCATCACCGCCCCCGCGCGCAGCTCCAGGGCCCAGGCGTCGGTGCCCGGCTGGAGGACGATGGGCTGGACCCCGAGCAGGCCGCAGGCCGCCTCGAGGGAGGTGCGGGTGCGCAGGCTCGGGTTGAGGAAGACGGCCACCACCCGTCGGCCCCGGCGGGGGCGGGGTGCGGCGCCGGCCTCCAGGTCGAGGGAGCGGGCGACGAGGGCGCGGAAGCCGTCGACGCCGCGCTCGGTGCCGTCGAGCCAGTGGGGGGAGGACATGGGGACTCCGGGATCAGCGCGCCATGCGGAGGCTGGGGACGGGGGCCGGGGCGAGCTGCACGGGCTCGTCGGCGAGGAGGGCCAGCAGGGTGCGGGCGAAGGCATCGCAGACCCACAGCGGCATCACCGCCGGCGGGGCCACCCGCAACACGGTGGGATCGGTGGCGGTGCCGGCCAGGAAGCCCTCCTGGAGGAGCGCGTCCTTGACAGGCCCGGCGGGACGATCCAGGGCGATGCCGATCCAGGCGCCCCCACCCCGGACCTCCTCGATGCCGGGCTGGTCGCGCAGGGCATCGCGCAGCACGGCGCCGATGGCCCGGGCCTTCGCCATCAGATCCTCCTCCTCGAGGATGGCCAGGGTGGCCTCGACCGCTGCGCAGGCCAGGGGCGCCCCCCCGAAGGTGGTGCCGTGCTCGCCCGGCCGCACCGTGTCGGCCACGGCCCGGGTCATGAGGCAGGCCGCCACCGGGAAGCCGCCGCCGAGCCCCTTGCCCAGGGTCAGCAGGTCCGGCCGCACCCCCTGGTGCAGGCTCGGCGAGGGCACCCCCATCCGGCCCGCCCCGCACTGGATCTCATCGGCGATGAGCAAGGCCCCGTGGGCCCGGCAGAGGGCCTCCACCCGGGCCAGGAAGCCCTCCGGCGGCTCGACGATGCCGGCGATCCCCTGGATGGGCTCCACGATGACCGCCGCCACGTCGTCGCCGATGGCGTCGCGGAGGGCCTCGGTGTCGCCGAAGGGGACGAAGCGGGTGGGCCCCACGGCCGGGGCGTGCTGCTCGCGGTAGCGCCAGGTGGCCCCGAGGGCGCCCAGGGTGCGCCCGTGGAAGCCGTGCTCCATGGCCACCACCACCGGCCGACCGGTGGCCTTGCGCGCGATCTTCAGGGCGGCCTCGTTGGCCTCGGCGCCGCTGTTGACGAAGAAGGCCACGTCCAGGCCCACGAAGCGGCACAGGGCCTCGGCGGCGCGGCGGCGGACCGGCACCGGCCCGAGCGTCGTGAAGAAGGCGAGCTGGCGGGCCTGGCGGGTGAGGGCCTCGACCCAGCGCGGGTGGCCCTGGCCCAGCAGGGTCACGGCGTGGCCGCCGTAGAAGTCCCAGTAGCAGCGCCCCGAGGTGTCCCACAGCAGCGCCCCCTCGCCCGAGTGGATCTCGATGGGGAGGGCGGCGGCGCCCACATTGTCCAGCAGTGCATCCACGGGACCTCCTAGGGGATGAGGGGCGGGGCGCCGAGCGGGCTCGGGCCGGAAACCTCGAGCGCCACCTCGAGGGCCTGGATCGCCTGGGCGGCGGCCCCGCGACCCAGGTTGTCGATGGCGGAGAGCACCGCCACCCGCGCGCCGTCCGTGCGGACGTGGAGATCGCAGAAGGCCGTCCCCCGGACCAGGCGCAGGCGGGGGCTCTCGCCCCGGTGATGCAGGAGGGGGTGGTGGGCGCAGGCCTCGGCCAGGACCTGCTCGGGGTCGACGCCGTCGGGGCGGGCGAACAGGCAGGTGGCCAGGATCCCCCGGTCCACCGGGGCCGAGAGGGGCACGAAGTGCAGGGAGAGCCCCGGGGGGGCGCCGATCCCCTCCAGGAAGGTGCGGATCTCGGGGACGTGCTGGTGGCGGAGCACCTTGTAGGCCTTGAGATCGACGAAGCGCTCGGGGTGGTGGGTGGTGGCGGATGGGGCGGCCCCCGAGCCGGTGGAGCCGGTGGCGGCGACCACGTCGACCGGGCCGTCGAGCCAGCGGGCGAAGGGGGCGAGGGCCAGGGCGATGGCGGTGGCGAAGCAGCCCGGGGCAGCGATGCGGCGGGCGCCCCGGAGCGCCTCCCGGTGCCACTCGGGGGCCCCGTAGATCCAGCCGGGGGCGTGGCGGTGGTCGGCGGCGCAGTCCACCACCACCGGCGCGCCGGCGTCGTCGAGGGCGGCGGCCAGCGAGGCCGAGGTGCCGTGGGGGGTGCAGAGCAGGACCGCGTCGAGGCGGGCCAGCCGCACCGGATCGAAGGGCTCCAGGACCCGGTCGGTCAGGCCCAGCAGGCCCGGGAGGGCCTCGGACAGGGGGGTGCCCGCGGCGGTGCGGCTGGTGACGGCGGCCAGCTCGAGGCCCGGGTGGGCCAGGATCCAGCGGACCGCCTCGCCGCCCACGTAGCCGGTGGCGCCCACGACCCCGACGCGGATCATGCGCGCACCAGGGCGGGGGCCGCGGCGGCGGTCGGGGCCAGCCCGAGGGGATCGAGGACGGCGGCGGCCAGGGCCCCGGGGGCGGTGCGGGCGTTGGCCACCGCCACATCGGGCACCCGGGCCAGCACCGGGGCGCAGCCCGCCGCATTGTCGGTGGCCGGGCCGGTGATGGCCGTGCAGGGCAGGCCCAGCTCCCGGAGCAGCAGGGCCCCGCCCCACGCCGCCACCGGATCGGTCGCCGCCAGGACCACCGCATCGGTGGCCGCGCGGATGGCGGGATCCGAGAGGATGTCGCGCACGCCGTAGCGGCCCATCAGGCCATCCCCCAGCTCCACCACCATCAGGTCGGGGCGCTGCTCCGCCACCGCCTGGAGGCAGCCCCGGGCCACCGCCACCACGTCGCCCTCGCAGGTGGAGGGCAGGCCGGCGTCGGCGAAGGTGGTGGCGAAGATGGCGCCGTGGTCCTGCATCTCGAGGACGTCGCGCCGCAGGGCCACGCCGGTCACCTTGGCCACGCCCACCCGCAGCCCGCGGTCGGTGGCGGCCCGGACCAGGGCGCAGGCCGCCGCGGTCTTGCCGGCGTGCATGCAGGAGCCCACCAGCAGCACCGTCGGCGGGGTCGGCCCCAGGGTCTCCGAGGGTCGGACCGGGCCGGGGGCGATGGAGGCGGGGGCCCCCACCCGGCGGCCCAGCTCGGGGAAGTGGAGCACCGCGCCCAGGACCTCGACCCGGCAGGGCGGGCCCACGTCGGGGTTCTCGGAGGTGCAGCGGCCGATGACGCCCCCCAGGTTGAGGAGGTGGAGCACATCGCCGGGCCGGACCTGCTCGGGGATGTCGCCCGCGTAGCCGCGCAGGGCCTCGCGGCGGCCCAGCACCCCGGCCACCACGTCGCCGCGGTGCACGGTCATGAGGCGGCCGTGCAGATCCTCGAGCTGGTTGTAGGTCCGCTTCTCGTCCAGCACCCGCACCGCCACCACCGTGCCCGGCCGGGCCGGGATGTCGGGCCCCACCACCACCCGGGGGGTGAGGCGGGCATTGGCCGTGCTGGAGGCGATCTTGTCGAGTCGGATGCGCATCAGGCCTCCCCGCGGTCGGCGGCGCCGGAGACGCGGCTGGAGAGGAAGGAGGGGATGCCGTGGATCCGCGCGAAGCCCCGGGCCTCGGCGCCGGTCCACAGGCCGGTCTGCTCGCCGTAGGCCGTGTCCTGGACGGCCATCAGGCTGTGGGGGCTCTCGACGCCGGTGACCGCCACGAGCCCCTGCCGCATGGCGACCCGCGCCCGGCCGCTCACCCGGGCCTGGGACGAGGCGAGCAGGGCCTCGATGTCGCGGGCCAGCGGGTCCAGGGCCCGGGCCTCGTGGACGAGCTGGCCGTAGACCTCGCCCAGGTGGTCCTTCCAGAAGCGCTGGCCGGCGGTGAGCACCAGCTTCTCGAGCTCCCGGTGGGCGGGGAGCAGGACGGCCGCGGCGGGGGCCTCGAAGGCGATGCGCCCCTTGATCCCGAGGATGGTGTCGCCGAGGTGGATGCCGCGACCGACCCCGTGGGCGGCGGCGCGGGCCGTGAGGGCCTCGAGCAGGGCCACGGGCGGGAGGGGCTCGCCGTCCAGGGCCACGGGCAGGCCCGCCTCGAAGGCGAGCTCCACGGTGGTGCCCTCGGGCGGCGCCTCCGCCGGGGCGGTCGTGGTGGGGTAGGCATCCTCTCTCGGGGCGGCCCACGGGTCGTGGGTCACGCCGCCGCCCGAGGTGGTCCCCCACAGCCCCGTGTTCACCGACAGGGTGGGGTCGTCCTGGAGGGGTCCCAGCCCCCGCTCGGCCAGGAAGGCGGCGGAGGTCTCGCGGGCGATCCCCTCGTCGCGGATGGGGGCCAGGACGCGGGCGCCGGGGACCACGGCGTGGAGCACCACGTCGAAGCGCACCTGGTCATTGCCGGCCGCGGTGGAGCCGTGGACGAGCCAGTCGGCCCCGGCCTCCCGGGCCACCTCGGCGAAGCGGCGGGCCTGGAGCACCCGCTCCACCCCCACGCACAGCGGGTAGACGCCGCCGCGGGTCACGTTGCCGCGGATGAGCCAGGCGATGTGGTCGTCGTAGAGGTCCTGGCGGGCGTCCACCAGCAGGTGCTCGGACGCGCCGAGGCCGCGGGCGTGGGCCGAGAGGGCGGCCCGGCCGGCCGGGGTCCAGCCGCCCGTGTCGACGGTGATGGCGACGACGGGATGGCCGGCCTCGGCGTAGCGGGCCACCAGGTACGAGGTGTCCAGGCCGCCCGAGAAGGCGACGGCGACGGTGGGACTCATGGGATCTCCACGGGCACGTCGAGGAGCGCGGCCAGGGCCCGCGCGCCGTCGGGCCCTGCGGTGGCGACGAAGACGGTGTCGTCGCCGGCGATGGTGCCCAGCAGGCCGGGCAGGGCGGCATCGTCGACAGCCTGGCCCAGCACCGAGGCGAAGGCCGGATCGGTGTGCAGGACCACGAGGCAGCCGCCGGCGGTGACGTCGAAGCGGTGGACGGGCGCGCCCAGCGAGGCGTCGGGCCGCACGTAGACCCCGCGCAGCTTGGTCACCCCCAGGCGCCGGAGCTCCCGGCTCACCGAGCCCTGGTGCACCGTGAAGCCGCGCGCGGACAGCGCGCCCACGAGCTCCTGCTGGGTCCGGAACGCGCCGGTGCCCACGAGCTCCCAGAGGTGATCCTGCCAGGTCATGGCCGGCGTGTATCTATGCGCAACTATGCATGCCAACCTATCCGCGTTCACCGACACCGTTTTGCATGTATGCCGATCTTCATGCACATAGATGTATCCGCACGTCGCCGCCCCTCCCCCACCTGGGGCCCTTGCCACACCCCGCCGAAGAACGTAGGCTGGTTCACACACCCGCCCTGGAGCCGCGTGACCGCCTCCCCCGCCCCACCGGGCCGTCCCGCCGGCCCGCGCGACGACCGCCCGACCGCCGGCCACCTCGATGCCCTCACCCGGCACCTGCCCGTCGGCGTGGTCCGCTTCGACCTCCAGGGCCGCCACCTCTACCTGAACGCCGCCGCCGAGCGCATCGCCGGCCACCCCGCCGCCGCCCTCCTGGGCCGCACCCACGCCGAGCTGGGCGCCCCGCCCCTCCTCACCGCCGCCATCGCCGGCTGCCTGGAGCACGCCCGGGCCGGCCGCTCCTCGGTGTGCCAGGTCGCCCACCCCCCGGCCACCGGCGAGTCCGAGGCGCTCCACCTCGAGGGCACCCCCGAGACCCACCCTGACGGCACCCCCTCGGGGCTCCTGCTGGTCGCCCGGCCCTCCCCGCGCGACCCCGACGCCTGGCGGCAGCTCGTGGAGCACGCCCCGGACGGAGTGCTGGCGCTGCTCACCGCCGACGGCACCCTCCAGGTCTCGGGCGGCGATCCGGCCGTCCTCTTC
>CAZPJM010000153.1:0-11679 GCA_964586865.1 uncultured Enterobacteriaceae bacterium
GACCACCGAGATCTACACTCTTTCCCTACACGACGCTCTTCCGATCTCATCGGCGGAGCCCGCGCGGGCCGGGGGCGGTGCCTCGTTCGACCGCGGGGCGGGATCGGCCGCGCGGGCTTCATCGGCGGTCGGCGCGGCGGAGGTCGGGGACCGGCCCTCGGGCGGCTGCCGGTCGACGGAGACCCGGGCGGCCACCTGGGTGGAGCCGGCCACCGGGGCGTCCTCGGAGCGCCAGACCTCACCGGCGGACACCAGGGTCTCGGCGCCGCCGTGGGCCACGGCCACCCGACCGTGGGTGACCTCGACCGTCACGCGATCCCGGAGGCGCTGGACCGTGAAGACCGTGCCCTTGACGGTGACGGTGGTGTCGCCCGCCGTCACGACCAGGTGGCGGGCGGTGCCCTCCGGGTCGACCTGGAAGTGGGCCAGGCCGTGCTCGAGCTGGACCCAGGCGCCGGTCTCGTCGGTCCGCTCCACGGTGAGCGCGGCCGGGCCGGCCACCGAGATGTCGGGGGTGAGGGCGTGGTGCTGGCCGTCCTCGAGCTCGAGGGCGGCGGGGCCGGCCATCCGAGCCGAGCGGTCCCGCGGGGTGTCCGGCGTCGAGGCCGGGAGCGCCACCACCAGGGCCAGCGCGGCGGCCCCGACCATCACCGCACCGGCCACGGCCCCCCACGGGAAGAGGCGTCGGCCCAGCGGCACGGGGGCGGTGGAGGGCACCCGGCGCAAGCGCCGGTGCAGGGCCAGCACCTCGTCTTCCGTGGAGGCGGAGTCGTGGCGGATCCCCTCCAGGACCCGGGGCGGCAGGCGCGGGTGGAGCCGCTCGGCCTCGTCGACGCTGCCGGCCGTGTCGTCCTTGATCCAGTCGTCGAGTCTCACAGGTCCTCCCCCCAGGCGAGCGGGCCGGTGGGCACCACCCCCGTCTTCGACTGCACTTCCTTGGTGAGCGCCTGCTTGAAGGCCCGGCGCCCGTAGTGGAGGCGACTGTACACGGTGCCGACGCTGACCTCCAGGATTTCCGCCGCTTCTGCGGTGGTGCGGTCCTCGAAGTCGCACAGCACGATCACCTCGCGGTGGATGTCGCGGAGCCGGTCGAGGGCCTTCAGGACCATCTGGCGGCGCCAGAGCCGGGCCACCTCGTCGTCGGCCCGCGGCCCCGGATCCGGTGGCTCGGCGATCTGTTCCAGGCCCACCATGCGCCGGATCCGCGCGCGGCGTCGTGCATTCGCCACCACCCGGCGGGTGATGCCGAACAGCCACGCCCCGAGGGACCCGCCCTCCTGGAAGGTGTCCAGCTTCTTGAAGGCCACGATGAAGACCTCGTGGGACACGTCTTCGGCGTCGATGAGGGGCCCGCCGAGGCGCCGGACCCGATCGAGGACGATCCGGGCATAGGCACGGTAGAAGCCATCGAGGGCGAGGGGGTCACCGGCCTTGAGGGCCGAGACGTCCAGATCGGCACGAGGATCCACGGGCGCTCCGGGGGGTACCTGCATCATGTCGGCCGAGGCGCCGGCCCTTCAATCGGATCCCGCGCGCCGACGGATCGGGCGGGCCAGAGCGTGCGGCGCATCGTCGCAGGAGGCGGAGCGCCGGCCACGACGGGCTAGCAGGACGCGTGTCTCCCCCCGCCGCCCCCTCCGTCGAGCTCCCCGTCGAGGCCCTGGGTCGCCTGGGCGCCATCCGCTGGGCCTGGCTGGGTCTCCAGGCGATGGCGGTGGCCGCCTGGGCGTTCATGGCGCCGTGGTCCGACGGGCTCGTGGCGGCCGGCGTGCTGCTGGCCGTGGGGGCGGCGTCCAACGTGGCCCTGGCGTGGGCCCGTCCGGACGCCCGGTGGAGCGGGGCCCTCGCCGGGGGGGCGATGATGCTGGACGCGCTGCTCCTCACCGGCCTGCTCGCCGTGAGTGGCGGGGCCACGACCCCCCTCTCGGCCGCCTACCTGGTCCACGTGGTGCTGGCCGCGCTGCTCCTGTCGCCCGCGTGGACCGCGGCGGTCGTGGTGACGGCCATCCTCGGCTACGGGGCCCTCTTTCTCGGTGGGGGGCCGGCCTCCCACGCGCTGATGCCCGCCCTCCCCGCCGCCGACGGGCCTGCCCATCACGCCCATGCGGGCCCGGGGGCCGACCACGACATGACCGGGCACTACCTGGGCATGTGGGCCACCGTGGCCCTGGTCGGTCCGTTCGTCGCCGTCGCCATCTCGGGGATCCGCGCCGCCCTGACCCGCTCCCGCGCCGCCGCAGACGAGGCCCGCACCGCCCGGGAGCGCGACGCCCGCCTGGCCGCCCTGGGCACCCTCGCCGCCGGGGCCGCCCACGAGCTGGCCACCCCCCTCGCCACCATCGCCGTGGCCGCCGCCGAGCTGGAGCGGAAGGCCGCCGATCGACCGGCCCTCCGCGAAGACGCCCGGCTGGTCCGGGAGGAGGTGGCCCGGTGCCGGGGGGTCCTGGCCCAGCTCGCCGCCGACGTGGGCGCGGGCTTCGGCGAGCTCGACGGCGCGGTGCCGCTCGGCGACGTGGTCGACGTGGCCCTCGAGGGGCTCGAGGGGCTGGAGCGCGTGGACCTGCGCGGCGAGGACGCCCTGCTGGATCGACCGGTGCGCCTGCCCCGTCGCCTGGTGGGCCACGCCCTCCGCGGGCTCGTCATCAATGCCCTCCAGGCGAGCGATCCGGACGAAGACGTGATCGTCGCCGTGGAAGCCCACCCCGGCGAGGTGGTGATCCGGGTCGAGGATCGGGGCGTGGGCATGGCGCCCGAGGTGCTGGCGCGGGCCCGGGAGCCCTTCTTCACCACCAAGGGCGAGGGCGGGACCGGCCTGGGGCTGTTCGTGGCCGCCTCGGTGGTGGAGCGCCTGGGTGGGCGGCTGGATCTGGAGAGCACCAGCGGGTCCGGGACCCGGGCGGCGCTGCGGCTGCCCTCGATGGTGGAGGCCCCATGAGCGGGGAGGAGGCGCCGAGCTTCCTGGTGGTGGACGACGACGACCGCCTGGCCGACCGTCTCGGCGTGGCGCTGCTGGAGCGTGGGCACCCGGTCCGGGTGGCCTACGACGGGGCCCGGGCGGTGGCCCTCGCGCGGGAGGAGGCCCCCGACCGCGTTGTGCTCGATCTCCGCATGCCGGGCGAGGACGGGCTGTCGGTGCTGCGGCAGCTCCTCGAGGTGGCTCCGCGGGCCCGGGTGGTCCTGCTGACGGGCTACTCCTCGCTGCCCGTGGCCGTGGACGCGGTCAAGCTCGGGGCGGTGGGGGTGCTGCAGAAGCCGGCCGAGCCCGAGGGGATCCTGGCCGCCTTCGAGCGGGAGCCGGGGGGCGAGGCGCCGGCCTACACCCCGCCCAGCCTGGCCCGGGCGGAGTGGGAGCACATCCAGCGGGTCCTGGCCGACTGCGACGGCAACATCAGCGAGGCGGCCCGGCGGCTCGGCCTCCATCGCCGCACCCTGCAGCGCAAGCTCCGCAAGCGCCCGCCCCGCTCCTGATCGGTCCGGGCCCCGGGCGCCGCGGTCCGGCGGGCTCAGAGCTCCAGGCTGCGATCCCACACCGAGGGCAGGCTCGGCGGCTCGGCCCCGGCCAGCGCGGCCTCGACCGTGCGGATCAGCCGCTCCCGGTCGAAGGGCTTGGGCAGCAGCCGGACCTCGCCCTCCCGGACCCTCCGCCCCAGGTCGGGGTGGCGGTGGAAGCCGGTCATGACGACCACGGGCACCGAACCGCCCGTCTGGCCCCGCACGTGGTCCGCCACGTCCAGGCCGTCGCCGTCCGGCAGGGTGAGGTCCGTGACGACCAGATCCATGCCCAGGTCGAAGGCCTGCCGTGCGCTGGCGGTGTCGCCCACCGGCACCACCCGGTGCCCCGCCCGGGACAGGAGCCGGGCCACCACCCGACGGACCGAGGCCTCGTCCTCGACCAGGAGGATGGAGGCGCTGCGGGCCGGGGCGGCGCTCTCGGCGGAGCGGGCCGGCCTGCGATCCACCTCGACCGGCTGCGCCTCGGGCAGCCACACGGTGAAGGTGCTCCCGAGCCCCTCGGTGCTGGCCACCTCCACCGTCCCCTCCACCTCCCGGACCACGCCCCAGACCGTCGAGAGCCCCAGGCCGGTGCCCCGACCCGGCCCCTTCGTGGTGAAGAAGGGCTCGAAGAGGCGGTCCCGGAGCTCGGGGGGGATGCCGGTGCCCTGGTCGCGCACCTGCAGGCGGACGTAGCGGCCCGGAGGGATCTGGAGCCCCTGCGCGCGGGCGGCGTCGAGGGCCTGCGCCCCGGCCCGGACGGTGATGGCGCCCCCCTCGGGCATGGCATCCCGGGCGTTGAACACCAGGTTCAGGACGACCTGCTCCAGGGCGGTGGGGTCGAGGGGGACCGGCAGTCCGTCGCGCTCGGCCTCGACCAGGAGGTGGATCCCCGCGGGCAGGAGCCGGTCGAGGAGGGTCCCCAGCTCGGGCAGGGCCATGGACAGATCGGTGACCCCCGGCGAGACGGCGCCGCCACGGGCGAAGGCCAGGAGCCGCCGGGTGAGCCCCGCCGCCCGCTCCCCCGCCTCGAGGATGTCCTGGAAGGCGTCCCGCGCCCGGCGATCCGCCGTCTCGTCCCGGCCCCACTCGGCATGGCCCAGGATGGCCGTCAGCAGGTTGTTGTAGTCGTGGGTGATCCCGCCCACCAGCTCGCCCAGGGCCTCCAGCTTGCCCCGCTCGACCAGCCGCGTCTCGAGGCGCTCCCGGACGCGCAGGGCCTCGGCGAGCTCCTGGTTGCGACGGGCCAGATCCCCCTGGGCCTCCCGCAGCGCACCCACCGTCCGCTCCAGCTCCCGGAGGGTCTGGCGCTGGGCCGCCACCGAGGTGAGGAGGTCGGCGGTGGCGTCGTGGGGGGGCAGGTCCCGGGCCGACAGCCCCAGCTCCCCCAGGGTGTGCAGGTCGCGGACCGCCGGGCTCCCCACGAGCAGGCGGGTGGCCCCGTCCACCGGGATCACCTGTCCCCGCAGCCGCGCCTCGGGGCGGTCCCGACGCGCCACCAGCACGACCCGCCCCTCGAGCGCGGCCGGATCCGCCGGGGGGGCGTCCCGGCGGGGGCGTACCAGCTCCAGACGCTCCCACAGGGGCTCCCCGGAGCGGCAGCCCAGCAGGCGGGCGGCCGGATCCGAGACGTGGCGCACCCGTCCCGCCCGGTCCAGCCGCAGATGGAGGGGAAAGGCGGCCAGCAGCGGCTCGGGGTGGCTCACCCGGCTCACAGGGCCCCCGTGCGGCGGATCCGCCAGTCCGCGCCGAGGGTGTCGGGATGCACCGTCTCGGCCTCGAGGACGACCGGGTCCTCGTGGTGCTCCCCCAGGGCCACCAGCATCCCCCGCACCATCGGGTACAGGTTCGGGCGGCTGGAGCGGTAGGTGACGGTGCAGCGCAGGCCGGCCTCGTCGGTCACCCGGAACGAGGGCAGGTCGGCCTCGGGGAAGGACAGGGACAGGCGGGCGTGCAGGTCGTCGAGGCGCCGCAGGAAGCCGGGCAGGCCGTCGTCGGCGGGGGTGAGGAGGACCCGGTAGCCGTGCTCGGAGGCCCAGCCGACCCAGTGCCGCCCGAAGGCCTCGAGCGCCCCCTCCACAGGGACCTCCAGGGCCTCGGCGGTGGCGTGGACCAGGGCCAGGGTCTCCGCGTCCTCGTAGGCGTGGAAGGAGAGGGTGACGGGCACCTCGAGACCGGCCCGCGCCACGATGCGCGGCCAGGCCTCGGGGCCCGCCCTCTCGTCCACCAGGGCTTCGAGTGCGCCGTGGATGATCCCGTACACATGGCCTCCGGGGCCGTCACGCCCGGTCCCCAGATCGGATGCGCGGAGCCCGGTCATAACGCCTCGCGGGGTCAGGCGGCGGCAAGGCGGCGGCAAGCCGGGCGATGCAGGAGCCTGGATGCGCTACCCGTAGTGCGGTCGGAGGTCCACGTGGACGACGACGCGATTCGAGATGCCACGCCCCGCGACGGGGCCGGCGCCACCCCCCTCGGACGGTGGCTGCGCACCACCTCGGTGGGCTGCCTGGTCACCCCGGCGGTCCTGCTGCTGCTCGTGGTCGGAGGCCTCGTCTGGTGGCGCCAGGCCGCGCTGCAGGCCGCCGCCGAGGCCGAGCGGGCCCAGGCCGCCAAGGCCGACGAGACCTTCGGCCCCGCCCTCGACAAGCTCTCCCCCGAGCCCCTCCCCGAGGTGGAGGCCGTCGACATCGACAAGACCATCCGGGTCATCCACGAGATCGACCTGGCCCTCCGGAGCTACGACGACTTCGAGAGCTACCTGGAGCACGTGGGGCGCCAGGACTACCGGCGCGTGGCCCCCGAGGTCCTGGAGGCCCGCCGCGACCTGCTCGACAAGGTCCGCGAGCTCTACGCCAAGCAGACCGAGTTCGACCAGCAGCAGGCCCTGTGGGACTTCACCAAGGGCATGATGCTCGAGACCCTGTCGGTGGTGGAGGCGGAAGGGGAGTGGGGCACCCTCGGGCCCACCGGCAGCTTCAGCGTCGACCGGGACCACGCCCGCGAGCTGCTCGCCGAGTTCCGCGAGGAGCAGCGCAGCCAGGAGCGCCGGATCCGCGAGCTGGGCGCGGCCCGCGACGAGCTCTTCGAGGCCATGCTCCAGTACTCCGAGGTCTACTACGGCTTCATCGAGCAGTGGGATCGCCTGTGCGTCCTGCGCGATCGGGCCTACCTGGCCGCGGTCGAGGAGGACTGGGAGACGGTGGAGGCCGCGTCCCGGCAGGCCATCGAGCGGTCCCCCCACGAGCGCGAGGCCCACCTGCTGCTGGCGCGCTCCCTCGTCGCCCGGGACGACCCCGAGGCGTGGGGCGAGGCGGCCGATCTGCTCGAGGCCCAGATCGATGCCCACCCCGGTCAGTCGGCGCCGGCCTTCCTCCTGATGGGGGTCCTGGCCAGGCAGCAGGGAGATCTGGCCCAGAGCCGCCTCTACCTCCAGCAGGCGGCGGCCTATTACCCCAAGCAGGCCGAGGGCCTCACCGACATGCTGGACCCCTACCGGATGCGGACCTTCCTCCGGAAGAGCCGCGACGGCACCGTCATCCTCGAGGCCTACCAGGACACCATGCGCGGTGCGGGCTGGTACAGCCCCGAGCTTCAGCTCGCTCGGACCGCCTTCGACGAAGGGGACCGTGAGACCGGGCGCCAGCGGGTCCTGGATCACTTCTCCCGCCGCCGGGCCCAGCAGCAGTGGGGCTTCGTGCTGTCGGACCTGGCCTACATCCACGACCTGCTCGGCGCCGACGCCCGACGGATCTTCCCCGAGGACGCCTGGGTGGACCTGGTGGTCTCCCGGCCCATGTGGGGGGAGGGCCTGAACGTGGCGGTCCGCAACCGGACCGACGAGACGCTGCGCAACGCCACCCTCATCCTGCTGGTGCAGTTCACGGACATGCACCCGGGCGACTACGTGACCCTGGCCGCCGAGACCCAGCCGGCGGTGCCCGGCCACGAGACCACCGACTTCGGGACCCTGCCCGTGAAGACGACCATCCTGGGGCGGGAGCGGACCGTCGACGACATCGTCCGGCACCGGGCCATCCTGCTGACGGACGAGGCGGTCTCCTGGGTGGACACGGACGAGTACAAGGTCGCCGAGCTCGAGAAGGTCGAGAAGGCGCGCCGGCGTGAGGGCGCCCCTCCCGAGGCCGGCAAGTCGTGGTACCGCGAGATGGAGACCCGGCTCGAGGACGTGGCGGGCGAGCTGCCGGCCAGCACCACCGTCGAGATCGAGCCCACCCTCGGTCGGGACTCGGTGGTCTTCCAGCTCCCGCGCGAGCTGGCCATCCTGCGGCCGGTGTTCCGCCTCTCCTACGGCGGTCAGACCTGGACGGCGCGCGAGAACCGCATCGACGACGAGCACATCACCCTGCGCTTCGATGCGGTGGAGGACTTCACCCGGGAGGACGCCGGCGACCTGGAGCTGGGGATCCGCACCATCTTCGGCGAGGTCGCGCTCACGTACGGACCCGATGGCGAGATGTCCTACGGGTTCCGCCGCATCACGCAGTAGCGGCCCCTCTCGGGAAGGGCCTCACCCTCCCGGCGCGGCGTGCCGATGGAGGGGGCGATGGACCCCCGAGCCGCCGCCGCCACGCCGCCCACCATCCCCGCCCGCGAGGATGGCGCCCTGGCCGATGCCCTCGCCGGGCTCTCCGGACAGGGGGAGCGCTTCCTCGAGGGGGAGGTCCTGGAGGTCCGTCCCCCCGGGATCGAGATGCGACGCGCCATCCAGACCAGCCTGGGCCGACCGGTGATCCTGCAGCGACCGGTGGAGGGCGCGCCCGAGCCCGTGATCCGGTCGCTCCGGCGGGAGGCCCGGCTGCTGGCGCGCCTGGATCACCCCAACATCCTGCCGGTGCACGATGTCATCGACGATGTGGACGGGCTGGTGGCCGTCTCCCCCGAGGTGCCCGGGCGTCCCTGGTCCGCGTGGCTGGGCCGGCCCCACGTCCTGCGGGCGCGCTTCGGCGAGGAAGACGTCCTGGCCTGGCACGTCCGGGTGCTCCTGCGGGTGTGTGCCGCCGTCGCCCACGCCCACGCCCTGGGGGTCATCCACCGGGACCTGCGGCCCGGGTGCATCTGGATCGGCGAGGAGGGGCAGGTCTACGTGGCCCACTGGTCCCTGGCCTGCCGCACCGGCGAGGCCACGCCCCTCACCGATGACGAGGCCTCCCGGCTGGGCCGGGCCGCCCACTTCGCCCCCGAGATGGTGCTCCGCTCGGCGGGCCGGGTGGGGCCGCGCACCGACGTCTACCAGCTCGGTGGCCTGCTCTACGAGGTCCTGACCGGGAGCCCCCCCCATCCCGGCGACGATCCGGACGAGGCGGTCCGCCACGTCCTCTTCCACGACCCCCAGCTGCCGGACGACGTCCCGCCGAGCCTGGCCCGGGTGTGCCAGCGGGCCCTCTCCCGCAATCCCGCGGCCCGTCACCCGGACGTGGAGGCCTTCCAGGCCGATCTCGAGCAGGCGCTGGCCCAGCGGGCGGCCTGGGCCACCGCCCGGGAGGCGGATCACCACCTGGAGCGCCTGCGTCATCTGCTCCGCGACCCCGAGGCGGATCGGGTCGCCATCTACCGGACCTGGGGCGCGATCCGGCTCGGCTACCTCACGGCCGCCGAGGGCGCTCCGGACCTGGCCGCGTGCCGGTTCCGCCTGGGGGTGGCGGCGGACACGCTCGTGAGCTGGCAGCTCGAGCGGGGGGACGAGGCGGGGGCCCAGGCCGTGCTGGATGGGCTCGACGATCCGCCGGCCGCGGCGGTGGAGCGGCTCGAGGCCCACCGTCGGGGGCGGGGACCGGTGCGGGCGCCGGGGGCGGCCGAGCTGGACCGCCAGCGGTCGACGTGGTTCGCCGCGGTCCTCTCGATGGTCTGGGTGCCGCTGCCCCTGCTGGCGCTGGCCACGCCCGACGGCCCCTGGTCCGCCCCGGGCCAGATCGCCGGAACCCTCGCCATGTCGGTGCTGGCCTGGGCGGCGGGCCGCTGGATGGGGCCCGGGCTGCCCGCCGAGGCCCCCTCGAGCCGCCTGGTGGCCTGGATGACCTGGGGACCCCTGGCCCTGGCGGCCCTGACGGCGGTGGGGTGGGCGGGCGGCCTGCCCGACGACGCCCTCCGTGCCCTGGCCAGCGCCGGGGCGGTGCTGGTGGCGGGGAGCGCGGCGGTCACCAGCGACCTGCGGCTGCTGCCGGGCGCCCTGCTCTACGGCCTGGCCTGCGTCGCCAGCCTGGCCTGGTCGGTGCTGTGGGCGCCCGCCATGGTCGTCGCCGGCCTGGGGCTGGCGGTGGGCCTGCTCTGGCCCTCCGCGCTGGGAGGGCGGGATGGGTGAGGCCCGGGGCCTGGAGCTGGGTCGGCTGCTGGGGCAGGGCGGCATGGGCGTGGTCCACGAGGCTGTCCAGGTCCACCTCAGGCGCACGGTGGCGGTCAAGCGGATCCGCCCCGACCGGACCGGCGACGCCCCGGTGCGCTCCCTGCTCGCCGAGGGGCGCGTGACCGGGGCGGTGGCCCACCCGGCGGTGGTCCCGGTCCACGACCTGGTCCTGGGTGAGGACGGGCGACCCGAGCTGGTCCTCAAGCGGATTCAGGGCCGGCCCTGGAGCCGGCTGCTCCGGGATGCCTCGGCGGTGATCCACCACGTGGGGCGGGAGGACGTCCTCACCTTCCACATCGAGGTGCTCGAGCAGGTGGCCTCGGCGGTCCACGCCGCCCACCGCCGCGGGATCCTGCATCGCGACCTGAAGCCCGGCAACGTCATGGTCGGGCGGCACGCCGAGGTCTACCTGCTCGACTGGGGGCTGGGCGTCACCCAGGAGGTGGATGCTGATCCGCGGCTCCCCCGCGCCCGGCCCGGAGGCAGCGCCGGCACCCCCCAGTACATGGCCCCCGAGATGGTCTCGTCCCGCTTCGGCCAGCTCGGACCCTGGAGCGATGTCTACCTGCTCGGGGGGCTGCTCCACGTGATCCTCTTCGGCACCCCGCCCCACCACGGGGCCAACGTGTGGAACGTGGTGGTGGAGGCCTGCCACCACGGGGTGACCGTGCCCGACGAGGGACCGCCCGAGCTGGTGGCGCTGTGCCGGCGCTGCCTCTCCCGCAAGCCCTCGGACCGCATCGGGGATGCGGAGACGGTCCGGCGGGCCCTGCGGACGTGGCTCGATCATCGGCCGAGCGACCGGCTCGCCGCCGAGGCGCGCCTGCAGCTGGGGCTCCTCCAGGAGCTCATCCGCGCTCGTGGCGCCGGCAAGGTCGGGGTCGAGGTCGAGGCCCGGATCCACCAGGCCTTCGGCGCCGCCGTCTTCGCCAGCGGCCGCGCCCTGGCGCTGTGGCCCGGCAACGCCGACGCGCGGGCCACCCACGAGGCGGCGGTGGAGGCGGCGGTCGATCACGCGCTGGAGAACGACGCGCCCGCCCTGGCCGAGGCCGCCCTGGCCACCCTGTCCTCGCCGCCCCCGGACCTGGCCCGGCGGGTCCGGATGGGGCTCCGCCGATTCCAGGTCTCGCCGGCGCTGTGGGCGGTGCTCTCGGCGGCGGGGGCGGTCCTTTTGGCCGAGCCCCTGCTGCCCCTC
Organism: uncultured Enterobacteriaceae bacterium; assembly: GCA_964586865.1. GTDB lineage: Bacteria > Myxococcota_A > UBA796 > UBA796 > REDI01. Next base: position 11,049 of record CAZPJM010000153.1, read on the forward strand.
CTCCCTCCCTTCACCGGGGTCTCTCTCCGGGTGGGCCTGTTCGTGGCGCACGGGGTCGGCCTGGTGGCCATCGGGGCCACCGTGGCCGCCGCCGCCGCCCACGGCCTCTCCCGCCCCGGCGCCCGGGTCGCGGCCTTCCTGGTGCTGACCGGCCTCTCGCGGCTGCTGGTGGACGCCCTGGCCTACCGGGCCGCCCTGCCCGACCCGGCCCTGCCTCCGCTCCACGGCATCCTCACCGCCACCCTGGCGCTGGTGGCGGCGCTCGCCTTCGGCCGGGATCTGCGGATCGCGACCGCGGTGCTGGTCCTGTGCAGCCTCATCGCCCTCGTCTTCCCCGTGGCCGCGGCGCCCGCCCTGTTCCTGGGCCATGCCGTGCTGGTGGGCCAGGTGGTGGACCGGGTGTGGGCGGCCCACCCCCGCCCCGCCGCGTCGTGATCAGGGCGCCGCCGCGCCGTCGTCCACGTCGCCCGCGCCGCCGTCGGGGCGGCAGATCCGGGCGTTGATCCGCCCGACTATGACGGGCTCCACCCCGTCGGGGCGGTAGAGATCCACGTCCAGGCGCAGGCGGCTGCCCGTGTCCCGGATGACCTGGACGTCGCCCTCGTAGACCTGCAGCGCGTCCTCGAAGCCC
>CAZPJM010000154.1:0-4507 GCA_964586865.1 uncultured Enterobacteriaceae bacterium
CCACGACGAGAGCACCGACGAGGACGACGATGAGGCCCAGGCCACCGGCGATGCCGGCGCCCACCACCAGGGGGCGGGACAAGGTGCCGCTCGGGCGCGCTCCGGAGGCCTGGGGGGCGGTGGCGAGGGCCATCCAGGCGCCGGCGCCGGCGAGGCCGAGCACCACGACGAGAGCACCGACGAGGACGACGATGAGGCCCAGGCCACCGGCGATGCCCGCGCCCACCACCAGGGGGCGGGACAAGGTGCCGCTCGGGCGCGCTCCGGAGGCCCGGGGGGCCGGCAGATCCGGGAGGTCGGGCTCGTCGACGCCGTCGGGGAGCACCGTCCGCCCGTCGCGGAAGGCGAGGGGGAGCTCGGCGGGCAGGCCTCCGTCGAGCTGACGCCGGATGAAGCGCACGGCGCGCAGGACCTCGCGCATGTCGCGCGGGCGGTCGGCCGGGTTCTTCTCGAGGCAGGCGGCGACGAGGGTGTGCAGGCTGTCCGGCAGCCGGAGGTCGCGGGCCACCTCGGTGAGGGGGGGCGGGGGCTGGGTGACGTGCATCATCAGGGTGGCGATGCTGGTGGCGCCCCGGAAGGGCACCCGGCCCACCAGGCACTCGTAGAGCACCACGCCGAGGGCGTAGACGTCGGTGGGAGGGCCGATGGGGCCCTCCTCGACCTGCTCGGGGGCCATGTAGCTGGGGGTGCCAAGCACCTCGCCGCTCACCGACAGGCCCGATTCGTGGGCCACCTCCTTGACCAGGCCGAAGTCGATGACCTTGACGTGGTCCACCGTGTCGCCGTGGCGGGTGAGGTAGATGTTCGCCGGCTTCAGGTCCCGGTGGACGATGCCCTCGGCGTGGGCCTCGGCCAGGGCGCCAGCCACCTGCCCGACGATGTGGAGGGCCCGGCCGGGCGCGAGCTTCCCCTGGCCCTCCAGCACCCCGGCCAGGTCGCTCCCACGGAGGAACTCCATGGCGAACCAGTACACGCCGTCCGACGAGCCATAGTCGACGACCCGCACCGTGTTGGGGTGGGAGAGCCTGGCCAGGGCCGACGCTTCGAGGAAGAAGCGCTGCTGCCAGCGCCCCTCGGTGTCGCGCAGCTCGAGGGTCTTCAGGGCCACCTCGCGGCCGAGGGGCTGCTGCTCGGCCCGGTAGATCTTGCCCATGCCGCCGGCGCCGAGCAGCTCCAGGATGCGGAAGCGCCCGTCGAGGGTGCGCCCGACGAGAGGGTCGGTGAGGGAAGACGCAGCGTCGGGCATCGAGGCCTCCGCCGGGAGTCTACTGCGTGAGCGGCCCCCCCCGTGCCCTCGTCGCGGCTCGGGGAGGGCATGCCGGCCTCAGCGCCGGCCGCGACTCCGCCGCCGCCCGCGGGAGCGACCGCCACCGCGGCCTCCGCCACCACCGCGCCCGGGGGGCCGGGGCGAGGGCCGGTTCTTCCCGGGAATGGCGCCCGGCGCATGCCAGCGATGCTCGGCGTCCACGTCGATGGGCTCGCCGATGAGCTTCTCGATGTCGCGCAGGTAGGCGCCCTCGTCCACCGCGCAGAAGGCGATGGCACGCCCGGCGCTGCCGGCCCGGCCGGTGCGGCCGATCCGGTGGACGTAGCTCTCGGGCTCGTTGGGCAGGTCGTAGTTGAAGACGTGGGTCACGTCGTCCACGTCGATGCCACGAGCCGCCACGTCGGTGGCCACCAGGGTGGGGATGCGGCCCTCGCGGAAGGCGTCGAGGGCCCGGGTGCGGGCGTTCTGGGACTTGTTGCCGTGGATGGCCATGGCCGGGTGCCCGGCCTTGTCGAGCTGCTGGACCAGCCGGTTGGCGCCCCGCTTGGTGCGCGTGAACACGATGGCCTGGCCCACGTCGTCGCCAGCGAGGAGCTCGGCGAGCAGGCGCTTCTTGTCCTTCTTCTCGACGAACATGACCTTCTGCTCGATGCGCTCGACCGTGGTGGCCGAGGGGGTGACGGCCACCTGGATGGGGTCGTCGAGGAAGGTGCCGGCCAGGTCGATGATGGCCTGGGGCAGGGTGGCCGAGAAGAGCAGGTTCTGGCGCCGCTCGGGCAGGGCGCGCAGCACCCGCCGCACATCGTGGATGAAGCCCATGTCGAGCATGCGGTCGGCCTCGTCGAGGACGAAGTGCTCCACGTGGGACAGGTCCACGTGGCCCTGGCCGTGCAGGTCGAGGAGGCGACCGGGGCAGGCCACCAGGATGTCGAGGCCGCGCTCCAGCGCCTTGACCTGGCGGCCCTGGCCGACGCCGCCGAAGATCACGTCATGGCGGAGGTCGAGGTGGGCCCCATAGGCCGAGAGGCTGTCGCCGATCTGGGCGGCGAGCTCGCGGGTGGGGGTGAGGATGAGCGCCCGGATGACCCGGGGGCGGGGCGTCTTGGCCGCGGCGAGGCGGTCGAGGACGGGCAGCGCGAAGGCGGCGGTCTTGCCGGTGCCGGTCTGGGCGCAGCCGAGGACGTCCTCTCCGGCGCGGAGGGCCGGGATGGCCTGGGCCTGGATGGGCGTGGGCGTGTCGTAGCCGCACGCCGCGAGGGCGCGCAGGAGGGGCTCGGAGAGGCCGAGCGTCTGAAAGGTGCTCAAGGGGAGTTCCGGTCTCGGGAAGGCGACCGTGGGCGCATCCATCGTGGGCGCCCGGCCGCGCGGCAGCCGTCGTGGCGCCGCTCGTGCCCTGCATAGCGCGGCGGACCCCGGCAGGCCCGGAGGAGGCCCCGGGGCCGCCGGTCATGCGCGCCCCGCCCCGCCCCTCACCGCAGCTCGAAGCGGTCCAGGTCCATCACCCGGGCCCAGGCGTCCACGAAGGCCCGGACGAAGGCCTCCTCGCCGTCATGGGCGGCGAAGACCTCGCCGATGGCCCGGAGCTGGGCGTGGCTGCCGAACACCAGATCGACCCGGGTGCCGGTCCACCGGACCGTGTCGTCGCCGGGTCGGTGGCCGTGGAAGACGCCGTCCTCGGTCTCGGAGGGGGTCCACCGGAGCGCCGGGTCCAGCAGGGTGCGGAAGAAGTCGGCGGTGAGCTGACCGGGACGCTCGGTGAGCACCCCGTGGGCCGCATCGCCCACGTTGCCGCCGATGACCCGCATCCCGCCCACCAGCGCGGTCATCTCGGGGGCGGACAGGGTGAGGCGGGCGGCCTGGTCCAGGAGCAGGGCCTCGGGGGTCTGGGCGTGCTCGCCCTGGAGGTGGTTGCGGAAGCCATCGGCGGTCGGCTCGAGGACCTCGAAGCTCACCGCGTCGGTCTGCTCCTCGGTGGCGTCGGTGCGCCCGGGCGTGAAGGGCACCGTGATCGCGTGCCCCGCGAGGCGGGCGGCGTCCTCCACGGCGACGCAGCCGCCCAGCACGATGAGGTCGGCCGTGGAGATCCGCACCCCGTCGTCGCGGCTGTCGTGGAAGGCGGCCTGCACCCCGGCCAGGGTCGACAGCACGTCGGCGAGCTGTCCGGGCTCGTTGACCGGCCAGTCCTTCTGGGGCGCCAGCCGGATGCGCCCGCCGTTGGCGCCGCCCCGCTTGTCGGTGTCGCGGTAGGTCGCCGCGGCGCCCCAGGCCGCCCGGAGCAGGGCCGGTCCGCCCACGTCGGCGGCCCGGATGCGGTCCTTGAGCGCGGCGATGGCGGCCTCGTCGACCAGGGGGTGGTCCACCGGGGGCACCGGATCGGTCCACACGGGCGTCTCGTCGGGCACCCAGGGCCCCAGGAAGCGGCTCGGCGGCCCCATGTCACGGTGGGTGAGCTTGTACCAGGCCCGGGCGAAGGCGTCGGCGAACTGCTCGGGGTGCTTGTGGAAGCGCTCGGAGATGGCGCGGTAGGCGGGATCCTCGCGCAGGGCCACGTCGGTCGTGAACATCATCGGCGCCTCCCGCTTGTCCGGGTCGTGGGCGTCGGGCACGGTCTGCTGGGCCTCGGGCTCCTCGGGCGTCCACTGCCAGCCGCCGGCCGGGCTCTTCGTCCGGGTCCAGGTGTAGCCGAAGAGGTGGTCGAAGTAGCCCGAGTCCCACCGGGTCGGGTGGGTGGTCCAGGCCCCCTCGAGCCCGCTCGTGATGGTGTCCGGGCCGGCGCCCGTGCCGAAGCTGTTGGGCCAGCCCAGGTTCTGGGCGTGCAGCTCGGCGCCCTCGGGCTCCCGGCCCAGGTGGGACTCGGGCGCGGCCCCATGGGCCTTGCCGAAGGTGTGGCCCCCCGCGATGAGGGCCACCGTCTCCTCGTCGTTCATGGCCATGCGCCCGAAGGTCTCGCGGATGTCGTGGGCCGCCTTCACCGGGTCGGGCTCGCCGTCGGGGCCCTCCGGGTTGACGTAGATGAGCCCCATCTGGACCGCCCCGAGGGGCCGCTCCAGGATCCGCTCGCCGTGGTAGCGCTCATTGCCCAGCCAGTCCTCCTCCGGGCCCCACCAGGTGTACTCGTCGGGCTGCCAGGCGTCCTCGCGCCCGAAGGCGAAGCCGAACAGGGGCAGGCCCATGTCCTTGAGGGCGACGGTGCCGGCCAGCACGATGAGATCGGCCCAGGACAGGCTGCCCCCGTACTTC
>CAZPJM010000154.1:4607-11531 GCA_964586865.1 uncultured Enterobacteriaceae bacterium
CATCCGAGAGGCCCTGCGGGAGAACCTCTCGCTCCGGGCGGCCTGGGCCCGGCTCGAGGCCGCCGAGGCGGTGCTGTGGCGGGAGCGGGCGCCCCTGGTGCCCGTCGTGTCGGGCTTCGCCGATTCGTCGGTGGGGACCGACGATCCCTTCGGCGGGGTGCAGCGGGTGCCCATCGAGTTCGGGGCCCGCGCCAGCTACGAGGTGGACCTGTGGGGGCGTCTGCGGGCCGGGGCCCGGGCCGAGGTGGCCAACCGGGAGCAGGTCCGCGCCCGGGCCGGGACCGCCGCCCTCTCGGTGTCCGCCGAGGTCGCCCGGACCTGGGTCGCCCTGGGGGCCACCCGGGAGCAGCTCGCCCTGCTGGACGAGCAGATCGTGGCCAACCAGGGCATGGCCGAGGTGGTCGAGGCCCGCTTCCTCAACGGCGTGGTGCGGCAGGCCGACGCCCTCCGGCAGGAGCGCCTCTTGGAGCAGACCCGGGCCGAGCGGATCGCGCGGCTCGAGGATCAGGAGGTCCTGGAGCACCGGCTGGCGGTCTTGCTGGGACGCCCGCCCCAGGAGCCCGTGACGCCGCTGCCCGAAGCGCTGCCCGCGGTCCCGCCCCTGCCCGAGGCCGGCGTCCCGGTGGAGCTGCTCCGGCGCCGTCCCGATGTGCGCGCCGCCGAGCAGGCGCTCCTCGAGGCGGATGCCCGCGTGGCGGTGGCCGTGGCCGAGCAGTTCCCCCGGCTGGACCTGCGGGCCGGCGTCTCCAACGCTCCCAGCAGTGTGTCGGCCATCTTGGAGGGCTGGGTGGCCTCGGTGGGGGCGAGCCTGGTGGGGCCGCTGCTGGGGGCGGGCGCCCGCCATGCCGAGGTCCGCAGGGCGAAGGCCGTCCGCGACGAGCAGCTCGCGGCCTACGGCGACGCCCTGCTCCAGGCCCTCCGGGAGGTGGAGGACGCCCTGACCCGCAACCGGCGCCAGGCCGAGCAGGTCGAGAACCTGGCCCGCCAGGTGCGGCTGGCCGAGCGCACCGCCCGCGGCCTGCAGGCCCAGTACACGGGCGGCCTGGACGTGGGCTACCTGGACGTGCTCACCGCCCAGACCACCGCCCAGTCCCTCCGTCGGCAGCAGATCGCCGCCCGACGCCGCCACCTCGAGGTGCGGATCGGGCTGTACCGGGCCCTGGCCGGCGGCCTGGAGCGGCCGGAGACGGGCCAGGAGGGGCCGTGAACCACCGGGACGACGGCACCGACGCCGAGGCCACAGAGACCACCGAGCCGCGCGGGCGGGGGTGGGGCGGCACGGTCCTGACCGGCTTGGGGATCCTGGGCATCGTGATCCTCACCGGCGTGGCCGTGGCCGTCATCTGGCTGACCGAGCCCGAGGCCCAGCGCGAGACCGCCGTGAAGCGCACCCCCATGCTCGTCGAGGTCACCGGCGTCGAGGTCGGCCGCTTCACCCCCGTCTTCACCGCCCTCGGGACGGTCCGGCCCGACCAGGACGTGGATCTGCAGCCCCAGGTCCAGGGGCGGGTGCGCACGGTGGACGAGGCCTTCGTCCCCGGCCGCATCGTCGCCGAGGGCGCGACCCTGGTGCGCCTCGACCCGGCCGACCTGCGCAACCAGCTCGCCCAGCGCCGCTCCGCGCTCGCCCAGGCCGAGGCGGATCTGGCGCTCGAGAAGGGCCGCCAGGCGGTGGCCCGTGCCGAGCGCGACCAGATCGACGGGCCCGTCTCGCCCGACCAGGAGGCCCTCATCCTCCGCGAGCCCCAGCTCCGGTCCACCCGGGCCCGCCTCGAGGCGGCCGAGGCCGCGGTCCGTCAGGCCGAGCTCGACCTCTCCCGCACGGTCATCGAGGCCCCCTTCGACGCCATGGTCATCACGCGCGCCGCCAGCCCTGGCGCCCAGGTGGGTCCCGGGGTGAGCCTGGGACGGCTGGTGGGCACCCGGCGCTTCTGGGTCGAGCTGACCCTTCCCGTGGCCCGCCTGCGCCACCTGGCCCTGGACGACGGCCAGGGCGCGGGCACGCCGGTCCGGCTCCGGGACCGGGGCGCCTTCCCGGAGGGCGTCCACCGGGAGGGGGTGCTGCACAGCGTGGTGCGCCAGGTGGACGACCGGACCCGCCTGGCCCGGCTGCTGGTGGCGGTGGACGATCCCCTGGCGCTGGATTCCGGCACCAGCGGACCGCCGCTGACCGCCGGCGCCTTCGTCGAGGCTCACGTGGACGGGGCTCCCCTCGAGGGGGTGGTCCGCCTGGAGCGCGCCCACCTGCGCAAGGGCGACACGGTCTGGACCCTCGAGGACGGCGCCCTCCGCATCCGCCAGGTGGATGTGGTGGTGGAAGACGCCTCCTACGCCTACATCCGGGACGGCCTGGACGCGGACGCCCGGGTGGTGACCACCGACCTGGCCACCGTCTCCGAGGGGGCACCCCTGCGGCTGGCCGAGGGAGAGGGCGAGCCCTCGCAGGAGGGGGATGAAGGGGCCCATCGCCTGGATGGCCCGGAACCCGGTGGCCGCCAACCTGCTGATGTTGCTGCTCCTCCTCGGCGGCGGCTTCACGGCCGTGGTCATGCAGAAGGAGGTCCAGCCGTGCTTCGAGCTCGACGTGGTGCAGGTCTCGGTCCAGTACCCCGGCGCCTCTCCCGAGGAGGTGGAGCAGGGGATCCTCATGCCCGTCGAGGAGGCCGTCCAGGGGATCCAGGGCATCGACGAGATGACCTCCACCGCCCGCGAGGGCCACCAGCTCCATCACCCTGGAGCTGGTGGCCGGCAGCGACCGGATGCGGGTCTACCAGGACGTGGACCAGGCGGTGAGCCGCATCCGCACCTTCCCGCTGGACGCCGAGGAGCCCGAGGTCCGCCTCCAGGCCCGCCAGCGCGAGGTGATGGAGGTGGGGATCTACGGCCCGGCCGACGTGTGGACCCTGCGCCAGCTCGGCGAGCGCCTCCGGGACCAGCTCTGGGCCCACCCGGACATCACCCAGGTCGAGATGAACCGGGTCCCCGCCTACGTCACCCACGTCGAGGTGCCCCTGGCCCGGCTCCGGGCCCACGACCTCTCCCTGCAGGACCTGGCCGATCGGATCGCGCGGTCGAGCCAGGACATTCCCGCCGGCGCCATCGAGGCCACGGGTGGCGAGGTCATGATCCGCCTCCGCTCCCGCCGGCAGTGGGCCGAGGAGCTGGCCCAGATCCCCATCGTGACCTCGCCCGAGACCGGCGCGACCCTGTCGCTCGGCGACATCGCCACCGTCACCGATGGCTTCGAGGAGGTGGGCTTCCACAGCCAGTTCAACGCCACCCCCAGCATCGAGGTGGAGATCTACCGGGTGGGCACCCAGTCCCCCCTGACGGTGGCCGCCGCGGTGGAGGAGGTGATGGCCGACTTCGCCCCGAGCCTGCCCGAGGGCCTCGAGCTGCGGGTGGATGGCAACGCCGCCGCCGACTTCTCGGAGCGCATGTGGCTGCTGCTCGAGAACGGCGTCATCGGCCTGCTGATCGTCTTCGGCATCCTGGCCCTCTTCCTGGAGCTCCGCCTGGCCTTCTGGGTGATGACGGGCATGGCGATCAGCTTCGTGGGCGGCGTGCTCTTCCTGCCCGCGGCCGGGGTGAGCATCAACATGGTCTCCCTCTTCGCCTTCCTGGTGGCCCTGGGCATCGTGGTCGACGACGCCATCGTGGTGGGCGAGAACGTCTTCGAGCGCCGGGAGCGCGGGATGGCGCCGGTCCAGGCGGCCATCGAGGGGGCGCGGGACATCGCGGGCCCGGTGACCTTCAGCGTCCTCTCCACGGTGGTGGCCTTCATCCCGGTGCTCTTCCTGCCGGGCACCACCGGCAAGTACTGGTGGCCCCTGCCCGTGGTGGTCATCGCGGTCCTCCTCGTCTCCCTCGTCGAGGCCCTCTTCATCCTGCCCGCCCACCTGGCCCACCTCTCCACCCGGACCCGTCGTGGGCTGCTCCGGGTGGTGGAGCGGGTCCAGCAGCGGGTGGCCCGCGGGCTCCGCCAGGGCATCGAGCGGCTGTACGGGCCGCTGCTCGGCTGGACCCTCCGCCAGCGCTACCTCACCCTCACCGCGGGTGTCGCCCTGCTCGCCCTCACCGGCGCCTACAGCACCTCGGCGCACATGGGGATGATCCTCATGCCCGAGGTGGCCGCCGACGAGATCGAGGCTGGCGTGCGGCTGCCCGTCGGCACCACCCGGGCCCAGGCCGCCGCCGTCGCCGAGCGCCTCACCCGGGCCACCCTCGACCTGTTCGAGCGCGAGGGGCTCGACGCCGTGGCCGAGGGGGTCAAGACCAATGTACGCGGCGAGAACTTCATCGACGTCGAGATCGTCATGAAGCCCCCCACGGAGCGGGACATGAGCGCGGCCGAGGTCATCCGGCTGTGGCGGGACGAGATCGGCGAGCTGCAGGGGGTCGACCAGATCACCTTCGAGGCGGAGCGCGGCCCCGGCGGCTACCGCGACGACATCGCCATCGACCTGTCCCACGACGACATGGACACCCTGGCCCGGATCAGCCGGGCCTTCGTCGAGGAGATGGAGGCGTTCGAGGCCACCCAGGACGTCTCGGACAGCTACCGGGCGGGCAAGGAGCAGCTCGACCTGTCCCTGCGGCCCGAGGGGCGGCTGCTGGGGCTGGATCCGGCCGCCCTCGGCCGCGAGGTGCGGGCCGCCTTCTTCGGAGCGCTCGCCCTCCGGCAGCTCCGGGGCACGGATGAGGTCGAGATCCGGGTGGAGCTCCCCGAGGCCGAGCGGGAGGAGCTCCAGACCCTGCGCGAGATGGTCATCCAGGGGCCGGGGGGCACCGACATCCCGCTCCTGGACGTGGCCATGGTGACCCCCACCACCGCCTTCACGAGCCTGGACCGGCGGGCGGGCCGGCGGGTCATCACGGTGAGCATGGACGTGGAGCCCAAGCGGGCCCTCGGCCAGGTGCTCGACGCCATCAACGAGGAGGTCCTGCCCCGCCTGCGGGCGGACCACCCGGAGCTCACCTGGTCCTTTCAGGGCTCCAACGCCGAGATGCGGGAGTCCACCAGCTCGCTGTACGGCACCTTCGGCCTGGCCATGGCGGTGGTCTACGCCCTGCTGGCGGTGGCCTTCCGCAGCTACATCCAGCCGCTGATCGTCATGGTGGCCATCCCCTTCGGCACCGTGGGGGCCGTGCTCGGCCACATGCTCCTCGGCTATGACCTCTCGCTCATCAGCCTCATGGGCATGGTGGCCCTGTCGGGCGTGGTGGTGAACGACAGCCTCATCATGGTGGACCAGGCCAACCGGCTCGCCACCGACCGCAGCCCCCTCGACGCCATCCACCAGGCCGGGGTGCGCCGCTTCCGGCCCATCCTCCTCACCACCCTGACCACCTTCGGCGGGCTCACGCCCATCATTCTCGAGCGCTCCTCCCAGGCCCGCCAGCTCATCCCCATGGCCATCTCGCTGGGCTTCGGGATCGTGTTCGCCACCGCCATCATCCTGGTCATCGTCCCGTGCCTCTACATGGTGGTCGAGGACGTGACCGGGATGTGGCACCGGGTCCGGGGCACCGGGGGCTGACGGCCACCTGACCGCCCGCCCCACCGGGCGCGCTACTGCGGTCGCAGGGTGCCGTCCTCGGGATCGAGGCGCAGCACCAGGCCGACGCGCTCGATGTTGCCCGGGTCCGGGAAGAGCACCTCCTCGAAGGTGACGTCCGAGGAGCTGGTGCGGACCACCTGGCCCACCACGAGCACATCGTCCTGCACGACCGCGATCCCCTGGCCCCTGGCGTAGGTGCCCTGTCCTTGGAAGGTCGAGGTCCACCGCTCGGTGCCGTCGGTGGTGTAGGAGGCCACCCGCACCCGCCCGTCGCCGCCGCCGAACTGAGAGGTGGACACCACGTAGAGGTGGCCATCGGGGCCGATGGTCAGGTCCTCGACGAAGCCCCGTCGGGGATCCACCCACTGCACGCCCCAGCGCTGCTGCAGGTCCGGGGTGTAGCTGGCGATGAAGGCGTCCTGGCCGTCGGAGGCGCTGCCGAACACCACCCCCTCGGTGCTCCCTCCCAGAAAGAGGTTCGTGCCGTCGGTGGTGAGGTCACTGCAGTAGTCGTGCTGGCTGCTGCCCACCGAGACCGCGCCGGTGGCGGTGGTCAGATCGTCCAGCGAGGCGCTGACCAGGAAGACCTCGTTGTCGCGGTTCTGCGAGGGGTCATCGTTGGATACGCAGGCGTAGACCGTATTCCCGATGACCGCGAGCCCCCCGCTCTGGGCCGTGGGGGAGCCACCGGCGATGGCAGCCTCGTCCTGGACGGCGCCGTCGGGCCCGAGCCGGGCCAGGAAGGCGTAGCGGGGCTCGCGGCTGTTCCACCACTGCGACTCGCTGACGCCCGCCATGAGCAGGTCGCCATCGGGCAGGGCCACCAGGTTCAAGGGCCGGTCCCAGTTCATGCTGTTCACCGACGGGACCAGGCTGGCGCTGGAGTAGGTGGCCAGCTCCACGTACGGGTCGCTCGGCGTCTCCAGGTCGAGCTCGACCAGGAGGCCGGGCCGGTCGTCCCCGCTGGTGGCCGTCCGGGACTCGAAGGTCAGGTAGACGGCATCGTCGGCACCGCGAACCACGGCCTGTCCGCGCCCGCCCTCGGAGGCCGGGTCGCCATGGGGGGTGAAGGCCCCGTCCAGGAACAGGTTGCCGTCGACGTCGAAGGCCCAGGTCGCGCCCACCACGTTGGACGGTGCGTTGAACCGGGCTCCGGTGATGATCACCGTGCTGTCCGGCAGGACGAGCACGTCTTCGAAGTACTGCCTCGGGCCGCCCTCCCACAGGGTGATACCGGGCCACGCCGACAGGTCGGGGATGGGATCCGGGTCGGTGTCGGTATCCGTGTCCGTGTCCGTGTCCGTGTCCGTGTCGGTGTCGGTATCGGTGTCGGTGTCGGTGTCGGTGTCGGTGTCGGTGTCGG
>CAZPJM010000155.1:0-11504 GCA_964586865.1 uncultured Enterobacteriaceae bacterium
GGGCACGAGCGCACGAGGGCACGAGGGCACGAGCCACGAGGGCACGAGCCACGAGCGCACGAGGGCACGAGCGCACGAGGGCACGAGGGCACGAGCCACGAGGGCACGAGCCACGAGGGCACGAGGGCACGAGTCCACGAGTCCACGAGTCCACGAGGGCACGAGCCACGAGGGCACGAGCCACGAGCGCACGAGCGCACGAGTCACGAGGCTGCGTGCCCACGATCCGCGTGCCCACGGTCCACGTGCCCACGATCCACGAGGGCACGGGTCCACGAGTCCGCGAGACACGTGCCCACGATCCGCGTGCCCACGACCCGCGTGCCCACGAGCCTGCGAGCCCCCGACCCACGAGGCGCCAAGCCCACCGGGCCCTACGTGTTCAGCCCCCGGAGCGCACGGTCCAGATCGGCCTCCAGGTCCTCGGGCGCCTCGATTCCCACCGACAGCCGCAGCAGATCCCGAGGCGTGGCGCTGTCGGGCCCCTCCACCGGGGCGCGGTGCTCCACCAGGGACTCCACCCCGCCCAGGCTGGTGGCCCGGACGAAGAGCTCCAGGCGGCCCGCCACCTCCCGGGCCCGCGCCTCGCTCCCCACCCGGAACGAGAGCATGCCGCCGAAGCCGCCCTTCATCTGGCGCGCCGCGATGGCGTGTCCGGGGTGGGAGGGAAGCCCGGGCCAGGCGACCTCGGTGACGGCGGGGTGGGCGTCGAGGAAGGCCGCGAGTCGGGCCGCCCCCTCGCTGGCGGCGCGCACCCGCAGGGCGAGGGTCCGGAGGCCGCGCAGCACCAGATAGGCGTCGAAAGGCGAGGGCACCGCCCCGTCGAGGGCCTGGGCCTCGCGCAGGGGAGCGGCGAGCGGACTGGCCTGCGGCAGGACCACCGCCCCGCCCACCACGTCGGAGTGGCCGCCCAGGTACTTGGTGGTGCTGTGGATCACCGCGTCGAGGCCGTGCGCCAGGGGACGCGTCAGGATGGGGGTGGCGAAGGTGTTGTCCGCCACCACCCGGGCGCCCGCCGCACCGGCCCGGGCCACCACGCGTGACAGGTCCGTGATCCGCAAGCGGGGGTTGCTGGGCGTCTCCACCCAGACCAGGGCTGCCCCCTCGTCGAGGGCAGCGTCCAGAGCGGCGGCGTCGCCCAGGTCCACCGGCACCGGGCGCAGGCCCCACCGGCGGAGGGGCCCCTCGAGGAGGGCCCGGACGCCGTAGTAGACGTCATCGGGGAGCAGGACCCGGTCCCCGGGGCCGCAGGAGGTGCGCAGGACCGCCGAGGCCGCCGCCATGCCCGAGGCGAAGGCCAGGGCCGTCCCCCCGCCCTCGAGCCGGGCCAGGGCCTCCTCCAGCCGCCGCCGGGTGGGGTTGCCGGTGCGGCCGTAGTCGTCGGAGCCCACCAGGGCACCGTCCGCATCGCGGGCGAAGGTGGTCGAGAGGTGGAGCGGCGCCACCACCGCCCCCGTGTGCGGATCGGGGGCGCCTCCCGCGTGGACGCACAGGGTTCGGGGATCCACGGCGCCCTCAGAGCGCGTCGGCGAAGACGACCCCGTCCACGTCGGCGGCGGCGAAGGGCAGGTCGAGGCGCGGGGTCCGCGGGTGGCGCTCGGCGTAGATGCAGACGCGCTCTGTGAAGCGGGTGGGCTCGTAGTTCTGCGCGGCCACCACGGCGGCAGCCCGGCGCCAGGTGGGGGTGAGGGCCGCCAGCTCCCGCCGGAGACCCGCCACGGTGCAGGCGGCGATGGCCCGCTCCAAGGCGGCCTCGTCGTGCGAGGAGTCGCCAGGGTCGGAGCCCGGATCGGCGGCCGGGGGGGGCACGGGTCGTTCCCCGCCGTGCCACAGGGGAGGCTGGTCGCCGTGGGGGAAGGGATCCACCGGCTCGCCGTCCAGCCACACGTTGAAGTGGACGTGGGGCACGCCGAAGGGGAAGGTCACGAGCCCGTCCAGGCCGCTGTAGCCCGACAGGGCCAGCCGCCCGCCCCGCTCGACCCGCTGCCCCTCGCGGACGAGCACCCGGGCGAGGTGGGCGTAGACGGTCATGAGCCCATCGCCGTGGTCCACGAAGACCTTGTGGCCGCCCCTGTTGAAGTCGGAGCGCAGGAGCACCACCCGGCCGGGGGCCGCGGTGAGGACCGGCGTGCCGATGGGAACGGCCAGATCGGTGCCGTTGTGGGAGTCATAGGTGAGGTCGCCCCCCCGGAAGTCCCGGACCTGGCGGCGCCGCACCGACCAGCCCTCCTCGATGGGGGTGGGGTCGTGGTTGAACAGGTTGGTGAGCACGACCTTGCCCGGGACCGCGGGCCGCCCCCGCCACAGCGGCACCCCGAGGCGGGGGCGGAGCTGGGAGAGGCTCGTCGTGTCGAAGCGGCTGGGTGGGATGCCCTCGGCGCCCCGCAGGGCCACCACCGCCTCGCGCAGCCGCCGCCCCACCGGCCGCAGCCCCATCGCCTCGCGGAACCCCACCCGCGCCATGTGCCCTCCGAGCAACGCGGCGGCGTCTAACCCGCGACGGCTCCCTGTCACCGACGGCTTCCCGAACCCCCATCGCGTGGGCACGCAGCGGGGGGAGGCCCCTTGGACCTGGACATCGCCCTCACCCTGGGCGCCCTCGTGGGTGTGCTCCTCGTGCTGATGCTGGAGTGGCTCGCCGCCGACGTCGCCCTCCTCCTGGCCCTGGGCGGCCTGATGGTGGCCGGCGTGGTGCCCGTCGATCAGGCCTTGTCCGGCTTCGCCAGCCCGACCCTGCTCACCCTCGGTGCCCTGTACGTGGTGGCCGCGGCCCTGCGGCGCACCGGGGCCCTGGAGCTCGGCAGCCGCGCCCTCCTCGGCCAGACCCGGCGGATGTGGGTCGTCATCCTGCGGATCAGCGCCCCCGTGGCGGTGGCCTCCGCCTTCCTGAACAACACGCCCATCGTCGCCCTGGGAATCCCGGCCATCCAGAGCTGGGCCCGCGAGCACGAGGTGGCCCCTTCCAAGTTGCTCATCCCTCTCTCCTACGCCTCGATCCTGGGAGGCACCTGCACGCTCATGGGCACCTCCACGAACCTGGTGGCGCACGGGCTGCTCCAGGAGCGGGGCCGACCCGGCCTCGGCTTCTTCGAGCTCGCCTGGGTCGGGGTTCCCGCCGTGGTGGTGGGCCTGGCCTACCTGGTGGCGGTGGCGCCTCACCTCTTGCGATCGCGCTCGCGGCCCACCCCCGACGCACGCGACGCCCCCGAGGGCGAGGAGCTCCCCGACGAGGCCGCGGATCGCGAGGCCCACAGGGTGGCGGTCCGAGAGGGCTCCCGACTGGTGGGCCGCACCGTCTCCGAGGCGAACATCTTCGAGCGCTTCCACGCGGTCGTGGACGAGGTGCGCCGGAACGGCCGCCCCGTGGCCGGGGAGGTCTCCGACATCCGGCTACGGGCGGGCGACACCCTGGTCCTGGACACGGGGCGGGGCTTCCGACGGGCCTTCGCGGAGGCTCCCGAGTTCGTGGTCACCTCCGAGTACCAGGAGGACGATGAGCGGCCCCGACCCTCGAGACGGCAGTGGGTCGAGATGGGGGTCAGCTTGGCGGTGCTGGCGGGCATCGTGGCTGTCTCGGCGGCCGGGCTGGCGCCCATCGCCGTGGCCGCGGTCCTGGGGGCCATGGGGCTCGTGGCCGGCCGGGTGGTGAGCGCGGCGCGGGCCCGGGACGCCGTGGACTGGAACGTGCTGGTGGTCATCGGGGCGGCCCTGGGGCTGGGTCAGGCCATGCAGAGCAGCGGCACCGCGGACCGTATCGCGGATCTCATCGGGCAGGCCGGCTCCGTCGCCGGGCCCTGGGCCCTCCTGGCGGCCCTGGTGGTCGGCACCTCGGTGCTGACCCAGCTCATCACCAACAACGGCTCCGTCGCGCTGCTCTTCCCGGTCGCCCTCTCCGTGGCGGAGCGCCTCTCGGTCGAGCCGCGGCCTCTCGTCATCGGACTGACCGTGGCCTCCTCCCTCGCCTTCATCACCCCGCTCGGGTACCAGACCAACCTGATGGTCCACGCGGCCGGTGACTACCGCTTCGGCGACTTCGCGCGCGTGGGCGGACCCCTTCAGGTGCTCCTGCTGGCCCTGTCCGTGATCCTGATCCCACTGCTCTGGCCTTTCTAGGCCCGTCCGGCCGGCGGTGGCGGCATGTGGGAGACCCCGGGCGGTGGCTGGCGCCAGCGCTCGGGACCGTCGGGCTCGAAGCCCACCGGCGAGAGATCGTGGGCGCTCCGAGCATGGATGACGGCGTGCCCGCGGGCCCGACGGGCATCGGCCAGGGCCTTGGCCACGGGCAGGCGCAGGCCCCCGGGCACCGCGAGCCGCAGGACCGGTGCCCCATCCTCGTCGGGCAAGGCACCCGCCACCCCCACCACCGCGCCGGCGTGGTGGACCGCGTACAAGCCCAGATCCCCCTCGGCGAGGCGGTGGGCGCTCTCCCGGGCCAGGGCGTCCCCCGCGGCGGGATCCAGGCCGAGCGACAGCAGCCCCGCACGCTCGGGCGCCCCCATCCGCGGAGAGAGCGGCACGAGGGTGCTGTCCCCGGCGGACAGTCGGGTGGTCGCCCGGGTGTGCCGCAGGCGCCAGGCCATGGTCTCGAGGGGGGCGGCCGGCAGCCCGGCGCCCCGGAGGTGGGCGATCCGCTGGTCGAGGAGGGCGGTGACCTGGTGGGCGATCTTGGTGTAGTGCCGCCGGAAGAAGGCCTCGAAGTCGAGGGGGGCCCGGGGCAGGAACCAACGGAGGATCGCCGCGAGCACGCCGGGAGTGAGGGCCCGGAGGCTGGCGGGGACGGGCTGGCCGGTGCGGCGCTCGGCCAGGCGCCACCACGCCCGCATGGCCTCGATGGCCAGGATCCGCTGTCCCCGATCGCGGGCCAGGGCGCGGAAGGACCAGCCCTCGATGGCCAGCGAGGCGGTCACCATGGACAGGACGATGCCGCGGAAGGCCACCTCGGTGAGGACATCGGACACCACCTGCGAGGGAAGGCCCCCGGCTTGGAGCACCGCGACGATCCGGGCGGCGTCGGGCCCACTGAAGGAGAGCCGCTCACCCCACGGGACCCACCACGCCATGCCGGGCCGGGGCAGGTCCTGGCCTGGCAGGGGCGCCGGCCAGGCCGCAAAGGAGACGAGCCCCCAGGTGATGGCCTCGCCGGGTACCCGCGCTCGGAGAAAGCCCGGGACGTCCTCGCCCACGTTCAGGGCCAGGATGGTGGCCCGCCCCCGACGGGCCGCCACCCGGTCGAACCAGCCGCCGTCCAGGAGGGCCGGGGTGGAGGTGCACAGGACCACCACATCGGCGGGCTCCTCGAGGGCCTCGTCCACCGAGGTGGCCAGGGTGTAGTCCCGCCAGTGCACCGGCCGGGTCCGGTCGGGGCGGTTCCAGGGATAGAGCACCATGCCGCCGGAGAGCCGCGGGATGTGGTGGGGGCGCACCACGTAGGTGATCCGCGCCCCGCCCCGCTGGAGGTGGTGTCCGTAGACCTGTCCGACCGAGCCGGCCCCGACGAGCACCGCGCGCATCTCACCTCCACCGCGTGCACCGCGGGCCACGTCGTAGCCCGGGCGCCGGGACTCGTCGGCCAGGCGCGCGCCGGATACTCGAGGCGGGTCGCCAGGAGACCGCATGAACGCCCGCGCCTTCGACCCCGAGAGCCCCGCGGCCCGCAAGCTGCGGGCCCGGGTGACCAACCGCCTGGCCTTCGGGGCCTACCTGGCCACCAAGCTGCCCATGGGCTGGCTGGCGGGCCTCCGGGTCGAGCACCTGGACGCCCGGTCCTGCCGCACCTCGGTCCGCTACCGCTGGCTGACCCAGAACCCCTTCCGGAGCACCTATTTCGCGGTGCTGGCCATGGCGGCCGAGCTCTCCACGGGCGCCCTCGGCCTCTCCCTGGTCCGGGCCGCCCCCGAGCCCGTCAGCATCCTGGTCACCGGCATCGAGGGCACCTTCATCAAGAAGGCCACCGACACCACCACCTTCACCTGCGAGGACGGCGAGGCCCTGCAGGCCGCGATCCTCCAGACCCTCGAGACCCGCGAGGGGGTCGAGGTCGAGACCCGCAGCGTGGGCCGCAACCGCGCGGGCGACGAGGTCTGCCGCTTCGTCATCACCTGGAGCCTGAAGGTCCGGGAGCGCAGCGGCGGGCGCTGAGGTCCGGCCAACCGGGGAGCGACGAGGCGGCGGCGGGGCGTCTATACTGGCCGACGCGCTGGAGCCCCCATGCCGACGACCCGCCCCCTCGCCCTCGCCCTCACCGCCCTCCTCGCTGCGTGCGCCGGCGACGACCCCACCGACACCGACGGCCCGGTCGAGGAGCCCACCTGCCCCGACGGCCTGCCGCCGGTGGCCTTCGACGCCGAGGCCGCCGGAGACTTCCTGGGCACCCCCGCCGGGGACTTCGAGGTCGCGCTCCTAGACGACGAGACCTTCCGCCTGTCCTCGTGGTGGACCGGCTGCGACAACCTGGTGATCGTCAACTACGTGCCGGGGCTCGAACCCTCCGAGCAGATGTGGGGGAGCGACGCCTCCCTCCTCTTCGCCACCCGCGACAACGTCCACGTGCTCTTCCTCTCGGACGAGCTGGACGAGGCCGCGCGCACCTCCCGCCTCGAGGCCACCCGCAGCGCCCTGCTCGCCGCCGTCCCCGAGGGAACGGACTGGTCGGAGCGGCTCCACTTCGGCGTGGACCGCTTCTCCGACGTGGGTGGCGGCCTCGGCACCTTCGTCTCCGGGTACAACGGCTGGCGCCTCAACCCGAACAACGTCGCGGATCTGGGCGATCGGGGCCGGGCCCGGGCCCCGGTCCTGACCACGGTGGGCATCACCCGCGAGCAGCGGTGGGACGGGGGCGGCAGCCCCTCCGACTTCGTAGGCGGGCCCTCGAGCTGGCGGCTCCCGGCCTCCCTCGGCCCCTACTACGACCACCTCCTGGCCACCCGCCACCGGGCAGCCACCGACGGCGCCACCGAGGTGGTCCTGCTGGACGAGGAGGTCACCGACCGGATCCTGGACCGCACCATCACCCTCCCGGACGACCTGGACGCCCACGATCGCCTGGAGGTCGACGTGCAGGTGATCTGCGAGAGCGGCAACCCCTTCCTGTGCTCCGAGTGGGACCGAATCGCCCGCATCTCGGTGTGTGCCGACGGCCCTGCGTGCGAGGAACGCCGGGAGCTGGTCCGCTGGATCACCCCGTACTGGCGCCGGGGCGAGCGCCGGTGGATCTGGGACGCCACCCCCCTCCTCCCCCTGCTCTCCCCAGGCGAGGTCACCTTCCGCATCGAGATGGGCCCCTCCTGGGAGCGGGCCACCCCGCGGCTGGCGCGCATGGCCCTGCGCCTGCATCGGGGCGAGGGCGAGCGCCCCGTGGCGGTGGTGCCGGCGTTCAGGGGCGGGACCTTCGACGAGGCCTACAACGACCGCGAGCCGGTCTCCTTCACCATGCCCGACGGGGCGACGCGGGCCGAGCTGGTCTGGATGCTCTCGGGCCACGGCCAGACGGCGGGCGACAACTGCGCCGAGTGGTGCCAGCACGAGCACCAGTTCCACATCGACGGCACCAATCTGCCGCTCATCGCGCCCGAGCCCGGGATCGGCGGTCTGGACGGCTGCGGCGGCCGCACGGGCGATGGGGTGGTCCCCGGCCAGTGGGGCAACTGGGCCCCCATGCGGGCCTACTGGTGCCCCGGGCTGCCGGTGGACGTCTCCCGGCTCGACATCACCGACCAGCTCACCCCCGGCCAGAGCCACAGCCTCACCTACGAGGGGCTCTTCCGGGGGGGCGCGCCGCGGGGCGGGACCATCAGCCTGTCGAGCTACGTCGTCTTCTACGAGTGAGCGGGCCGCGCCTGGCCCTACCCGACCGTGGCCAGGTCCCCGATCCAGAAGCTCATGTAGGTGCCCACCCGGTCCTTCAGGTGCAGCTCGTCGGCCAGGTCGGGGTGGAAGCGGAGCAGGTCCCGGATGGGCGTGCCATCGACGTGGACACCGTCGAGGAAGCGCGGGACGCGCTCGCCGGAGCGGAACAGGACCCGGGCCCCCGGGGCGGCCACCTGCTGGATGGTGGCCCACTCCTCGGCCAGGGCGTCCGGGAAGGCGGTGCCCATCCAGTCCATGTGGTCGAGCAGCACCAGGTGGGTCGGCCGGCTGTCCATGGACTGGAGGTAGTCGGTCACCAGGGTGGTGGTGACGTTCAGGCGGTCGACCAGGGTGCCCAGGCGGTCGAAGTTGTCGCGCTTGAGGTACTCGGGACAGACCTCGGGGACGTAGCCCCCCTCGAGGTAGACCCGGTAGAAGTAGTTCTCGCGCACCGGGTTGTGGTGGGCGACCCGGGTGAGGCTGTTCTGGACGTAGGCGGCGATGCTGCCACCGTGCTCCTCGCCGGCGGTGCGCTGCTGCTCGTAGGGCACCCCGATGAGGTTCATGGTGGCCTGCCGCTCGAGGGCCCAGCGGAGGGTCTTGCCGAACATGCGCGGCACGACCTCCTCGTCCCAGACGCGGATCTGGTCCTCCATGGTCTCGGTGGCGAAGAGCCGGTCGAGGGCCTTGGAGAGGCTCGGGCGCGAGGCGGCATAGGCCACGAAGGCCCGGGCGAAGACGCCGGAGAGACCGTGGTCGTAGAGACCCCGACGCACCGGACCGCGCTTCCACCAGTCCAGGTTGCGGTCCCAGTACGCAGCCGACTCCTCGGAGAGGTGGTGTCGCAGATCGGCGTGGTAGAGGGCCTCCATGTCGGGGTGACGACCCAGGCCGAACACCTGGAAGAAGTCGTCCCAGACGAGGCCGCGGATGCCCGCCACCTTCAGCTCGAGCAGCGCGTTCTGGCGGGGGTTGGCGTCGACGGCGTGAACCGCCTTGGGCTCGCACAGCAGGTAGTCGAGCGCATTGCAGCCGGCCGAGGTGATGACCATGACCTCCGAGTCGGGCCCGAGGTCGAGGGCCACGCGGTCGAGGGCCGGGTCCTCCCAGCACTGGTTGTAGATGAGGGAGCGTCGATACAGCGCGTTGAACCCGGCCTGATGGAGTCGATGGCGTAGACCGTGCTCTCGGGTGGCTGCATGCATCGGGACCTCGAGGTGGGGGCCGGCCCCATAATGCCTTCCGCGTCCGGGCGCCGGTCCCGTCACGGTCGTGTTTCTCGCCGGTTGCCGGCGGCGGTCGCCGGGGCTGGGCGAGCGGTCTTCGCTCCGGGATGAGAGGCGCGTCACGCCGCCGGGGGGCGCGAGTCCGGTACAGTGGAGGACGGAGGACCCATGCCCCCCCTCGTTCGGACCATGTCGACCGCGCTGGCGCTGGTCGCCGCATCGACCGTCCTGGCCCAGGACGGGCCCGACCCGGCCGTGCTGGACGAGGCCGGTGCGCCGCCCAGCGCCTCGGTGGGCGCCCCGCGGGAGGACGATCCCGGCGAGCCCTCGCCGGGTCGGCTCGGCACCCCCGAGGATCCCCGCGCTCCCAACGGGCCGTCCACCCTCACCATCGAGCAGGCCCGAGAGCTCGGCATGGCGTCGCGGCCGCTGGAGCCCGCTCCCGCCCCCGCCGAGGAGGCCTCCCCCCTCCCCATGCTCCTCCTGTTCGGGCTCCTGGGCGGCCTGGTCCTGGTCATCATCGCCACCATGGCCGGGGCGGCGTGGTCCCTGCTGCGGCGCGGCGGCCCCTCCGAGGAGGACGCCGACGACGACAGCTACGTCATCAGCGTGGACGAGCCCCCCGCCGGTCGATGGCCCGAGAAGCGGTACGACTCCTCGGCGATCGCGCCGCGCGCTGCCGGGCAGAACCCCTCCGAGCCCGGGAGCCCCCAGGGGATCACCCTCCCTTCGGACCCGTCTCGGACCGACCCTCCGAAGGACCCCCGCCCGGGCTGACCGTCGCCTGCCGTCTCTCGGCCAGCAGCCGCACCGCCCACACCGCCACGGTGAACCCGGCCAGCCACGGGGCCCACGGCACCGTGGCCTCGGAGCCGATCCAGCCCAGCTCCACCCGCCAGGTCGAGAGGGGGGCCAGCAGGGCATAGCCATGCCCCTCCCCCGGATGCCGCTGCAGCAGATCCACCGCCAGGTGGAGCCAGCCGCCCAGCACCAGCAGGGCGGTCCCCCACCGCCGCTCGGGCCCGGGCGCGAGGGCACGGGCCATCAGGGCTGCCAGCAGCGCCACCCCGATCGGGGTGTGGACGATGGAGAGGGCCACGCCGATGCCGTCGGGGAGACCCCCGCCCAGGCCCGAGAGCACCTCGGAGACGATCCCGGGGACCCGCCCGCCCAGGTCGGGCAGCACGGTCCCGAGCGCCAGGAGGACCGCCCGGTGCCGGGGAAGGACCACACCCGGCAGGAGGCCACTGGCCAGGTGGGTGATCAGATCAGCCACGGGCCACGACCCGCCAGCCGTGGGGCGTCCTCCGGAGGGTGAAGGCCGCCGGGACCAGGATCAGCACGACCCCCGCGCCCAGGAGACCCAGCCACCACTTGCCCGGACGGCCCGGATGGACCTGCACCAGATCGGGCTGGAGCCGCCCCCGGGAATCGATGGTGCCGCCGACGCTGACCTCCTGCCCGGGGGCGAGGGGCGCGACGCGGGGCCCCACCACCTCGATCCGATCATCGCCCCGGCCCACCACGACCCCGCCCTCGGTGCGGGCGCGCACCCGCTGGAGCGGCAGCACCACCCGGCGGCCCTGGCACGCCATGGGTCGCTCCGTGCAGACGGCGTCCGGGTCGGGCCACGCCTGATCCACCGCCCACCACGAGAAGCCCACCCCGGCCAATCCCACGGCCAGTGCCCCGGTCAGGAGGCCCTCACGCCAGGCTCCGGCGCCCACCGGGACCTAGCCGGACCGGCCGTCGTCGGCCGGGTCGGACCGACGGGCGCGGGCGGCCCGACGGTGCTCGTCGACCTCGTCCAGGAGGTCCTCGGCGGGGAGGCCCTTGCCCGGCAGCGGCCAGGGATCGTCCGCATCGACCTCGCGCCCCGAGCTGTAGTCCGAGGCCCGGTCCTGGACGCGCCCCAGATCCTCGAGGAGCTCCACCACCTGATTCTTGTAGCGACGGCGCCACACCCACGCGACCAGATCGGGGATGAAGACCGTGAGCAGCAGGATCGGGATGGGAGCCACCTTCACGGCCCACGGCCCGGGGATCCGCAGGAAGAAGAAGATGAGCAGCAGCGAGGCCGCCGCGATGACGAGCCGACCCACCGGACCGTGGAGGAAGCCAAGGCCGAAGCCGCCGTCCTCGCGGGCGGTCATGGCCGTCGCCAGGCGGGTGTAGCGGGGCAGGAAGGTGCCGCGGATCTCCTCGCGGAGCAGGGCCGCCTGCTGCTCGGGGTGGTCCACGAAGCCATCCGCTTCGAACTCGGCGATGGCGTTCTCGGTGACCTGATCGGCGACCCGGCCGAACACGGCGGCGGCCGCCTCCGGTTCGGGGTGGCTGCGGCGGGTGGCCTCGAGGCGCTCGGTGAGCCGGGCCGCCACCTGTTCGAGTCGATACTCGGAGGGGACCATGCCTGCACTCTACGCGCCGCGGCGC
>CAZPJM010000156.1:0-11495 GCA_964586865.1 uncultured Enterobacteriaceae bacterium
CTCGTGCCCTCGTGGACTCGTGGACTCGTGGACTCGTGCCCTCGTGCCCTCGTGCCCTCGTGGCCCGTGCCCTCGTGCCTCGCGCCCCCGCCCTCTCGCCAAGAAGTGCCAAGTAGAATCACCTGACACCCCATCCTCGTGCCCGCGCAGCCCCCCCCTCCCCCAAGGGTCTCACCCTCCTCCCTTCACGTGATGCCCCAAGAACGCCCGCGTCCGCTCCCACGCCGCCTCGGCCGGCTCGGGGTCATACGCCTTCCCCGAGGGGTTCGCGAAGGCGTGCCCCGCGTCGTACATGTGGATGGTCACGGGCGTGCCGTGGGCCTTCACGGCGTCGTGAAAGGCCTGGACCGCCTCGCGCGGAATCCCCTGGTCCTCCACCCCGAAGTGACCCAGGATGGGGGCCCGGAGCTCGCCCAGGGCCTCGGCCTCGCCGGGGGCGCGCCCGTAGTAGATGACCGCCGCGTCCAGCTCCGGCGTGGCGGTGGCCAGCCGGAGGGACCAGCCACCGCCGAAGCACCACCCGATGCTGCCGGTGCGCGGCGCCAGGACGCGGGTGTCCCGACGCAGGAAGGTGTGGGCGGCGGCGAGGGTGGCCCGGGCCTTCTCGGGATCCACCGCCTTCATGAGCGCCATGGCCTGATCGGCGTCCTGCGCCTCCTCCCCGCCGTACAGATCCACCGCCACCGCCGCGTAGCCATCGCTGGCGAGGCGGTCCGCCCAGTGGCGGATGTGGTCGTTCAGCCCCCACCACTCGTGGATCACCACCACGCCCGGCATGGGGGCCTCGGCGCCCTCGGGCAGGGCCAGGTAGGCCTGCGAGCCGTCCGAGAGGGTGATGGTCTCGCCCCGGGCCGGCGGGGCCGGGGTCGCCGTCTTCGTGTGCAGGGCCTTGAAGCCCGCCTCGGTGAGGATCCCGGGCTCGGCGGGGGCGGCGTCCACCTCTGCGGGATCGGCGGTGGCGTCGTCGGCGGGATCATCGGCGGGGACCCCCGCCGGGGCGGGACTGGGCGCCTGGGGGGTCCCCCAGGTGCAGGCGGTCAGCAGCAGCGGGAACAGGGTGCGCACATCGCCTCCGGGGCCAGGGAGAGAGCCTAGTGCATCCAGCCAGACCCGCGCGCCCCGGGTGGGCTAGGGGGTCGCCGTGTGGCTGCTCCTGGCTGAGCTGGCCCTGGCCCAGGGCCCTCCCTTCGACACCTCCGACCCCACTTGGTACGCGGGCCGGACGGTGACCAGCGTGGAGCTGGTGGCGGGTGCCGGCGAGCTCCCCGACGAAGACCTGGCCCCGCTGCTCCGCGCCCGGCAGGGCACGGTCCTGGACCCGGCCAGCCTCCGCCTGGATCTGCGGACCCTCTACCGGGTGGCCCCCCTGGCCGCCGTCGAGGCCGAGGTGGACCCCTGGCCGGTCTACGATCCCGATCTGGACGACTACGTCTACCAGGCCAAGGTGCGCTACGTACTCTACCCGGCCACGCGGGTGTCCCGGGTGGAGGTCCAAGGGCAGAACCGGGTGTCAGCCCGGCGGATCGCCGGCGCCAGCCGCCTCTCCCCGGGCGAGGTCTTCGAGCCCGAGACGGATGGCCCCCGGGTGGCGGCGCGGGTGCGGGACTTCCTGGCCGGCGAGGGCTTTCCGGCTGCCCGGGTCGAGGTGGAGACGTTCCCCGTGGGCGAGGACGACCCCTTCGGCCTCGAGGTCTGGCTGCGCGTGGACGAGGGGACCCCGCGTCGGGTGGGCCGGGTGACGGTGACGGGGGTGCCCGAGGGCCTGCCGGCGCGACGGGCCCGCCGGTGGGTCCGCCGCGCGGGCCTGCGTCGGGGCCGCCCCCTGGCCGACGACGCCGTGGCCCGGGCCCGGCTCACCCTGCGCCAGCGACTGGCCAACCCGGACGGGGCCCGCTCCGTGAACGCGGATCTGGGCAGCCTCTTCGCCGACGTGGGCCTGGGGCTCGGGCTCACCGACCCGGCCCCGGGCGGGTGGATGGACGCCGGGGTCGCGGCGCAGACCACCGAGAACCCGGACGGCACGGTGGACGTGAAGCTGGCCATCGACGCCGGCGAGCGCCTCGAGGTCGAGGTGGAGGCCGCCGAGGACGGGCGCCGGATGGGCCCGGGGCTCCAGCGGACGGTGGGCCGGGCCCTGGGGCTCGGAGATCGGATGCGGATCACCGCCGGCTTCGTCGAGGAGGCGCCACGCCGGGTCGCCCGGGCCCTGGCGCGGGAGGGCTACCTGGACGCCACCGCCCGGATCGTGCCCGAGGACACCGCCGACGGCCGCCGGCTCCGGGTCATCGTAGACCGGGGCCGGCGTCACCGACGCCGCGCGGTGCGCTTCGTGGGCAACGAGGTCCTCTCCGACAGCCAGCTCCGGACGGTCCTCAACCAGGCCTCGCCCGAGGTCCTGCGCCGCCGGCGCCTCACCGACGAGGCCCTCCAGAGCGGGCTGCGCGCCGCCGAGGCCCTGTACGCCTCGGCCGGCTACCAGGACGCCACCCTCCGGGCCGGGGAGCCCCTCGTCACCCGCCGGGTCTGGGGCCCCTCCCGCCTGTGGGATCGGGCCTCGCGCTGGGTGGCGGTGGCGGTCCGGGTCGAGGAGGGGCCCCGCACCGATCTGCAGCGGCTCGACCTGGTGGGGGCCGATCCCGCGGTGGACCTCTCGCGGATCCGCGCCGTGGTGGAGGAGCTGGAGGGCGGCCCCTGGTCGCCCCAGGGGGTGCAGGCCCTCTCCCGCCGGGTGGTGGACGCCTACCGGGCCGCCGGCTTCCTCGAGGCCCGGGCCCGCGTCCGCAGCGAGGCGGTGGCGCCCGAGCGCGTGACCGCGGTGCTGGAGGTGGATCCCGGTCCGCAGATCCTCCTCCGTTCCTTCGCCACCCGCGGCAACCGTCGCGTCAGCGGTGAGTACCTGCGCCGGACCCTGGCGCCGCCGCTCGGCACGCCGGTCACCGCCGAGACCCTGGCCACCCTCCGCGAGCGCCTGTACGCCCTCGACATGTTCGGCGGGGTCGAGCTGTCCCTGCTCGGCGACGGGGTGGCCCGGGACCTGGTGGTGGATCTGCGGGAGCGGGCCCGGCACACGGTCCAGGCCGGCGTCGGTCTCGCCACCGACCAGGGGATCCGCGCCCTCGGGCGCTGGACGGTGCGGAACCTGCTCGGGCCGGCCGATCGGGCCGACACCAACGCGCTCGTGGGCCTGCCCTTCCGCAACCCCGGCACCGGCAACTTCAGCGATGTCCTGCCGGGCTTCCGTCCGCCCGAGCTGCGGCTCGGCAGCTCCTACTCCACGCCCCTCTCCCGCCGGACCGATCTCACCCTCACCGCCATCCCCCAGGAGGAGGTCCAGGAGCGCAACTGGCGCTCCCTTCGCAGCGCCCTGGGCCTGCTGGGCGAGCTCCAGCCCTCCCGCGCCACCCGGGTGCAGCTCGCCGCCCGGCTCGAGGTGCGCCGGCTCCGCGACGCCGATCCGGGCGCCATCCTGGCCACCGATGTGTGGCGGCGGATCCGGCGGGTCCCCTCCCAGGATGCCCCCCTCGACATGCGACCGGGGGGCCGTCTGGTGGACACCCTCGAGGCGGTGGGGCTCGTGGATCTCCGCGACAACCCCCTCCAGCCCACCCGCGGTGGCCTGGTCCAGGTCCGCGGCGCCGTCTCGCCGGGCCTGCTCCAGGCCGCCTGGAACCCCCAGCTCCGGGTGCCGGTGGTGGCCCTCGAGGCCCGCACCTCGGGGGTGGTGCCCCTGGGCCGGGTGCAACTCCAGCTCAACGTGGAGGGCGGCCTGCAGCGGGTCGCCCCGGTGGGCCGCATCGAGCCGTTCACGGTGGATGGAGAGTCGGTGAGGCCCGCGGTGCCGGTGGAGCAGCGCTACCGCCTCGGCGGCACGGCGAGCCTGCGGGGCTTCCGGCGCGACGGGGTGGGCCCCCTCAACCGGACCGCCGTGCTCCCCCTGGACTGGCCCGACACGGTGGAGCCGGTGGTGGACTGGGCGCTGGAGGGCCGCGACACCCGGTGGGTGCCCACCGGCGGCGACACCTTCTTCCGGGCGACCGCCGATCTGCTGGTGCCCCTTCCCGCCCTGGGCCTCACCGACTGGGAGGGCTACGATCTGGCGCTCTTCGCCGACGTGGGCCAGGCCTGGTTCGGCAGCGCCACCCCGGTCTCGAGCCGCAGCGTGCCCGAGGCGCCCCGGGTCCGGCTGGGCACCGGGGTGGGCCTGCGGGTGGTCACCCCGGTGGGGCCCCTCCAGGCCGATCTGGCCGTCAACCCCGAGGCCGCCGCCGCCGGGATCCGGCAGCTCCAGGGCCCGCTCCCCGACGGCTCGCGCGCCGCCCTCCTGCGGGAGCAGTGGGAGGAGCCGCCGGTGCGGGTCCACCTCTCGCTGGGCAGCCTGTTCTGACGCGAGGCCCGGGGGCGTCACGCCGTCAGGCGACCCCGTCGGCGGGCCTCGATCCGCGCCACCAGCCGCCGGCGATCCTCGGGCTCCAGGCCCTCTCCGAGCTCCACGCACCGCCGCTCGGCCCCCGGGTCGCCCCAGCACAGGCGGACGCAGCCCAGGTCGTCCCGGACCGGCGCGAGCTGGCTCCAGGGCACCCGCACCACGTCCCGCCCATCCACGAGCACCAGTCCGTCGGGGTCCAGGTGGAGCCGGTAGACCCGAGCCCGCCGCCCCAGCACCCAGACCCCCACCAGGGCGAGGACCGCCAGCACCGCCACCAGCAGCGCCAGCCCCCACCCCGAGGGCAGCAGGGCCGCGCCCACCCCCAGCAGGACCATGCCCACGACGGCGGTGGCCGCCACGAAGCTGGCGTGCCGACCATCGGCCCCGTCCAGGACGATCTCCTCGCGGTCGGGGCCGGTGCGTAGATCCAGGGTGGTGGGCATGGACATCCGCTCTCCTCTTGGACCCTGCCACGACCCGCGACCGACTTCGACCACCCCGAAACCCGGCGTGGCGCAACGATTCGCGTCACCGGGGATTCCCGGGGGCCCCCGCAGGCCCGGCGACCGGCTACCTTGCCCCCATGCGCCCCGTCCTCTCCGTCCTCTTCCTGCTGGCCTGCGTCCCGAGCCTCGACGTGGGACCCCTGCGGCGGTGCGATGTCGCCGATCCGCGGGTGGACTGCTGCACCGCCCCCGACGAGTGCCTCAACTACTTCGGTGCCGACTTCCCCTACTGCATCGAGCCCGGGCGCGAGACCGGACGGTGCGTGGAGTGCACGGTGGACGAGCACTGCGATCTGGACAGCTACTGCCGGCAGGACCTGCCGGAGCTCGGTCCGTTCTGCGCCCCCCTGCCCCCCGAGGAGAGCGGGTGAGCACCTCCCCCCTCGAGGCCCGCTGGCGCGCCTTCGTCGAGGACCACCACGGCGCCCCGCCGCTGGACCGGGCGGCTGCCCGCCTCGCCGTCGAGGAGGGGAGCCCCTCCACCGTCGATGCCCTCCTCGCCCGGGTGGATGCCCTCGCCCGGGGGGCCCGCGCCCCCGCCGGCGCGCCCCTCGAGGAGCGGCTGGCGCGGCTGGTGCACCACCTCTTCGCCGCCGAGGGCTTCCACGGGGACGAGGACGACTACGAGGATCCCCGCAACAGCCGACTGGATGCGGTGCTGGACCGACGCCGCGGCCTGCCCATCACCCTGTCCATCCTCACCATCGCCGTCGGCGCCCGGGTGGGCCTCGAGCTGGACCCGGTGGGCTTTCCCGGCCACTTCCTGGTGGCCACCCGCGGCGATCCGCCCCTCTACCTGGACCCCTTCCAGCGAGGCCGGCGCTTCCATCGCGAGGTCCTCGAGGCCCGGCTGACCACCTTGCTCGGCCGCCCCCCCGCCCCCGACGAGCGGGATCGGGCCCTCGGGCCCACCGCGACGGTGGACGTGATCCTGCGCATGTCCAACAACCTGGTGCAGCACTGGCTCAAGCGGGGGGACCTCACCGGCGCCCTGCGCAGCGCCGAGCGTCGGGTGGCGGTGCGTCCCGACCTGCTGCCCTTCGTGCGGGACCGGGGGCTGCTGCGCGCCAGACTGGGCCTTCGGCGCGGGGCGGCGGCCGATCTGCAGCGCTACCTGGCCGAGGCCCCCGGGGCCGCCGACGCCGCCCGGGTGGCGATGCAGCTCTCCATGGTCCTGCAGGGCCGCTGATCCGAGGCCCCCTCAGGCCGGCTCGGGCTCGTGCTCGCCCTCTTCCTGCGCGCGGCGCCGGGCCTCCAGCCACTCGTCGACGAAGCGGACGTACATGGTGGCGTCGCGGAAGGCCTCGGAGCGCAGGAGCTCGCGCTGGAGGGGCAGCGTGGTGCGGACCCCCTCGACGATGAACTCGTCCAGGGCACCCAGCATCCGGCGGATGGCGTGGTCCCGGTTGCGGCCGTGGACGATGAGCTTGCCCATGAGCGAGTCGTAGTAGGGCTGCACCATGGCGTGCTCGTGGACCGCCGAGTCCACCCGGACGCCGGGCCCCCCGGGCTCGTGGTAGCCGGTGATCCGGCCCGGCGAGGGCAGGAAGGTCCATGGATCCTCGGCGTTCACCCGGACCTCGATGGCGTGGCCCCGCGGGTGGACCCGGTCCTGACGGATGAAGAGGGGCTCGCCCGCCGCCAGCCGGATCTGCTCCTGGATGAGGTCGATGCCGGTGACCTCCTCGGTGACCGGGTGCTCCACCTGGATCCGGGGGTTGACCTCGAGGAAGAAGAACTCGTTGCCCTCGACCAGGAACTCGACGGTCCCCACGGTCCGGTAGCCCACGCTGCGGACCAGCTCGGCTGCGGCCTCGGAGATCCGGTCGCTCAGGCCGTCCGGGAGCCCCGGCGCGGGCGCCTCCTCGATGATCTTCTGGTGGCGCCGCTGCATGGAGCAGTCCCGCGTGCCCACGTGGACGCCGCCGCCCCGGCCGTCCCCCGCCACCTGGACCTCCACGTGGCGGGGCCGGCGCAGGAAGCGCTCGATGAAGACCTCGCCCGAGCCGAAGGCGGCCTTGGCCTCGGCCTGGGCCAGGTGGAAGATGCGCTCCATCTCGTCCTCGGACTCGACGATGCGCATGCCCTTGCCGCCCCCGCCGGCGGCGGCCTTCATCATGACGGGGAAGCCGGCGCGCCGGCCGGCGGCAATGGCGTCCTCGACGGTGTGGACCGCCCCCTCGCTGCCCTCGAGGAGGGGCAGGCCGGCCTTGCGCGCCGCGGCCTTGGCCTGGAGCTTGTCGCCGAACATGTGCAGGTGCTCGACCGAGGGCCCGATGAAGGTGAGCCCCATCTGGCGGACCGCCGAGGCGAACCGCGCATTCTCGGCCAGGAAGCCGTAGCCCGGGTGCACCGCGTCGGCGCCGGTGACCTCGGCCGCGGTGAGCACGCTGGGCTGGTGCAGGTAGGACGAGGTGGCGTCTGCCGGCCCGATGCACACGGCCTCGTCGGCGAAGCGGACGTGGAGCGCGTTCTCGTCGGCCTTGGAGTAGACCGCCACCGTGGCGATGCCCATCTCGCGGCAGGTGCGGATGATGCGGAGGGCGATCTCGCCCCGGTTGGCGATGAGGATCTTGTTGAACACGCGGACCGTCCGGGCAGGAGGGGCGCCGACCCCAGGTCGGTCAGGCGGGGCGGATCTTGAACAGGGGCTGACCGAACTGGACGGGCTGGCCGTTCTCGATGCAGATCTCGACCACCTCGCCGGCGAGCTCGGCCTCGATCTCGTTCATGAGCTTCATGGCCTCGACGATGCAGAGGGTCTGGCCAGGCTCGACCCGGCTGCCCACCTGGACGAAGGCCGAGGCGCCGGGGCTGGGGGCCCGGTAGAAGGTGCCCACCATGGGGGACTCGACCGCCACCAGACCCTCGTCGGCGGCGGGAGCCCCGGCGGCGGGCGCGCCGGTGTTGGCGGGCGCCGGCGGCGCCACCGGAGCCGCCACGGGGGCGGGCGCCGGGGCCATCGGGGGTGCGGCGGCCTGGACGATCTGGGGGCCGAGCTCCAGCTCAAGCTCCATGTCGTCGTCCCTGAACTGGAACTTGCTCACGTCGTGGTCGGAGAGCAGCTTGAGCAGCGAGGCGATCGTCTCGAGGTCCATCCCGACTCCCGTGCGAGGGCGGCGCGCTCGACGGGGCGCGCGCGTCTGCGGCCCTCGGGTCTACCCCAGGTGAGCCCGCGACACCACCGGGCCCGGTTCAGCCGGCCCCGTCGGCGCCCAGCCGGACGAGAAGCCCGTCCAGGGCGAGGCGGTAGCCCTCGGGCCCGAACCCGGCGACCACGCCGAGCGCCACGTCGGCCAGCAGGCTGCGGTGTCGGAAGGGCTCGCGGGCCATCACGTTCGAGAGGTGGACCTCGACGAAGGGGAGGTCCACCGCCAGCAGGGCATCGCGCAGCGCCACCGAGGTGTGGCTGTAGCCGGCCGCGTTCACCAGGGCGCCGTCGAAGCCCTCGTCGGCGGCGGCGTGGATGGCCTCGATGAGGACCCCCTCGTGGGCGGACTGGACGTGACGCAGCGACACCCCGCGGGCTGCGGCGTGCTCGTCGAGGCCGGCGGTGAGTGCCGCGAGCGTGCCGGCCCCGTAGAAAGCGGGCTCCCGCGTGCCCAGGCGGTCCAGGTTGGGCCCCTGCACGACCAGGACGCGCATCACCGCTCGTCGTCGGCCCGGCGCGAGGCCGCCCGCCGCTCGATGGCCCGGGCCTGGGCGATGGCCTCCTCCAGGTCGAGGTGCTCCACACTGTCCTCGTCGTCGTCGCCATCATCCATGGCGGGGCCCTGCGGGTCGGAGGCCCGATCCTCCCGGAGGGCCCGGGCGATGTCGTCCACCCCGGGCAGCCGCCGACGCGGCGGGCCGGACGGCGGTCCCTCGGGCGCGACGCCCCCGATGACGGTCTCCTCCAGGGGATCGACCGGCTCATCCGACCGGGCGGAGCTTCCCACCGCCTCGCTGTGGGCATCCGCGTCGCCCCCGAGGAGATCCATGGCCTGACGGCGGCCCATCAGGACCGTCTTCTCGTCGTCGACGGGGACCAGCGCCTCGCGCCGGAGGACGGTGGACTCCTCGTCGGGGTCGGGGGCGGCGGGACCCTGGGGCGGCAGGGCCGCGTCGTGGAGGGCGCGCGGGGGCTCGGCCCGGCCGGTCACGGGGGTGATGGCGTCCGGATCCACGCCACCCCGGAGCGGCGCGCCGGGCTGGGTGGCCTGGTCGTCGGGCTCGGGGGGATGGGTGGGCACCAGCCTGGGGGCGGGCATGGCGATGGCCGCCGGCGCAGCGCGATGCACCCAGTACTCCTCCGAGAGGTCATCCACCCAGGGCCGGGACTCGGCCGGCATGGCCCGGAGCCGCAGCAGGCGGGCGTGGACCGCGGCGTGGTCGATGTTCTCGGCCAGGATCCGCCGGTAGGTGCGCACCGCCAGGTCGATGCGGCCGTTCTCCAGGTAGGCCTCGGCCCGGCTGACGGTGAAGAAGGGGTCCCGGGCCCGGATGGAGGGGTCGGGGGGCGCGGCGTGCTGCCGGTCCACCACGCCCTGGAGCTCCGGATCGGCGCCGTGGGCGTCGAGGAGCTGCCGCGCCAGCGCCCCGGCCCGGTCCAGCTCGCCCGCCTGGTCGAGGGCGAGGGCCCACGCCCGGGCCAGCACCGGCTCGGAGCGCATGGTGGCCTCGCCCAGGATCTCGCCCGCGGCGCGAACGCCCGCATGGTCCCCCGACTCGCTGGCGGTGCGGGCGAGGAGCCGTGCCGCCTCGGGGTCGGTGGCCCCGTGCTCCACCGCGCGGCGCAGCACGCGGGACGCCTCCCGGGCATCGCCGCGATCCATCAGGGCCCGGGCCACGTCCAGGAAGACGTCGGCCGTGGGGTCCTCGACGAGGACCTCCTGGAGGAGGTCGAGCTCGGGTCCGGTGAGGCTCACCCGCGGACTGTACCAACTGCGGGGATCAGCGTCACCTGGACCGCCCCCATCGACACCGCGCGCGCCACCCGCCGGGAGATCACCGAGGGACGAGCTGGAAGCGGGCGCTGGCGGCCTCGGCGTCGACCCGGACGGCGGCCGGGGCGAAGCCGTCGTCGGCGGCGGGGAAGGCGTCGACCAGGACGTAGACCCGGGCCAGGCCTTCCGCGCCGGTGGTCACCCGGGCCGAGCCCGCGAAGTCGGGGTCGACCTCGACCGCATAGTAGTGATCCCGCCAGGCATCCCAGAACAGGGTGCAGTCCAGGCAGTCCTCGGGCGCGACCCGCTGGAGGTCGCCCTCGAAGAGGATGGCGGCGTCGGCGGGCGGGAGCACGTCGAGGGCGATGCCATCGCGGGGCTC
Source organism: uncultured Enterobacteriaceae bacterium (assembly GCA_964586865.1). GTDB lineage: Bacteria > Myxococcota_A > UBA796 > UBA796 > REDI01. Next base: position 10,240 of record CAZPJM010000156.1, read on the forward strand.
GCCGGTGGTGCCGTCGTAGACCATCAGGTCGACGGGGACCACGGCGCCGAGGCCATCGTCGGTGGCGTTGAACGCCGCGTCCCAGTGGAGCTCCACGTCGACCGGCACCAGCAGCGTGTCGCCGAAGGCCTCGCCGTCGTCGAGGGCGCAGGCGGTGGCAGACAGGGCCAGTCCGGCGATGGCGAGGAGGCGGGTCATGGGGCTCCGCGCGGGGGGTCCGTGGACGGGGCGGTCCGGGCTTCAGGCAGGGCGTTCAGGAGGTCGACGATGGGGACCGACCGAAGCTTCACCCTTCCCACATCGGCCGGGAGGGGCAGGCGCAACATAGCCCCGTCGCGCTTCTTGTCCACCCCGATGGCCCGGGCCACATCGCCCCCATCGACCGCGGGCCACCGGGTGGGCAGCCCCAGCGCCTCGAGGAGGGCCGCCACCCGGTCGGGCACCCCCGGCGCGGTCCAGCCCCGGGCCACGCCGAAGCGGGCCTCGGCCACCAGGCCGATGCCCACAGCCTCGCCGTGGTGGAGCGCCCCGAAGCCGAGGGCCGCCTCGAGGGCGTGCCCCAGGGTGTGGCCCAGGTTGAGGATCGCGCGCCAGCCCGCCTCGCGCTCGTCGCGCGCCACCACCTCGGCCTTGAGGGCGGCGCACCGGGCCAGCACCGGGGCCAGGGCCTCGGGCTCCCCCCGGCCCACCGGGCCCGCGTGGGCCTCCAGGTGGGCGAACAGGGCGGCGTCCCCCAGCAGGGCGGTCTTGACCACCTCGCCCAGGCCGGCGCGCCGATCCCGGTCCGGAAGGGTGGACAGGGTCTCGAGGGCGGCCCAGACCAGGGCGGGCTGGTGGAAGGCCCCCACCAGGTTCTTGCCGAGGGGATGGTCCACCGCCGTCTTGCCGCCCACGCTGCTGTCGACCATGGCGAGGAGGGTGGTGGGCACCTGGACGAGCGGCAGCCCGCGCAGGGTGGTGGCCGCGGCGAAGCCCGCCACGTCCCCGAGCACCCCGCCCCCCAGGGCCACGACGGGCGTGCGGCGATCGACCCCCCGCCGGAGCAGCGCGTCCACGCAGCGCGACCAGGTCTCGAGGCTCTTGTGCGCCTCGCCGGCGGGGAGCACCACGGGCTCCCCCACCGCGACCGCGGGGGCCAGGGCGTCGATGCACGCCGCCGCCCAGTGCGGGGACACCCGCTCCTCGGTCACGAGCACCGCCCGGGCGGCGCCGGTGGTGCGCCGCACCGCCGCGCCGAGGCCCGTCAGGTCCGGACG
>CAZPJM010000157.1:0-11493 GCA_964586865.1 uncultured Enterobacteriaceae bacterium
GCGGGGGCGGGGCGGCGGCGGGCCAGGGCCATGCGGAACCTCCAGGGGCATGCCCTGGGTACGTCCGCCGCCGCCCGGCCTCGCCGATACGTGTGTATCGGCGTATCGACACCCGGCGATCCGGGGCCTCCCACGCCGGGGTCGGCCCGCGCCCTCAGCCCCCGGCGGCGAGCACGAAGAGCGGGGGGCCCTTGGCGTCCGGATCGGCGGGGAGCGGGCGGCAGCGGACCTCCGGGAAGCCGGCCCGGCGCACCTGCTCGGCCAGGCGGCCCGGGTCGAAGCCCAGGTGCTGGTGCCCCATGGCCTGACGGTAGGCCTCCCGGTCGTGCTCCATCATGTCGAGCACCACCAGGCGCCCCCCGGGCCGCACCACCCGGCGGGCCTCGGCCAGGACCGGTCCGACCTGGGCCTGCAGGTGGAGGACCAGCAGCGCGAGGGCGATGTCGGCCCGATCCGACTCCAGGGGCAGGTCGTCGAGGGAGGCCCGCAGGAGCTCCACATTGTCGAGCCCGGCGCAGCGACGGGCTGCCGCATCGAGCATGGCCTGCTCCCGATCGACGCCGATCACCCGCCCCACCCCGGGAGCCAGCTCGGCGGCCATGGTCCCGGTCCCCACGCCCAGGTCCAGCAGGGTGGCGCCGCCGGGCAACAGGGCCGTCACCACCGGCACCAGGAAGGCCTCTCCGTACAGCTCCCGCCGCACCTCCTCCCAGCGACCGGCGACCCGACCGAAGAAGCCCGCCCCGTCGTCGGCCCGGGACGCCAGCACCGCCTCGACCCGGAGGTCGTCCTCCTCGCCCCACCGCTCCCGGGTGGCCTGACGGATGGCGGGCCACACCGCCGCACCGGCCGCAGGGCGCGGATCGGCCGCCTGGAAGAGGCTCGCGGTCCCCTCGCGGCGCCGGCTCGCCCAGCCCGCCTCGTGCAGGGCCTTCAGGTGCCGGCTCACCGTGCTCTGCGGGAGCTGCACCACCCGGGCCAGCTCCCCCACCCCCAGCTCCTCCCGCTCCAACACCCGCAACAACCGGGCGCGGGTGGGCTCGGCCAGGATGGGGAGATGGTCGAAGATGTCGGTCAGCGGGGGCTCCTGGCGGTAGGGGCGGCCACGCTCCCCCGGCGGTGGGGCGTGGACTCCATCCATCTATCCGGATACACGGATGGAGTCCCATGGACCCGCTTCCACAAGCCTCCCCGAGGTGACCGATGACCGCCAACACGCCCACCGTGCCCGTGTTCCTCGACACCGGCCTGCCCCTCTTCTCCGCCTTCCCCCACAAGGTGGCCGACCTCTCCGAGAAGACGGTGGCCTTCGGCCGCAAGGAGATCGAGCTCGCCCTCGAGGAGATGCCCGGCCTGGCCGCTCTCCGCGAGGAGCACGGCGACGAGCAGCCGCTGAAGGGCGCCCGCATCATGGGCTCCCTGCACATGACCGTGCAGACCGCGGTGCTCATCGAGACCCTCGTGGCCCTCGGCGCCGAGGTGCGCTGGGTGAGCTGCAACATCTTCTCGACGCAGGACCACGCCGCCGCCGCCACCGTCGTCGGCCCGGACGGCACCCCGGACGACCCCCGCGGCGTCCCGGTCTACGCCTGGAAGGGCGAGACCCTGGCCGAGTACTGGTGGTGCACCCTCCAGGCCCTGACCTGGCCGGAGCACGGCGGCCCCAACCTGATCCTGGACGACGGCGGCGACGCCACCCTGCTCGTGCACCTGGGCGCCGAGCTGGAGACGAAGGGCGAGATGCCCGACCCCTCCACCACCGACAACGCCGAGTTCAAGTGCGTGCTCTCCATCCTGCGCGACGTGCGGGAGCACAAGGGCGACAACTTCTGGCGCCCCATGGCCGCCAGCATCCGCGGCGTCTCCGAGGAGACCACCACCGGCGTCCACCGCCTGTACGAGCGCCGCGACGCCGGCACCCTGCTCTTCCCGGCCATCAACGTGAACGACAGCGTCACCAAGTCCAAGTTCGACAACGTCTACGGCTGCCGTCACAGCCTGGTCGACGCCATCATGCGCGCCACCGACGTGCTGATCAGCGGCAAGCGGGCCTGGATCGGCGGCTACGGGGATGTGGCCAAGGGCTCGGTGGACAGCCTGCGCGGGCAGTACGCCCGGGTGGCCGTCAGCGAGATCGACCCCATCTGCGCCCTGCAGGCCTGCATGATGGGCCTGGACGTGGTGCGCTTGGACGACGTGGTCGAGGACTACGACATCTTCTGCACCGCCACCGGCAACTTCAACATCATCACCGCCGAGCACATGAAGCGGATGAAGCACGGCGCCATCGTCTGCAACATCGGCCACTTCGACAATGAGATCGACATGGCCGGCCTGGAGCGGATGCGCCAGGAGGGTCTCGTCGAGAAGACGGAGATCAAGCCGCAGGTGCACGAGTGGCGCTTCAAGGAGACGGGCCGGGCCATCCTGATCCTGGCCGAAGGGCGCCTGGTCAACCTGGGCTGCGCCACCGGCCACCCCAGCCTGGTCATGAGCGCCAGCTTCACCAACCAGACCATCGCGCAGATCGAGCTGCACAAGAACGCCGAGAACTACGGCGTCAACCAGCTCGCCAAGCCCGGCGCCGCCAAGCCCCAGGTGGTCACCCTGCCGAAGCACCTCGACGAGAAGGTGGCCCGCCTGCACCTCGACAAGTTCGGCGCCAAGCTCACCGAGCTCAGCCCCGAGCAGGCGAAGTACATCGGCGTGCCGGTCGAGGGCCCCTACAAGCCCGAGCACTACCGCTACTGATCGGCGCCCCCCGCTCCGAGCCCCGACCCCGTGCCCCGCGGCGCGGGGTCTCGTGCATCCGGGGGTCGGAGGCGGGAGGGTGGGGACGAGGCGGCCCGGGCCGGGTACGAGGGGGCGGACCGTCCCGTGCGCCCCGACGCCGGCGGATCGAACGCCCCGGAGACCGCGTGTTGCTCGCCCTGTGGACCGCCCTGGCCGCCGCCGCCCCCGACGACCCCTGGCGCACCGCGCGGACGGAACACTACGAGGTCCACTACCCCGAGGCGGCCGAGGACTGGGCCCTGGCCGCCGCCTCGCGCCTCGAAGCGGTCCACGCCCGGGTCGAGGAGGCGGTGGGCTTCGAGCTCGACGGGCCCGTCACGGTGGTGGTGCGCGACCCCTACGCCACCGCCAACGGCTTCGCGGTCCCCTTCCTGGACGGCCCCCGCACCGAGCTGTGGGTCACGCCCCCCGGCGCCGCCTCCCCCATCGGCTGGAACCGCCGCTGGGACGAGGGCCTGACCGTCCACGAGATCACCCACCTGGTCCACCTGTCCCAGCCGGCCCGGGGCGGGGTGTCGCGCTTCCTGGACGCCGTGGTGGGCTTCGGGCCCATCGCCCGGACCTCGCCGGCCTGGGTGGTGGAGGGCTACGCCACCCTGGTCGAGGGCGACCTGACCGGGTTCGGCCGCCCCTACGCCGCCGCCCAGGCCGCCGAGATCCGCCACCTGGCCACCGAGGGCCGGCTGCCCACCTACGGAGAGCTCTCCGGAACCTTCCGGTACGGCGGGGGGAGCTTCCCCTACGGCATGGGCGCGGCCTTCCTGGCGTGGCTGCGTGACCGGGCCGGGCCCGACAGCCTGCACCACCTGTGGCGCCGCATGTCCGCCAAGAAGCTGCGCGGCTTCGACGAGGCCTTCATCGGGGTGTTCGGCGACCCCCCCGAGGCCCTGTACGGCCGGTTCACCGCCGAGGTCACCGCCGCCGCCATGGCCCACGAGGCCGCCCGCCCGCCCCTCGATGGCACCACCTGGATCGACCTGGAGGGGTCCACCGGCGCGCCCGACGTCTCCCCCGACGGCGAGAAGCTGGTCCTGGTCGTCGATCAGGACGACACCCGGGTGCTCACCGTCTACGGAACCACGCCCCCCGACGAGGCCCGGGGCGAGCGGGACGCCGCCATCGCCGCGCTCCTGGAGCGCGACCCCGAGGACGTGCCCGACGTGGCCCCCGAGGCCCCTCCCCTCGAGGTCCTCCACGAGCGGGGCCGGCAGGACCGGAGCCCTCGCCACCCCCGCTGGGTCGACGACGAGACCGTGATCTTCAGCGGCCTGGAGCCGGATGCCCGCGGCCGGCTGCGCCGGGACCTCTTCCTGTGGCGGCCCGACGCGGGCGAGACCCGCCTGACCCGCGGCGAGGACCTGATCCAGCCCGATCCCTCCCGGGACGGCACGTCGGCGGTGGCCGTCCGGCTCCGGTGGGGCGCCACCGGGCTCGTCCGGGTCGACCTGGAGACCGGCCAGGTGACCGAGTGGCTCGCTCCCTCCGTCGAGCGGACGGTGGACAGCCCGCGGATCTCCCCCGACGGCACCCGGGTGGCCTGGCTCCAGATGGAGGATGCGGGCTGGCGCCTCCGGGTGGCGCCCCTCGACGATCCCGCCGCCGCCCGGGACGTCCCCCTCCCCCCCGGCGCCCAGGTGGCCACGCCCACCTGGCACCCCGACGGCGAGCACCTGGTGGTCTCCCTGGGCACCGACACGCTGGTGGACCTGGCCCAGGTCCCCCTCGACGGCGGCCCGGTGGGCCTGTGGACCCGCTCCCACGGCGGCGCCTTCGCGCCCACCCTCCACGGCGAGCACGTCTACTGGCTCGACGAGGATGCCTACGGCCGTGACGTGCACCGGACGCCCATCCCCGCGACCCCGGAGCCCCTCCCGGACGACCTCCCGCGTGGACCGGGCATGGCCCTCGAGGCGCCACCCCAGGTGGCCCTGCCCGCCGTCGAGCCGGTGACCGGCGAGCGCTACGGCCTCGGGCCCACCGAGTCCCGGATCCTGACCGGCGGCGTGCTGGCACAGGACCGCGGCGTGCTCACCCTGGGCCTGCGCCTGGGCGATCCGGTGGGCCGTCACGAGCTGCTGGTGCGCGGGGCCTTGGCCCGACGGCCCGACGAGACCGACCTGGGCGGCTGGGCCTCCTGGACCCTGGAGAGCCTGCCGGTGGCGGTACACGTGGACGGCTGGGGTGGCAGCGACGTGGGCCAGGTGCGGGCCGGGGCGGCGCTGGCCCTCCAGGACACCCACCGCTGGACCTGGGGCGGGGTGCGGGCCCGCGGTGGGTTGCTCGGGTCCTTCCGCGACGACGCCCCCTCCCTCCTCGGCACCGCCGAGGCGGGCCTGGGGCTGTGGGACGAGACCCGCGACCTGCTCGGCCTCGAGCTCGAGGGTCGTGCGGTGGCCGGGACCATCGGCGCGGACCGCAAGGGCTGGACCCGGGCCCGGCTGCACCTGTGGCTGTTCGACCGCTGGATGGGCCTGTCTGGCACCGGTCACCTGGGCCTGGGCGAGGCGGTGGCCCTCGGGGGGATCCGCCCCGGCTGGCTGCCCGACCGGGCCCTGGCCGATCGGGTCATCGACCCGGCGCTGCCCCGGGACGCCCTGGTCACGGATCAGCTCCTCCAGGTCGAGGCCACCCTGGGCCCCGACGCGGGCTTCTTCCTCCGCCACGCCCAGGACCTGACCCCCGGCGGGCGGGGGGTGCTGCTCCTGGGTCTGGCGGCCCACACCCGACTCCCGGCCCAGCCCTTCCTCCGCATCCCGGCGGCCGAGCTGGGTCTGGGCGTCGCCTGCCTGGTGGACGATCCCCTCGCCGACCTGGATCAGGCCCTGGACGGCGCGTGCCGCTCCGAAGACGACTGGACGGGGTGGCTGGGGCTCACCTGGACGCGCTGATCGACGGGCGGCCGCCCATCAGCCCGGCGAGACGGCCGCCGAGGCGTCCGCCGAGGCCGCGGGCCCCACCGGCACCTCGGCGTGGCCCTCGGGCAGGGTCGCCGGGACCATCCCCAGGCGGGCGAGCAGGGCCCGGTCCTGCTCGAAGGCGGGGTTGCCGGTGGTGAGCAGGGTGTCGCCGGTGAAGAGGCTGTTGGCCCCGGCCAGGAAGCACAGGGCCTGCAGCTCGTCGTTCATCTGGAGGCGCCCGGCAGAGAGCCGGATCATGCTGGAGGGCATGAGCACCCGGGCCACGGCGATGGTGCGGACGAACTCGAAGGGGTCCACCTTCTCGACGCCCGCATCGGCGAGCGGCGTGCCGGGCACCGGCACCAGCTCGTTGATGGGCACGCTCTCCGGGGGCTCGGGGAGGTTGGCGAGCTGCCAGAGGAAGCCCACCCGGTCCTCGCGCGTCTCGCCGAGCCCCAGGATGCCGCCGCAGCAGACCTTCACACCGGCGGCCCGCACATGGGCCAGGGTCTGCAGGCGCTCGTCGTAGGAGCGGGTGGTGATGATCCGGGCGTAGTGCTCGCGCGAGGTGTCCAGGTTGTGGTTGTAGTAGTCGAGCCCGGCCTCGGCGAAGGTGCGGGCCTGATCCTCGGTGATCGTGCCCAGGGTGACGCAGGTCTCGAGGCCCAGGTCCTTGACCGCCTGGATGAGGGCCGCCACCCGGGGGGTGTCCCGGGTGCTGACCCGGCGCCACGCCGCTCCCATGCAGAACCGGGTCGAGCCATTGTCGCGGGCGGCCCGGGCCGCCGCCAGGACCTGGTCCAGGTCCATGAGGGGCTCGCGCTCGAGCTCGGTGGCGTGCCGCGCGGACTGGGAGCAGTACGAGCAGTCCTCGGGGCAGGCGCCGGTCTTGATGGAGAGCAGCGTGGACCACTGGACGGTGGTGGGGTCGTGGTGGTCGGCGTGGGCGTTCATCGCGCGGCGCAGCAGCACGGGGAAGGGCAGCTCGAAGAGCGCGCGGATGGCATCGCGGCTGACACGCTCGTCCATGGGACCTCCGGGGTGGTCGGGGGCGTAACCGGTGCCCCCGGGCCCGGCCGGTCCGCCTACGAGCCCGTCCCCACCGGGACCCGGCGCACCACCCACCACCGCCCCTCCCGGGCCACCGCCGGACCGGTCCGGAACACATCCCGGACCACCGCCCCGTGCAGGCCGGGCAGGCCGGGGTGGTTGGCGGCCGGCGAGCGCCCGTGGACGTGCCGCACCGCCGAGAGGTGGTCGTCCGGGTAGGTCCGGGGACCGTGGAGCGGGACCACCGCGCGGGCATCAGGCCGCCCGGCCATCAGGTGGACCCCGCCCGCGTGGCTGTGGACGATGGAGAGCAGCCCGTGGGCGTCCACCATCGCCTCGAGCGCCTCGCGCGCCGGCGTCGGGAGCTCGAATCCAGCGGTGAACACCGTCGCAGCCCGCAGATCGGGGGCGCGGTTGGCCACGACCGCCCAGCCCTCGCCGGCGCGGACCTCCATGTGGTGGAGCTCGTGGACCGCCGAGAGCGCCAGGAAGGCCGCCCGGCGGAGGGGATCGTCGGCCCGGGTGAGGTCGGCCCGCTCCACCAGGTCCACCAGCCGAGCCGCGTGGCGGCCGCCGGACCGGGCCAGATCCGACAGCCCGACCCAGACCGGCGTGCTGCGGGACCAGGCCACGAGCGCCACCAGGCGATCCAGCCTGTGGGCCGGCCAGGCGCTCTCCACCGCGAAGACGCCCAGCCGAAGGGCATCGCCAGCGGTGCGGGGCGGCAGGGGTCCCCGTCGCCCCGCGAGCCCGCGCGCCGAGAGCCACGCCCAGGCGAGCCCGTCGAAGGCCGGGCGGTCCGCCAGGGCCAGGAAGTGGGTGGCCAGCAGGTAGACCGCGGCCTCGTGGATCGGGGTGGCGCCCCCCTCGAGCACCTCGCCCGCCAGGCGCCGGCAGCGGCGCGCACCGACGCGGACGCCCGTCACGAGCGAGAGGACGGTGCGCAGATCCTCGGCCATCTCCGGCAGGGCCGAGGGGGCCGCCGCGGGGGGGTACATGGCGCCTCCGGGGGACGCACGCGCGCCCCGGCGCCCATCCTGTCGGCTCCGGCCGCCTCCGACAACCGCGTCCGACCCGGTGCTGCCACCGGCTTGCCATCCGTGTCGCGGAACCGGGACGACATGGACGGTCGCGGCGATACCGGACCCGCGGGGCGGTCCGGCACGCCAGTCCTCCGTCTCTCCGAGCCCGCGAGCGACGAGGGGCCCGCCGGGCACGAGGCCCCAGCGGGCGAGGATCAGGCGGCGGCGCGGGCGGTGAGGGTGGCCAGGGCTTGGTGCAGCTCGGCGGGGGTGGCCACCGGCGCCAGGGCGGCCCGGACCTCCTCCGCCGTGCGCGCGACGAAGCGGGTCCCGTCGGCGGCGGCCTCGAGACCCCGGGCCAGCTCGGCGCCGAAGCCCCCGGCCTCCCCGGGCACCACCACCAGCCGCCGGACGAGGGGACCGCCGGCCAGCATGAGGGTGAGCATCCGACCCACCGAGGCATCGAGCGGACCGACCTGGCGCAGGTCGACCAGGACCACCGGGGGATCGCCGAGGCGACGCACGGTGTCGCCGAAGGCCTGCTGGAAGCGGAGCACATCCGCCTGGTCGAGGTGGACCGGGGCGGTGACGAGGACGAGGCGTCCGAGGACGCGGCGCACGGACAGCATGGGACCCCCAAGGTGAAGGACCCGAAGGAGGGTCGGGTCGCGGCCTGGACCTCGGCACACCGGGCCGGCCGCTTGAGGGGCTGGTGCGGCCTCGGCGGTTTCGGACTAGGGCCCGCAGGTCCCGAGGTGTCGTCTGCGCCCCCACACCCTGCTTCGCGCCCTGGTGGGCCCGTCCCTCATCGGCCTGTCCCTGGCCGGTGCCTCCGGCTGCGCGGGCCTGCTGGACAGCCTCGGGGACGACGCGGACCTGTACCGCGACGGGGGCGGCTACCCGACCCGGCCCTGCTCCACCGCCGGCCGTCAGGCGCTGGCGCGCTACGCCACCAACGAGGTCGGCGGCACCACCCGCGACTTCGCGCTGCTCGACCAGTACGGCTACCGGGTGCGGCTCTCCCACTTCTGCGGCCACAGCATCCTGCTGGCCATCGCCGCCATGGACGATCCCGAGGACAGCGCCTGGCTCGACCCGCTCCCCGAGCTGGCCGCCGAGCGACCGCCCGAGGCCCCGCCGCTGACCGTCATCACCGTCTGGGTCCGCGCTCCCGACGGCGAGATCCCGGGCGTCCCGGAGCTCCGGGCCCACGCGGTCCGGCTCGCCGAGGGCCACCCCGAGACGGTGTCGTGCGACCCCACCCTCTACAATGAGGACACGACGGGCCCGACCTGCTCCTTCCGCGGGGCGTACGTCCTGCGCTTCCCGCGCACCCTGCCCGTCCTCCAGGATCCGCTCCGGCTCCAGGGCTACGGCGACCTGCCCGCCGCCGCCGGGGTGCAGTGGGTGGCCTCGGACGTCCCGCCCCCCGAGGACCTGCGACCCCTCCGCGAGGTGAGCAGCCGCTTCCGCTTCCGGAGCCTCCCGGCCTTCGTGCTGATGGAGCCCGAGGTCCGGAGCACGGAGGGCGGGCGTGCCCGCCTGCCCATCATCCGCGTCCGCACCACCGACCCGGAGGACCCGGAGCTGCTGGAGGGGCTGCGCTGGCCGCCCCCCGAGGTCCCCGGAGACGACTGAGGGACCGGGGCGGGCGGGCCCCCGCGGCCGAAGGGCGGATCCGCCCGACCGACCAGCCGGACTTGACGGTTTGGGCGTTCTGCCTTACAATCCGGTCAGATGGCTCCCCTGTTCCCACAGCTGCGCGATGCCCACGTCGTTGTCCGCGCCTGGTCATGCGGGAGCCGTCCGGCCGCGCCCGGAGCGCCGCTGTCATCGAACCCATCCCTCCAGGAGGACCTTATCTCGTCGACGTCGTCGTCTCGCCCGAAGAAGCTGTTCACGATCACCTCCGACCGCAACACCCGCGAGGTCCATGGTCGCCACGCTGCCATCAAGGCGGCCAAGACCATGTCCCGTCGCACCTGGCGTCCCGTGCATGTGGAGCGCGAGGACCAGAAGGTGCAGATGAAGTACCACCGCGGTTCGCTGCAGGACTTCCGCATGGATCCGCGCAAGCGACGGAGCTGATCAGGACCCGGAGGCCTCGGACCAGCTCGGCGTCCGGGGCCTTCGTGTTCTTCGCGCACACGACATCCACCCCTGCCTCCACGACCCCCAAAACGATCGGTGATTCATGTCCCTGACCCTGCCGACCCCTGACACCACCGCCGGCTCCCCCGCCGACGCACCCCAGCTCGTGCGCCACAAGAAGTGCCCCAAGTGGGGCCGCGGCGCCCTCATCTGGACCAAGCCCACCAAGCGCGCCTACCAGTTCGAGGACGGCCGCCTCCGCGTCTTCAAGCGCGGCTTCTTCGACCTGCTCGAGCCCGTCGAGATCGGCAACAAGGCGAGCGACCAGCTCACCGACCGCCTGCAGGAGCGCGGCGAGGCCCGCGCCGCCGTCCGCGAGGCCCGCCGCGAGGCCCGGAAGCAGGCCCCCCCGGTGGATGCCGCGGTCAACATGAAGCGCCAGATCGACTACTTCCTCGAGCACTTCCCCGATGGCTTCACCGGGGATGCCTGGCGGGACAAGCACCGCGGCGGCGACGGCCGGCGCCTGAAGCGTCACCGCGAGCCCGTGGTGGAGGACATCCGTGAGCTGCTCTCGGAGACCCGACTCGCCGACAGCGTCGAGAACGGCGAGGCCGCCCAGGTCCAGCAGGCCATCCTGGACATCCTGGAGAACACCGACCTGGTGCCCCCGGGGCAGCGCCGCCACTTCAAGGCCGCCAAGGTCGACGGCGCCTGGCTCGAGGCGCTCCACGACCTCCTGCACGGCGACGCCGCCGACGATGTGCGCTTCGAGCGCTGGGTCGTGCAGCTCCGCCGGGTCAACGACGACGCCTGCACCTGGCCGCTGGCCACCTTCCCCGCGGCCCTTCTGCGCCCCGACACCGAGCCCCTCATCCGTCGGACGGTCCTGCGGCGGCAGCTCGCCCGGGTCCGGCCCACCCTGCCGCTGCCCAAGGACCCCGGGGCGCCCATCCTCAACCAGCTCCGGGACCTGTTCGACTGGATGCACGCCCAGCTCGCCGAGGCGGGGGCGGCCCCCAACGACCACCTCGACATCTACGACTTCATGCGCCTGACCCTCCGCAAGAAGGCCCTCGAGGCCATCGAGGACTGACCGCGCCACGGGCCCCCGGGCCCGGCAAGCCCTCGGGCGGGATCGTTTCGAATGAACGGTCCCGCCCGAACGTCGTTCCGGTGTCTGAACCACCGAGCTGTGGAGGGCTTGCATGAACCCCGAGACCGATCGCCGCCAGGCCGCCCGCCGCGCCGCTGCCCCGTCGGTGGACTTCTCGCTGCTGCCGGCCTCCCCCGACCACGAGGCGTGGCGGGAGCTGATCCGCGAGGAGCGCGAGCAGGCCGGTGGCGCGAAGGCCCGGGCCGCCGGCGACGAGCCCGCACCCGCCGCCGCGGAGGTCGCCGGTCCCGATCCCCTCGACGCGCCCGGCCCGGCGACGGCGGAGGGCGAGCGCCCCACGCGCTCCGGAGACATCCCCGACCGCTTCCGCTACCGCCCCCGGCCCGCGGACCACCCCACCCTCCAGCCCTTCGACGCCCCCACCGCCCGGGCCCTCGCCGCCGGCGAGGCCGACCTGGCCGCGGCCGAGGCCTTCCTGGCGGGTCACCTGGGCCCGCGTCGGGGCGCGGCCTACGCCCACAGC
>CAZPJM010000158.1:0-11454 GCA_964586865.1 uncultured Enterobacteriaceae bacterium
GACCACCGAGATCTACACTCTTTCCCTACACGACGCTCTTCCGATCTGGGTGCTGGCCTTGGGGGCCCTGCCCGTGTGGGGTCCCCTGTCGGCCCTGCCGGGCGCGGTGGCGGGGCTCCTGCCGTGAGCCGGCTGCGGCAGCGCCTGCGCGATCCGGCCCCCTGGCTCGACCGCCGGGGCCGGCCCACCGGAGGGCCGCGTCGAAAGCGCCGCCTGGGCCTGCTCGACCTGGTGGTGGTGGCGGCCCTGGTCCTGACCGCCTGGGCGCGCACGCCGGTGGGCACCGTGGTGGATCATGCGTTCGCCCAGCTCACCGGCGCCTCCACCGCGCACCTGCCCGCCCTCACCGCGGCCTTCCACGTGGGCCCGCCCGACGCCGCCCCGGCCCTCGACCGGATCATCGATGCGCCGCTCGAGCCTGGGCTCCCCGAGGGCGGGCTCCCCCACCCCTGGCGCACCGCCGCCGCCGCCCTCCTGGATCCGCCGCCCCCGGGCCCGCTGCGCGACCGCCTGGCGGCCCGGCGGGTGGCGGAGCCCGACGCGACCGTCCTCGACGTCCTCGACGCCCACCCCGAGCCCGACCCGGTCCGACGCCTGGAGGCCCTGCTGGTGGACGGAGAAGCCCGGGAGCGGGCCATCGGGCGGGCCCGGGCCGCCGGCCAGCCCGACCCGGAGCGCTTCGCCGCCTACCGGGCCTACCTGCCGCGCCGGGACCGTGCGCGGGCCGACCGCAGCCTGGGGCGCCTGCTCGCCGTGGCCACGGCCCTGGACCTGCGCTGGCCCGTCGCCGACACCTTCCCGGTCACCTCCCCCTTCGGGCACCGCCACCACCCGGTCCTGAAGACGCGACGCTTCCACAACGGGATCGACCTGGGCACCCCCGTCGGAACGCCCCTCGTGGCGGCCGGACCGGGCCGGGTCCGGGTTGGGCGAGACGCGGTCAGCGGCCTCTACATCGTGCTCGACCACGGTCACGGCGTGCGCACCAGCTACTGCCACCTCTCGTCGGTGGCGGTGAGCCCCGGCGAGGTGGTGGCCGCCGGCGCCGTCATCGGCCGCACCGGCAACACCGGCCGCTCCACCGGGCCCCACCTCCACTACGTGGTGCGGGTGGGCCGACGCGCCGTGGACCCGGCCCACCTGCGACGGAGCGGCCCCGCGCCAGGCTCCTGACGGCCCGGGCCGTGGGGCAGCCGGTTGCCACGGCGGGCCCATGCATTACCCTCGCGGCCCGCCACCCCCGAGGAGAGGCCCATGCCCCGTGGCTCGTCCCTGCGCTGGCTGTTCCTTGCCGCGGCCCTGGTGCTGCTGGTCGCGAGCGTGGTCGCCCCCATGGTCGTCGTGGCCGACGGGCCCCCCGGCGACCGCTGCAACAACCCCCGCGAGGCCGCCGACTCGCTCTTCGTGGCCCCCCGGCCCGAGCTCTCGTGCGTCGACGCCAAGCCCGGGGAGCGCGCCCGGCTGGCCCGTCAGCTCAAGCAGATCCTGGATGCCCGGGGCCTCTACGTGCCCGTGGCCACCCTGGCCGAGGAGCCCGACTTCCAGCCCGAGGACGGCACCGGCCGGATCCAGCTCCTGCCCGTGCAGGCGCCCTGGCTGGTCCTCGAGCGCACCGACGAGGGCGACTGGCTCTACAGCCGGGCCACCATGAACCAGGTGCCCCAGCTCTACGGCGAGACCTTCTCGGGGGCCTCGCTGTGGTTCCAGTCCATCCTCCCCCAGGTCTTCCAGCAGCGGATCCCCTGGATCGGCGGCTACGGCTGGCAGTACCTCCTGGGCGTGATCCTCATCGTCAGCGCCGTGATCATCGGCCTCGTCGTGCGGCTCCTGGTCCTCTCCCAGCTCCAGCGGCTGGCGCTCCGCCTCAAGCTCAACGTGGATCGGGCGGTGCTCAAGCGCCTGGACAACCCGGTGATGGTGCTGGTCATCGGGGGGATCATCGCCTGGCGCCTCCCCGATCTCCAGCTTCCCATCGACGCCTCCCGCACCACCTACATCCTCCTCTCCATCGTGTTGGGGCTCGCCGGGATCCTGGCCGCGAGCCGCCTGGTGGACGTCTTCACCGGCTTCTGGGAGGCCAAGACCGCCGAGACCGAGAGCCGACTCGACGATCAGCTCGTCCCGCTCGTGCGTCAGATCAGCCGGATCATCGTCTGGGTCATCGGCATCCTCTTCGTGCTCCAGAACAATGGGGTGCAGGTCTGGAGCTTCGTGGCCGGCCTGGGGATCGGCTCCCTCGCCTTCGCCCTCGCCGCCCAGGACACGGTCGCCAACCTCTTCGGCGCCCTCAACATCTTCCTCGACAAGCCCTTCCAGATCGGGGACTGGGTCCGGGTGGGCGATGTGGAGGGCACCATCGAGGAGGTCGGCTTCCGCAGCTTCCGGGTCCGCACCTTCTACAACTCGCTCGTGACCATCCCGAACAGCGTCATCACCAACACCCACGTGGACAACATGGGCGCCCGCCACCGGCGCCGGGTCAAGACCACCCTGGGCCTCACCTACGACACCCCGCCCGACAAGGTCCAGGCCTTCGTCGAGGGCGTCCGGGCGGTGCTGGCGGCGCACCCCAAGGTGCAGAAGACCTACGAGGTGCACTTCTACGACTTCGGGGCCAGCTCGCTGGACATCCTGGTCTACTACCACGTGGTCGTCGAGAGCTTCACCGAGGAGCTCGAGACCCGCGCCGCCAACTTCCTGGAGTTCATCCGGGTCGCCGAGGAGCTGGGGGTCGCCTTCGCCTTCCCGAGCACCTCGGTCTACCTGGAGTCCACGCCCGACAAGCCCCTGCCGCCCCACCCGAGCCCGCCCATCGCCGACCTGGAGGCCACCGCCGCCCGCTTCGGCCCCGGGGGCGACGCGGCCAGGCCCGGCGGTGTGCCCTTCACGAAGTCGTGGGCCGCCAGCCGGATCACGAACCGCGGCGGGGAGTAGGCGACGGGGAGCCGTCGGTCCTGCGTGAACGGTGGCGACGGGGCCACGGCGAGCCCGCGGCGCCTGGACCGGGTCAGTCCTTCTTCCTCGCCTTGTCCCGGGCCCGGCGGGCGCGCCGCATGCCGGCCTCGGTGCGGACATCGATCATGCGGGTGTCGATGAAGGAGGCGACCTCGAACTCCACCTCGCCGAAGGTGTAGGTCCCCTTGGGCAGCAGCCCGTCGAAGCGGCCCGTCTCGCCGATCTGCTCGATGGCGAAGCGCACGGCCTTGGCCTGGATGGGGTCGAAGGGCATGGTGGCCGCCTCGAGCTCGACCCGGCCCACGTCGCCGGCCAGCTCGACCGCGCCGTAGGTCTTGCGGATGTTCCACATCCAGTCCAGGACGTCCTTGGACTCCTTGATCGAGTGGGCGCGCTCCAGCCGGTCGTGGGCCGTGCCCAGATCCCCGAGGGCCTGGGCGGCGTGGGCCCCGGTCTTGAGGTCGTCGAACGAGGGGGCGACGCCGGTGGCCAGCATCTCGCGGAAGGTCCGCTCCACCCCCGACCAGGCGTTGCGCTTGGCGAGCTTGTCCAGCTCCTCGCGGAGGCGGACGTACTCGGAGCGGGCGCGGCTGGCGCGCTCCTCCTCGGTGAGCGGCTCCTCGTCGGCCGGGTCCACCGACTCGACCCGCTCGGCCTTGCTGGCGTGGGCGGAGGGACCAGCGGCGAGGGGGGCCATGGGAAGCAGGCACAGGGCGACGGCGAGGAGACGGTGCGACATGACAGCCCCGGGAACACATGGAGAACACAGCGACAACGGGCGACCTTCCAGGGCGGCGCCGCCGCGTGGGCCTTAACCGGCGAGACGGGGTCGGGCCGCCGGCGGATCAGCCCCGGCTCGGCCCGCGGGGAGGGCCATCCCGGCGGTCGACGAAGGCCCAGCGGAGCTCGCGGGCCGCCCGGACGGCGGCCTGCCGGTAGAGGACGAGGAGCAGCCCGGCGAGCCCCAGGCCCACCGGGACGGTGACGTGTCCCGAGCCCTGCGCCAGCCCGAGACCGGCGAACCACACCAGGGCGAGCAGCGGGGTCCAGGACGGGGCCCACCGCACGGGCAGGTGGATCCCCCGAGGGCCGCGGACCAGGGCCACCTCGCCGTGGAGGCCCATGGGGGCGGTGCGATCGCCCGGGCCGGCCCAGAAGCGCACGACGCCCCGATCCTCGTCGACGGCCCAGCGGACCGAGGCGGTGCGGCCCTCGCCCTCGGGGGCGAGCGGGACCGGGACCAGCTCCTCGCCGAGGGGGAAGCCGAAGGCGAAGTAGGGGTGCCACCCCCGGGCGAGGAGGAGCCGCTCCACCACGAGCCCCGCCACGGCGAGGACCGCGACGACGACGAGCAGGACGGGGTCACCACCCCGGGTGAGGTCTTCGAGGAAGGACATGGGCGCACCGGCGGGCTAACGCGCGCGCCCCACCCCTCGCCCCCGACCGTGGAGGGCCGCCCATGGAGCTGCTGCACGAGGTGGACGCCCTGGTCGCGGTGGCGACCGAGCTGCCCGAGCCGGCCCGGAGCTGGGCCTGCCGGCTGCTGGCGGTCTGGGCGCCGGAGCGGGTCCCCGCCCTGCCCACCACCCGTGGCCCGGCCCTGGCCGTGGCGGCGTCCCTGCCCCGGGACGCCACCGTGCTGACCGAGCCCGCGGATCTGGATGCCCCGGGCAGCCTGGCGATCCTGGCGGCAGCCCTCCGGCTGGGGCGACTGGACCCGGCCTCCGAGGCGGTCCAGGCGTGGCGCCCCCGGCTCGAGGCCGGCCTGGGAGGCACCCCCGACCCGGCGGATCCCTGGCGGGCGTGGCTGCTGGCCCTCACCGGATCGCTGCCGGCGGCCGCCCTGCCAGCCCTGGTCGCCGCCGAGGCCCGGGCCCCCGAGGGGCGATGGCTGGGGGCGGCCGTCCTGCTTCAGCACGCCGCCGCCACCGGGGCGGGCCCCGATGTGGCGCCCGCCGCCATGGCCCCCCTCCGACCCTGGGAGCGGCTCCGGACCCTGCGCGCCCTGGGTGCGGGCCTGTGGGCGCCCCCCGACAGCCTCGCCGGCGCCGAGGCGGCCGCCACCGCCGGTCTCACCCTGGCCGGCGACAGCGGCTCGCTCCCTCCGGTTCGCGGGGCCCGCCGGCGACGGCTCGTCCGCCTGGTGGACACGCTCCTCGACGACCGGGACACCCCGCTGGCCCACGCCCTGCGCGCCGCCCTCCCCACGGACAGCCCCGGCCTCGAGGGGGTCGTCCTGTGCGAGGCCGCCTGGCGGCACGCCTTCGCCCTGAGCGACGACCCGGCCCACGACGTCCGCTCCCGGGGCGGCCACCGGCTCCCCGCCCTCCTGCGCGCCGCCGCCGCCGACGGCCCGGCCCTCCTGGATGCCCTCTCCGCGGCCCTGGGGGGCGAGCACCCGCCCCTCACCTCCGCCCCCGAGGGCCTCCTCGACCGAGCCCTGGCCACCGGACCCGACGCCCTGGCCGGGCTGGCCCCCGCCTTCGCCCCGCGGCTGGCGCCCCTGCTCCCCGAGGCCCTCCACGCCCCCCACACCCGGGACCGCGCCCTCCAGATCGCCGCCGCCTGCCCCACCCTGCCCGTGCTCGAGGCCCTCCTCGACCTGCCCATCCCCATGGATCCGGTGGCCCGTCAGCACCACGTGGACGCCCTGGGCGCCATGGGGGATCCGGTGGTGGCCGGCCACCTGGACGCCCTCGCGGACGAGGCCGACGTCCGGGCCGGCCGCGCCCTCCTGGCGAGCCTCCACCCGGCCTGATCCCCCGTCCCCTGCCGTCAGGCCCGGTCGCCTTCCGTCATGCGGGGGCATCCCGGGGCGGCGGCCGGGGTCTTCCGGGTGGACTCCGGCGGGGCGCGGGGTCGCCGGTTCCTCCCCCCTGGAGCCCGGCGCGCCCCCCGCGCGTGATAGGGCTCGGACCTCCCCGAGCCGATGCGGCCCCCGCCTCGCCACCTCCGGAGTCCCGATGCTGTCGCTGCTGCTGGCCGTGCTCGCCCCCGCCGCCGAGCCCGTGGGGCACTTCCACCCGCCCGTCCTCGCCACCCGCAGCGAAGCCTACAGCCGGGCCTCCGACGTGGCCACCGAGCGCTACCAGGCCGCCAGCGGCCGGGTGCAGGCCATGGCCACCGCCCTCACCGCCTACGAGACGGCCCTCGACCTGCTCGGCGACCGGGCCCCGGAAGGCGGCCGCGCCCACCTCGAGGCCCTGCGCACCCGCTACGACCGCGAGCGGGCCCGCCTCCAGGCCTTCGTGCAGGTCTTCATGGAGGATCTGGACGGGGAGTTCTACGCCGCGATGCAGCGCGCCGTCCCCGCCGGCGCCGAGGCCTGTGCCCCCACCATCCAGACCGGGCGCGCCCTGCCGGGCATGCCCGCCCCCACCCGGCCCAACCCGGACTGCCAGGGGCCCGACCTGAACGACCGGGTCGCGGCCGCCATGGATGAGGATCCCGCCCTGAACGCAGCCATCGAGGAGATCCTGGCCATCGAGTGGCCCACCATCACCATCCCGGACGAGCCCCGCCCGGCGGTGGGGCCCGAGGGCGGCTGGGTCGCCGTGACCCCCTGGTTCCGGACGATGATCCCGGGACCGCTGGAGCGCATCGCCACCGAGGATGCCCGGGCCCGGGTGCCCTTCGAGGCCGCCATCGAGGAGGGGGCATCCAAGGAGGACCTGAAGGCCATGGCCTCCGAGGCCCGGGCGGTCACCGCGGCCACCGCCCGGAAGCGCGCCCGAACGGCCGCCCCGCTGCTCGAGGCGGTGGCCCGCTGGAACGAGAAGCGCGCGAAGAAGGGCCAGCCCACCGTGGCCTGGTGCGCCCAGCCGGCCCTGCTCGGAGGCTGCACCGGCGAGGAGGTCACCGAGAGCCTGGGGGCCGAGCTGCGCGCCGACAAGCGGGTCCAGAAGGCCCGCCCCTGACCACGCCGGTGGGGCGGGCCGCCGATCAGAACCGCGGCAGGACCACCGGGTCGCTGCCGGTGGCCGCCTCCACCTCGATGGTGGCGTCCGACACGGTCTCGGGGTCGATGGTGGCGTAGACGTCGCCCTCCCAGCCTCGCTGGACGAGCTCGCCGCCGTCGGGACGGGCCAGGCTCACGTGCCGGGCGAAGCCCGCCACCGAGAGGCGATCGGGATCGACCAGGGCCCCGGCGGGGACCTGCACCAGCAGGGTGCCCTGGGCCACGTCCCGGGGCGTGGGGCTCTCGGCGCCCACCCGGCTCACCTCGGCGGTCCACACCAGGCTCATCTGGTGGTCGCCGACCACCCCCTCGGCGACCTCGCTCGCGTAGCGGTGCTCCAGGTCCCCGCTGGAGGTGCCGCAGGCGGTGAGCGACCCGCCGTGCTCGCCCTGGAGGGCGGTCTGATAGCGGACGACGCGGTTGGGGCCGAGCCCGGCGAGGATCGCGAAGACCTGCGAGGCGGCGTCCTCGGGGGGCGCATCCGGCGGCACCGAGGCCAGGATCTCGGGGGTGGACCAGAAGACGCTGCCCACCACGCCCTGGTCGGACGCGACCGGGCACTCGGCGATGTCGAGGGAGACGCCCCAGCCGTGGAGCCCGGCGCACCCGGTCTCCTGCCAGACCACCTGCGGCTCGCCCATGCAGGCCTGCATCGGGGAGACCGCCGTGGCGGGCGCCTGCTCCATCCCGAGCTGGAAGAGCGCCGGCTCGGCGGCCATGTCCAGGAGGGTCCGAGCGGCCACGGCCGCGGCGAGCTCATCGGCCTGGATGAGCTCCTTGTCCAGGTTGAGGCGGCTGTCGGCCTGGCCGTCGGGGGCCATCCCAGCGTCGGCACAGGCGGCGAGGACGAGGACGGCGGGGAGAAGTCGGGTCATGGTGCCTCCGGGGGTTCGTGGGCTAGCCTCTGTCCTCTACAATGCGCGTGCCAACGACCGATGGGGCCGACGATCCCCACCAGCACCACCTCGTCCCGAACCGGGACCCGGGCGCGGCGTCTCGTCCGCGAGACGGGGAGGTCCGGACGTCTCACCGACGAGACACCTGGGCATCCCGGGTGGGCGCCTGGTGGCGGCTCGCGCGTCCCGCGGGGCTCTGGCTGCCTCCCTTGCTGCCGGCCCTCGGCTATGGCTTCGCCCACTGGGACCGGGCGGTGCCGGCGTGGCGCCCCGCGGCCCTCGGCTGGCTGATCCTGGCGTGGGCGGCCCTGCAGGCCGGGACCCTGTGGCTCAACGCGGCCCGGGACCGGGACACGGGCCCGGTGCTCCTGGGCCACCCGACGCCGATCCCGCATGGCACCGTCACCCTCGGCCGGGCGGCGCTGTTGGCCGCCGTGGCGCTGGCACTGCCGGCCGGGCCCCTCCCTGCCCTGTGTGCCGCCGGGTGCGCCGGGCTGGCCCTGCTCTACTCCCACCCCCGCCACCCCTGGAAGGCGCACCCCGTGGGCGGACCGGTGGTCAACGTCGTCGGCTACGGCCTCCTCTCGCCGCTGGCCGGCTGGGCCATCCTGCCCGCTCCCCCCACCGCCCGGGCGGGCCTCACCCTCGGGCTCTGCGCGCTCACCGTGCTGGGATGGACCTGGGCCGCCCAGGCCTTCCAGGAGGCCGAGGACAAGGCCCGCGGGGATCGGACCCTGGTGGCCACCCATGGCCCACGGGCCGCCCTGGGCGCGGCGTGGCTGTCGACCACGGCGGTGACCCTGGGGGTCGCCGTCCTGGTGGTGGTGGGCTGGTACCCCCGGGCCTGCGGCGTCGCCCTGCCGGCGTTGCTGATGGGCAATGGGCTGCTGCTGCGCTGGCGGGCCCGGGCGCCCGGGGCCGTCGAGCCGGTGCGGGGGGTGATCGCCGCCGGCCTCGTGGGCCTGGTCCTCATGGTGGGCGGGGCCACCGCGGCCCACCTGTGGGCCGACCACCACGACCGCCCGGTGGCCGGGCTGGGCACCGCGGCCGGGCACCCGCCCGACCGCCCCCGGCTGCCCCCCTCGCGGCTGCTGCTGGAAGACGCCCGGATCCGCCTCCAGACGGGCCGGCCCTACCTGCGCCAGGGCGAGGAGGCGGCCCGGCGCGCCCCCCGACCGGCTCCCGGCCCGCCTGCCCGGTGACCACCGGGGCGCAGCCCGCGTCCAGGGCGGTGGGCCTCACCGTCCGACCCGGATGCGCCCGGCGCCGCGACGCCGCGACGGGTAGTAGGACCCCCAGGGAGGATGGATGCGCGCGACCCTGCGATCCGATGGCACCCACGAGAAGGCGCTCGAGGCCGCCATCCGCGCCACCGGGCGCCTGGAGGTGCCGGTGTGGGTCCTGGACCTGCCCCTCGAGGAGGCCCTCGCCCTCGCACCCGAGGCCCCGCCACGGGCCCGCCTGTTCGCCGTCTTCCCGGCCGAGGCGGGAGACGCGCCCTGGGCGCACCTGGGCCAGCCCTTCGACGACATCCTGGTGGGCCTGCCCTCGGCCGCGGCCCTGCAGGCCCGCCTCCGCCACCTCGCCACCCGCAACGACCCGGACCGGGTGGCGCGCTCCCGGAGCCTGCGGCTGCTGGCCCACGACGTGAACAACCCGCTGACCGCCATCCGTCTCCTGGCCGAGATGCTGACCATGGAGATGCGCGACGAGGAATCCCGCCAGGACATGCAGGACATCCTCGAGGCCAGCGACCTCGCCGGGGCCCTGGTCGAGAGCCTGTCGGCCGCGGCCCGCCTCGACCACCCGCCCGCCCCGAACCCGGCCACCGCCGTCGACCTGGGGCCCCTCCTCCGCGAGGTGGCCCGCCGCCCGGCCCTCCGCGACCACGTCCGGGTCGAGGTCCCCGATCAGCCCGTGGTGGTCCACGGAGACAAGGCCCGGATCAAGCAGGCCCTCACCGACATCCTCCTGAACGCCCGCCGCCTCACCGAGGGCCGTCCGGCCACCACCGCGGTCCTCCAGGTCCTCGGTCCGCCAGATGCCGACCGCTCCGAGGCCCTGCTGACCCTCTCCCTGCCGGTCACCACCCTCGAGCCGGAGCACCGCGCCGCCCTCATGCTGCCGTGGGGCGCGTGGCTCGCGCGCGAGGCCCGGCTCCAGGTGAGCGCCACCGGCCTGGCCCACGTGGCGGCGGTGGCCCGCCAGCTCGACGGCGCGCTCGATCTCTCCACGGGCAGCGCCGGGACCACCCTCCGCCTCACCCTCCCCCTGGCCGGCTCCCCCCGCACGGACCGCGTCGGGTAGCCTCCCGGCCATGAGCACGCTGGAAGCCGGGGCCCGCTTCGGGCCGTACGTCATCGAGGGGTTCGTGGCCGGTGGGGGCATGGGCCGCGTCTACGCCGCCGCCCACCACGTCTACGGGCACCCGGTCGCCCTCAAGGTCCTGCACGAGCGCTTCCTGGACGATCCGCGCTGGCACCGGCGGTTCAGCGAAGAGGGCCTGCTGGGCATGCGGCTGAAGCACCCCCACGTGCTGTCGGCGCGCGACCTGCTCGAGCACGAGGGGGCCCTGGCGCTGGTCATGGACCTGGTCCGCGGGGGCCAGACCCTCCTGTCGGTGGTGGAGCGGGAGTGGTCCACCGGGCTCACCCTGGAGGACGCCCTGGTGGTCTTCCTCCGCATCGTCTCCGGGGTCGAGTACCTCCACGACCGCGGGGTCATCCACGGGGATCTCAAGCCCGAGAACGTCCTGGTCGAGGGCGATCACCGGGACCCGCCATCCTGGCTCCCGCTGGTCACCGACTTCGGGACGGTCTCGCTCATCGCCGATCCCGTGACCATCGACGGGCGGGCCGCGGTGGTGGCCAGCCCCCGCTATGCCTCGCCCGAGCACCTGAAGGGCGTGGACCACCTGACGGTCCGCTCGGACATCCATGGCCTGGGCCTGCTGCTGCACTGGCTGCTCTCGGGGGCCCACGCCTCGTCGGCGCGGACGGTGGAGGAGGCTTCCGCGGCGGTGGCGAGGCCCCTGGACCCGGTGCGGGTGGTGGATCAGCCCGAGCCTCTCCTGGACCTGCTCCGGGCCGCCACCCACCCCGACCCGGAGCGGCGCCCCGCCGACTGTCGGGCCCTGGCCCTGGCGGTGCGCGACCTGCTGGACGAGCTCGGGCTGGGCCTGGACCTGGCCGACCTCCAGTCCGAGCTGGCCACCGAGGCCCTCCCCGAGCGGGCCGAGGCCCAGAAGGCCCTGCGCGCGGCGGCCGCCGAGGGGGCGCCCGATCCGGGAGAGGCCGACACGGAGCTGGACCCGGGACCCGTGGTGGACGCGGACGAGGCTGAGCCTAAGTTGCCTGCCGAGGCCCCGCCCGGAGGCGCCACCCGCCCTCCCGAGCCGGCCCCGACGGCCGAGCCGCCCGAGCCGGTGGCCTCCTCCCCGACTTCCCCGCCCGCTCCCGTGACCGACCCGACCGACCGCGCCTCTCGGGGCCACCCACCCGGGGCCCACCCGGACACGGCCGTCCCCGCTGGCGCCCAGGCCCCGCCCACCAGCCGACACGTCCCCACCCCCGAGGATCCGCGCACCCACACGGGCACGAGATCGGAAGAGCACACGTCTGAACTCCAGTCACGTGAAACGATCTC
>CAZPJM010000159.1:0-11403 GCA_964586865.1 uncultured Enterobacteriaceae bacterium
GGGGCGGCGGCGGGGCCTCGGCCACCGGCTCGGGCTCGACCTTCTTCTTGCAGCCGGGGACGACGACCAGGGCCAGGACGATCAGGCTGGCGACACGCATGGGGGGCCTCCGAAGCGGGACGCGAGCATCGCGCCGCCCCGATCCGGTGTCAAGGGCGCACGACCCGGGTCCGCGCGCCCCCGGACCGGGCTTGGCCCGTGGCCACGGCCCCCTCGCCACAGTCGGCCTGAGGACAGGCTTCCTCGCTGTCCTCGACCTGGACCGTCAGGTGCGTGACCCCGAAGCGCTCCGCCAGGACCCGGCGCGCCCGCGCGGCGATCCCCACCGCCCGCGGATCCGCCACCAGGTGGGTGCTGACCAGCGGGGCCGAGCCGTCCAGGCTCCAGACGTGGAGATCGTGCACCGCCTCGACCCCGTCCAGGCCCAGCAAGGCATCGCGGATGGCCGGCACCTCGACCCGGGCCGGCGGGAGCTCCAGCAGGACCCGCCCCGACTCGCGGAGCACCCGCACCGCCCCCCAGGTGACCATGGCGGCGATGAGCAGGCTGATGGCGGGATCGGCAGCGGGGAGGCCAGCCATGACCAGCACCGCCGCCAGCACCGCGCCCACCGAGCCGAGGGCATCGGCCAGCATGTGGGCCAGGGCCGCCCGCACGTTCAGGTTCTCGGGATCGGAGCGCCACAGGAAGAAGGCGCTCCCCAGGTTGATGGCGAGCCCGATGGCGCCTACCACCAGCACGGGGAAGCCGGGCACCGGGGGAGGCCCCAGGATCAGGCGCTCGACGCCTTCGAAGGCGATCCAGCCACACGCCAGCAACAGCAGGAGGCCATTGGTCCAGGCGCCCAGGACCTCGGCGCGGCCGAGCCCGAAGGTCATGGTGGCGGAGGCCCGGCGGCGGGCGAGCTGGGCGGCGCCCAGGGCCAGCGCCAGGGCGGCCACGTCGGAGAGCATGTGGGCGGCATCGGAGAGGAGGGCGAGCGAGCCGGTCCAGGCCCCGACCCCCGCCTCGATGAGGAGGAAGGCCCCGTTGAGGCCCAGGGCCACCGCCAGGGCGGGCCGCGGAT
Source organism: uncultured Enterobacteriaceae bacterium (assembly GCA_964586865.1). Taxonomy (GTDB): domain Bacteria; phylum Myxococcota_A; class UBA796; order UBA796; genus REDI01. Next base: position 1,067 of record CAZPJM010000159.1, read on the forward strand.
CCCGACCGGCGGGCACGTGGACGTGGACGTGCCCTGGCCCGTGGTCGTGCGGATGATCGTGGTGGTGGTGGGCGCCCATGCCGCGGAACCTATCGGCGGGGCCTCAGGACTTCACGCCCACCGCGATGAAGAGGGGCAGGACGTTGCCGCCGAGGCCTTCGACCTCGGGACCGAGCTCCTGCTCTAGGCGGACCGTCTCCTGGAGGACGCCCTGCCACTCGGGGGCCCGGCTGCCGAGGCCGTGGGCCCGGGCGATGGCGCGGGGGTAGGCGCGGAGCCGCTTGGCCAGATCGACGAGGGGCTGGTCCCACAGGTTCTGGCTCGCGTGGACCACCAGCTCGCGCGGGGTGAACCCGGCGTGGCGCAGCCGGGCGTAGAGCTGGGGGCCGAGCGCCATGCCGCCCCGCCCGACGGGCGCCACATCCATGAGGCTCCGCTGGCGCAGGGCCTCGGCCTCGGCCACCAGGGCCCGAAAGGCCCGGGTGTAGCCCTCGAGCGGGCCGTCGAAGTAGAACTGCTCGGCGAGCCCGTCGGGCTCCACCACCACGCAGCGGCCGCCCTCGCGGAGCACCCGCCACGCCTCCTGCAGGACCGGCCGGGTGTCGTCGCGGGTCTGGAGGGCCCGGACCGCGAGCACGATGTCGACGCTCTCGTCCTCGAGGGGGAGGGGGGCCGGCTGGCCGACCTGGAGGGCCACCCGCTCGCCCAGGGGCTGGAGCGACTGGCGCGCCATCTCGATGCGCTCCGCGTTCCGGTCGATGCCCAGGTAGGTCAGGTTGGGGCGACGCGGCAGCAGGGTGAGGGCCGACCAGGCCATGCGGCAGTAGAGATCGACCATGTGGCCGGCGCCGTCGGGGATGGCCTCGAGGAGGAGCCGGGTGAACCGGGCATCCCACCACCCCAGCGCCCGGGCGTGGGCGGCCTGCTCGGCGTCCTGCTGGCTCGGGACCTGGGCCCCCACCGCCGCCGCCCGCTCGTGGAGGACCCGGCTGAAGGTCTCCTCGCTGATCCCCAGGTTGGCGGCGAGCTCGCGGGCGTAGCGCTCCTCGGCCTCGCTCACGATGCCGTCGGCCAGGATGCCGTCGATGGCGAGATGCAGGCTGGGAAGGGTCTCGTCCTCGAGGCGCCGCTCGAGCCAGGCCCGGTAGCCAACGGGATCCTCGAGCACGGCGCCGATGGCCTGGTGGTGCTTGATGGCGAAGCGGGCCAGGTCCTTCCACTTGGGGTTGGCCTGCATGCCCTGCATCTTCTTGCGGAAGGTGGCGTGGGCCTCGGCGAGGGCGGCCGGGGACGCGTCGGTGGGCTGCTCGAGCACCTCGAACAGGTTCCGGGCGCGGGCCAGGTCGCAGAGCTCGGCGGCCAGCTCCAGGTAGCGGGGTTCCATCGGCATCCGGGGGGCGGGGACCGCCACCCCTATTCCGTCGTCGGGGCCCCCGCCGCCTCGATCCCGTCCGAGTCGGGGGGCCCGGGGGCCACCACGCCCCAGTCCTCGACGCGCCAGCCACGGCGACGGGCCTCCCGCCGGAGGCGACGGTCCGGGTTGACCGCCACCGGGGTGCCGACCTGGGCCAGCAGATCCAGGTCGGTCACCGAGTCCGTGTAGAAGGTGATGTCGTCCAGCGCGATGCGCTCGGCGGCGGCCCAGTCCCGGACCCGCTCGGTCTTGTGGCGACCCAGGGCCAGCGAGGCGATGCGCCCGGTGAGGTGGCCGGCCTCCACCTCGAGGGTGGTCCAGGCCGCGCGCTCGAGGCCCCAGGCCGCGCAGGCCCGGTCGGCCAGGTACTGCGTGGTGGACGAGGCCAGCGCCACCCGATCCCCGGCCGCGCGGTGGGCGTCCAGGGCGCGGCGGGCCCCGGGCCGCAGCCGCCCGATGATCTCCGCCTCGAAGAAGGTCTCCGTCCAGGCGTCGAGCTCGGCGTCGGCCAGGCCGGCGTAGGCGGCCACGGCCTGGTCGAAGGCGGCCTCCAGGCCCCCCTCGAAGCCCAGGCGATACCGGAGGAACCAGAAGGCGGCCCACGCCGCCTGCCGGCTGCTCACCCGGCCGGCCCGCATCTCGTGCCGCAGCCAGAGGTGGCCCGAGTTCACATCCACCAGCGTGCGATCGAAGTCGAAGAGGGCGATGGCCACCGGGCCTCCCGCGGACCCGCCCGCCGGGCCCGGCCGCGGCCTAACCCGCATCGGCGGCGTCGGGGCCCCGGGGGGTCAGACGCCGTCCTCCTCGCCGCGGACCTGCACCACCTCGGGCGCCGGGGCCCGGGAGCGACCCGTGCCGCCGAAGAGCCGGTCCAGGACCAGGGTGAGCCCCCGCATCCGGGCGTCCACCAGGCTCCAGGTGCGCCCGTCCTCGGTGTGGAGCTGCACCGCCGCCCCGAGGGTGGCCACGCGGGTGTAGGTGACCAGGTCGTCCCAGGCCAGGAAGGCGGTGCCCTCGAGGAAGTGGGCGGCCAGGCCCTCGGTGAAGAAGGCCGCCACGACCACGTCGTCGACAGCCACCGTGCGCACCGGGTGCCCGCCCTGCGGCGCCACCCGGGCGATGGGCCCGCTCACCGGCTCGTCCAGCACCTGCACGCTGTTCCAGGTCACGCCGTCCAGCACCTCCGCCAGGCGCTCGGCGGTGGGCAGGGCGCCACGCCGCCCGAGGATCCCCGACAGCACCTGCTCCACCGCGCCCTCGCCCAGGGCGAGGCCGTCCGCCAGGCGCTGGAGCAGGGCCCGCTCCTCGTCCTGGATCTCCCCGTCCTTCCAAGCCATCCGGGCTGCGAACCGGACCGCCTTCCAGCGGGCGTCCGCATCGGGGAGGGCCGCCCCCACCGCCGCCACGTCGAGGGGCTGGCTGCCCACCTGCCGGACCCAGGCCAGGAGCTGCTCCGGGTCCCGACCGGGCAGCACCCGCTGGAGGAAGCGCAGCTCGCCCTCCTCCACCGTGCCGTCGGAGAAGGCCACGTGGACCATCAGGGCCAGCAGGGCATCATCGGCCGGGTCACCCGGGGTGAGGGCCCGGCGGGAGGGGTTGTCCACCAGGTCGAGGAAGTCGTCGACGCGGGTCATCGGGTCCACCATGCAGGGGTGCGCCCCCCGTCATAGCACGCAACCGGTACGCCCCCCGCCCCCCCGGAGGCCCGCCTGGCCCTCGATCCGCCCCTCGTCGTCGACGGCAGCCCCGCCCAGGTCCGAGACCGTCTGCAGGAGCGGCTCTGCCCGGTCCACGACCTGTGGTTCCCCACCCGCCGGGAGCTCCGGGCGTGGGACGAGGATCCGGCGCCCCTGTACGTCCGGCTCCTGCGCGGGGGCGTGGTCGAGGTGGGCCTGCGCCTCGAGACGATGGCCGCGTCCCGCCTGACCCCCTGCTGGCGCGGGCGCCTGGTCGAGGCCGGCACCGGCCGCACCCGCCTCGAGGTCCGGCTGCGGTGGCCTCGGATCACCGCCCTGCTCCTGTGGGGCTTCACCGCCGCCATCCTCGTGTGGGGCGCCGCCCTGGCCCGGGATCTGTGGACCGGCCAGACCCACGCCGGCTGGCTCGTGGCCTGGGGCGCGGTCCCCGTCTTCGTCCACGCGGCGGCGGCGGCGGGGTGGTTCTGGGGCCGTTCCCGGCTCCGGTCCGAGCTGGACTGGCTGCGTCAGGCCCTGTCGCGGACAGTGGTGGAGGGCGAGGACTGGGGATAGCGACGGCGGGCATCCAGGGAGTCCCCATGCGCATCGTCCCGGCGGCCATGGCCGTCCTCCTCCTGGCGGGCTGCGGCGCCCGCTCCTCCACCGACGTGGAGGCCCTCGCCGAGAAGACCGCCCGCCTCGAGGCCCGGGTGGAGGCCCTCGAGGGGCTGCTCGATCGCGTCACCGCGGTCGTCGAGCTGCCGGCCGAGCCCGAGCGCGAGCAGGCGGCCCTCGGTCTGGCGGAAGAGATCCGCGCCGATCTGGACGCCCTGCGCATGGCCGAGGCCCGGGACGGCCTGGAGCGGCTGGTCCGGGACTACAGCGACACGATGGTCGCCCGCTCCGCCGGCGACCTGCTCGACACCCTCGAGATCATCGGCCAGCCCGCCACCGAGCTGCCCGTGGCCGGCTGGCTGCAGGGCGAGCACACCCTCGACCCCGAGCGGACCACCCTGGTGGTCTTCTTCGAGGCCTGGTGCCCCCACTGCCAGCGCGAGATGCCCGAGCTCGCCCGGACCTGGGAGGCCTTGTCGGGCGAGGGCCTGGACATGGTCGGGGTGACGAGCCTCTCCCGCGGCACGACCGAGGAGGAGATGACCGCCTTCCTCGACGAGGGCGAGGTCGGCTTCCCCGTGGCCCGCGACGATGGCCGCCTGTGGGCCACCTTCCGGGCCGAGGGCGTTCCCCACGCGGTGGTCCTCAAGGGCGGCGAGGTCCGGTGGGTGGGCCACCCGGCCATGCTCGAGGACGGGGACCTGACGACCCTCATGGCCCGCTGACGGGGCCCGCGGCGCCGGGTCCCTGACGGCCGGTGACGGGCCGCGACCCTCCGGGTTGAAGCCCGAGGGGCGGCGATCCGATCCAACGGGTCGGAGGTCTCCCGTCGTGATCCCCGCGCGCCTGCTCCCGCTGCTCCCCCTCCTGTCCTGCGCCCCGCCCCTGTCCGGGGCCCTCACCCTCCCCGCCGATGCCCGGGTGGCGGCGCCGCGCCCGGAACCCTCCCCCCGCATCGCCGTCCACCGCACCGTCGAGCACTACACCCTCGAGGGGCGCACCGCGCGCGAGCTGGCCCTGGACCTCCACGCCAAGCGCCCCCGGCCGGAGCGCTTCACGGGCTGGACCCGGTGGCGGCTGCGGTGGCGCTTCGAGCCGCGTCCCGGCCCGGCCACCTGCCGCCCGGGGACGGTGAGCGTCGACCTGGACCTGACCACCGTGCTGCCGGCCTGGACCCCTCCCCCCGACGCCGATCCGGAGCTGCCCGGCGCCTTCCAGGACTACCTGGAGGCCTTGACCCACCACGAGGCCGGCCACGCGGAGCTCGCCGAGACCAGCGCCCGGCGCCTGGGGGAGGCCCTGCGGGCGCTCCCACCGATGGAGGACTGCGACGCCCTCCGCGCCCGCGCCCAGGCCGTGGGGGAGGCCGAGGTGGCCTGGCTGCGCGAGGCCAACGCGACCTTCGACCACCACACCGACCACGGGGCGACCCAGGGCGCCATCTTCCCGCGGCCGTCCGATCCGGCCGGGTGACGCGGCGGACCGGCCCCGGGCTGCCCGGTGCGCTACAACGGCGGGCCGGAGGCGCACCATGGACATCGAGGTCCTGGACCCCCTCGCCGCGTGGGACTTCCCGGACGAGGCCATCGTCGGGAGCGTGGAGTCGGGGGGGCTCATCAACGAGACCTGGGGCGTGGCCCTGCCCGACGGCACCCCCGTCGCCGTGCTGCAGCGGCTGAACACGGCCATCTTCGACCCCTCGGTCCACCTGGACATCTGGGCCATCACCCAGCGCCTGGTGGAGCGCGGCCGGCACACCCCCGAGCTCATCCCCACCCGCGATGGCCTGCTCTGGCACGAAGACCTGACCGGCGGCATCTGGCGCTGCCTCACCTGGGTCGGGACCCGGACCGTCCAGCGCTTCGCCACCCCGGCCGAGGCGCACTCGGCGGGCCGGCTGGTGGCCCGCTTCCACGGCGCCCTCCTCGACCTGCACCACGACTTCCACTTCGAGCGACCCGGCGCCCACGACACGACCGCCCACATGGCCCACCTCCAGGAGGTGCTGGTCACCCACCGCAACCACCGCCTGCGTCGGCACGTGGCGCCCCTCGCCGACGCTCTCTGGGAGCTGTGGCAGGGCTGGGACGGCCCCGCCGATCTGCCCCGGCGGATCCTCCACAACGACCTGAAGGTCTCCAATGTGCGCTTCGTGGGCGACGAAGCCGTGGCCCTGATCGATCTGGACACCCTCGGCTGGGGGACCCTGGACGCCGAGCTGGGGGATGCGCTGCGGAGCTGGTGCAACCCCCACCCCGAGGACCACCCCACGCCCCGCTTCGACCTGGAGCTCTTCACGGCCGCCATGTCCGGCTACGTCCAGGTCGGGCGCAACCTGCCCCTGGAGCGCGCCGAGTGGCGGAGCATCGTCCCGGGGGCCCTGCGGATCACCCTGGAGCTGGCCTCCCGCTTCGCCGCCGACGCCCTCGAGGAGTCGTACTTCGCCTGGGAGGGACGCTACCCCTCGGCCGGCGATCACCACCTGGCGCGGGCCCGCTCCATGCTCGAGCTGGCGTGGAGCCTGGACGAGGTGGCCGACGAGGCCGAGGAGCGGCTGGAAGCCCTCCTCCGGGGCGAGGATCCCTCGGGCGCGGCGGGCGGGTGAGCCCGACGCTACCGGCCTCGATGCCCCGTGATAGGGTCGCGGGCCTGCATGGAGCACGCGTGCCCGACTGCGGCCTCCGGGTGTTCGACGGCGCGGGACGGCTGGCCCGGGAGCTCCGGGTCCAGGTCCCCGACACCCTCGATCCCCCGACCCTCGAGCGCATCCACCGCCAGTGTATCGCTGGGGTGACCTGCAGCTACGCCGTACTGGACCAGGGCTGGACCGTCCGCGCCCTCTACCTGCACCACCAGCTCCTCCCCCGCGAGGCCGTCATCACCGGGGTCCGGCGCCGCTCCCCCGGGCGCTGGATCACCGCCTCCTGCGAGCTCGGGCCCCTCGGCGGCGGCCGGGGTGCCTGCGGCCCCGACATCTTCTTCCGCCAGGCCGAGCTGGACGCCGAGCGCGCCTGGCTGGCCCCCCTCCTCCTGCGGCTGGGGCAGCGGCTGTCCACCCGGACCCGCACCCTCGGCGAGAACCCCCTCTGGACCTGGCAGCTCCGCGCCGAGCGGTACTTCTACTGGGAGACCCCGCGCCGCTGGCAGCTCCTGGGCGGCGGCAACACCCCGCTCCTCCGCTTGGAGCAGGCGGTGCACCTGGCCGATCCGGCCTCGGTCGAGGAGTACCTGTGGGCGGTGGGCGCCGTGCCCCTCGGACCGCATCCCTACAGGGTCGCCACCACCTCATCGAGCCGCCCCACCAGCTCGTAGACGGCGAGGACCTCCTCGGCCTCCTCCACGTGGACCTCGATGCGGAGGCTCGTGTAGGTGCCCTTGCGGGAGGGCTGTTCCTGGACCTGGCGGATCCGGTCGCCCAGGGTCGCCGCGATGGCGGAGATGACCCCCGGGGCCCCGCCGGCCCGCGCCACCACCCGGAAGCGGTAGAGCCCTGGGAAGTCGTGGGTGTCGCGCAGCAGGTCGAGGGCTTCGTGGCGGTCCATCGGGGCTCCCGGATCGTCCGGGTCCCGTAACCGCGAGGCCGCACCCGGCGCCGCCGGGGTGGGTTAGCCGCCGCTCATGGCGATCACGACCACCGAGGGGGCCCGCTGGGACTGCGGGGGCTGCACGGCCTGCTGCCGGCACTTCGACCTGGGTCCCATCGAGGATGCGATCATCGAGGGGCTCGAGGCGCGGGGGGTGCGCCAGGCCTGGGCGCCGGCCCGGGACGGCTTCGCCACCCGCCGACCCGGCCCGGACGGACGGCCGGCCTGGTACTTCCGCCGCCGCGACGACGGGGCGTGCCTCTTCCTCCAGGAGGACGGGGCCTGCGCCATCCACGCCCGCTGGGGGGCCGCGGCCAAGCCGGCCTTCTGCCGCGCCTTCCCCTTCACCCGGGTCGACGACCGACCGGCCGGGCTCGTCCGCCTGGTGGTGCGCGCCGACTGCGGGGGCTGGGCCGAGTCCTTCGACACGGGCACGCCGGTGACGGCCCAGATCGCCGAGCAGGCCGACCTGGCGCTCCCCGGCGGCCCCCGGACCTTCGACCCCGAGGTGGTGGGCGTCCTGCCGGGGGTCGGGGTGCCGGGAGAGCAGTGGCCCCTCATCGAGGGGGCCGTACGGGATGCCCTGGCCGACACCCACGAGGCGGCCGACCTGGAAGGCCTGGTGGCGGCGGTTCGCCCGGCCCTGTTCCGCCTCCTGCGTCGAGAGCCGCCCGAGCCCCGCGCCGAGCGCGCCGGCGGGGCCCTGCGCACCGCGGCCCGCACCCTGGAACAGGCGCTCGGTCCGGCGGTGGCCCGGCCGCCTGAGGACACCCCCGACGCCCGCGGTCAGCGCGCCTTCCTCTCCGAGGTGCTGGCCCTGGTGCGGGACGCCACGCCGCGCCTGGGCGCCGGCCGTCCGGCCACCCCCCGGACCCGCGCCTTCCAGCGGCTGGTCCTCCACAGCCACCTGGACGAGCGGGCCTTCGTGGCGCTCGGGGGCCTGCCCTCCGGGCTGGGGACCCTCCTGCTGGGCCACCACCTGGCCCTCGCGGCCGCCCCCGGTGACGGGCCGGTCGAGGCCGCCCCCTACGGCCGTCGCCTGGCCACCTTCGTCCGCTTCACCCGCCACGCGGCGGCCCGGCGGCTGCTCGGCCACCTGGGCCCGGCGGTCACCGCCCTCTTCCTCCACGCCCGGGCCGCCTGAGCCGGCCCCTCGGGCGCCGCACGCCCCGGAGTCCCCATGTCCGACTGGCCGCCCCCCCTGGTCCTTCCCCACCCCCGCGAGGCCTGGTGGCTCGACGCCACCACCATGGGCCTGACGCCCGCCCGCCTGGACGCCCTGCCCTGGGCCCGGGCGTGGGAGGACCGGGAGGCCCAGGCCGCCGGCGGGATGGTCAACCACGACGAGGGCCGCCAGGTGGGCCACACCTGGCTCCGGGCCCCGGAGGACGCCCCCACCATGGGCCAGGCCCGGGCCATCGGCGAGAGCATCGAGGCCGTCCGCGCCTTCGCCCGCGAGGTCCGCCGCGGCCTGCGGACCGCGCCCGATGGGCTGCCCTTCACCGACGTGATCCACGTGGGCATCGGGGGGAGCGCCCTGGGTCCCATGCTGGTGGCCGACGCGCTGGCCCCCGACCCCGACGAGGAGGGGCCCCGCCGGAGCCTGGGCCTGCACTTCATCGACAACACCGACCCGGATGGGGTGGCCCGGACCCTGGCCCGACTCGGGGATGGCCTGCGCCACGCCCTCGTGGTGGTGGTGAGCAAGTCCGGCGGGACCGTCGAGACCCGCAACGGGCTGGCCCTGGTCCGCGAGGCCCTCGAGGCCCGGGACCTGGACCTGCCATCGCGGGCCGTGGCCATCACCGTCGAGGACAGCCGACTGGACGCCCAGGCCCGGGAAGAGGGCTGGATCGGCCGCTTCCCGCTCTGGGACTGGGTGGGTGGACGCTTCAGCCTCACGAGCGCGGTGGGGCTGCTGGCCGCCGAGCTGGCCGGCATCGACACCCAGCCCTTCCTCGAGGGCGCGCGGGAGATGGACACCTGGACCCGGGCCCGGGACTGGCGCGACAATCCCGCCGCCCTGCTGGCGGGCTGCTGGCACCTCGCCGGCGACGGTCGCGGGGCGCGCGCCATGGTGGTGCTGCCCTACCGGGACCGCCTGGGCCTGCTGGCCCGCTACCTCCAGCAGCTCGTGATGGAGTCCCTGGGCAAGCGCCTCGACCGCCAGGGGGCCGTGGTCGAGCAGGGCCTCACCGTCTACGGCAACAAGGGCAGCACCGACCAGCACGCCTATGTGCAGCAGCTCCGTGATGGCCGCGACGACGCCTTCGTCACCTTCGTGCAGGTGCTCGACGACGGGCGGGGCTCCCAGACCCCGGTGCTCGCCCAGGCGACCGCCGGCGACACCCTCCAGGGCTTCCTCCTCGGCACCCGCCGCGCCCTGGTCGAGGCCGGCCGGCCGTGCCTCACCCTCACCCTCCCGCGCCTGGACGCCCGGCAGCTCGGGGGCCTGGTGGCCCTCTTCGAGCGCGCGGTGCAGCTCTACGCCAGCCTCGTCGACGTGAACGCGTGGCACCAGCCCGGGGTCGAGGCGGGCAAGAAGGCCGCCGGCGACATCCTGGAGCTGTCCCGGCGCCTGCGGCAGGTCCTGCCCCGGCGCGGCACCGCCCTCGAGCTGGCCCGCCTGGTCGAGGCCGATCCCATCGAGATCTGGAACATCCTGGAGCACCTGGTGGCCACCGGGCGCGCCCACCGCGAGGGGCCGGTGGGACAGGGGCGCTACGGGCCTTGAGCCCTGGCCGCTGGCCCGGGCACCGGGTCCCGCCGCGCCGCGGCGCATCCGCCGCTGCCCCCATGATCACCCGAGCCGCGCCGTCCTCGTGACGACCTGGGGGCGCCCCGTTGCACGCGGCATCGCCGGTGGTAGCCTCCCCCCCGCCCCGGAGGTCCCCGTGCGCCATCTGCTCCCGCTCGTTCCCCTGGCCTTCGCGCTGGTGCTCGGCACCGGGTGCGACCAGATCCGCAAGACCATCAACGACGCGACGGCCGACCCCGCCAGCAGCGGCGGTGGTGGCGGCGGTGGCGGTGGCGGTGGCGGTGGCGGTG